>NZ_JAMYUA010000062.1:0-25141 GCF_040322715.1 Mesorhizobium sp. M0106 | reverse complement strand
TCATTTCGTTCGTTTCCCCTTTTGATTGGCTTCAACCGACGCGCGTGGCGACGGCAGTGTTTGCATCACTGGAATTAAGCAAGGAGACCGCTTCGGTAGCGGCCCGTGAGATGCGCTCGATAATCGCTGCGCCGACGATCTTGGCATCGACGAAATCGTCGGGCGCGCCGTAGACGCCGGTCGGGACGGTGACGGCCCCGAAAAAACCGAACAATGGCCGGAGCTGATGTTCGAGAACCAGGCCATGGTATGGACTTCCGCCTGTTGCCGCGAGAAGCACGGTCTTGCCAGCCAGCGCACGATAGTTGAGGGCCCCGGAGTAGGAAGCCCGATAGACAGGCGTTCCGACCACGAGCAGGTCGGCCTTCTCGACACGCTGGATGATCGCTTCGCCAGACGCGCCGAGCGCGCCACGAGACAGCCCGGCGAAAATCGAAGGCGCCGCCTCGGTGATTTCGATCAGGCCGGTGTCTGCCGGGACGCGCAAGGCGACTGCCTTGACCAGCGCGTTGACCACCGCGGTAGTGCGCGATGGTGTGCTTACGCCGCCCGATATGCCGAGAACCGAAATTCTTGCCACTTCGTCGATCTCCTGTTCCACCAAGGGGATGGCCGCTTACCAAGTCGGGATCGGACGATATTCGACGAAATCTATAGAGATAAGGAATTATCTTCCGATTTTCCCGGACCGGTGAGAAAATCGGCGTGCTGACGCGTCATTAGCATTAGCTATAACATCCGATTGGCGGCAAACCGCGAGGGCAGACCGGCCAGGCTTGATCGTGGCGATCGGCGCTCCGTTGCCCGGTGCGGCCCGCGCCGCAGATTGTCACCACCGGCACGTCGCGCTTTTGGTCGTTGATCGGCGTCGCCGCCGTGATAGCTGCCGTTGAATCGGGCCCCGAACTGCCGCTCGGCGCCGAAACACCCGCTCACATCGAGATGCCCGCCGCCCTGGGGGCTCGACCGTGTCAGATCGACCTCGGCCCGCGCGCTGGGGATGATATTGGTCGTACCCCCCGAGACTGCTGTTCGGCGCGATGCCATAAAGGAGCGCCACCGGTCCTTTGAGAACCTCGATCGCTCGATATAATCGGTGAACAAGCGATAGGTCGGCGCGACCCCGAACACACCATCGAACGCGACCTCGCCAAAATTTCCTTCATTGATCGGAAAGCCGCGAATGTAGAAGGAATCCAATATCCCGCCGGTTGAATGGGTGCTCCGTACCAAGGATCATTGATCATCACGTCGTCCACCCTGCGTGCGCCCTGATCCTCGATCGTTTGCGCCGTGTAGCTGCCTAGGTTGAACGGCGTATCCATGATGTCGCGATTGCCGAGCAGGCCCAGGCGCCCGCCTCGCGCGACTTGTCCGCCCGGATACGCTTCCGGCAGATTGTCGATCGTTGCGGTCAGGGGCAGGCCGCCCAGCCCCACCACCACGATGCGCTCGAGCACCGTGCCATGGAACGTTCGTTTCATTGTTGACAGGTTAGTCATGCAAGACCTCCTGACCATCCTCACCCAGCTCTCGTCAGGCAAGGCAAAACGTTCTTGGTCCTTGGCGTGAGGGGACTTGGATGAGGAAATCTGTTGGGCTGTTCGCTGCGCTGGCCGTGATGGGTCAGGACGCCGCTGCGCAGGAGTCGACGGCTGATCGTCTGATGAAACTAGACCGGGAAGACGGTTATGCCGGACTTTTCTGAAACGCCGGTGGCTGGCGCCCGAGGTCAGAACATATCGGTTTTCGCTCGCCTTCCCTCTCGGCTCACTCACTTGTGCGGCATACAATAGACGCCCTCGGATTCCATGAGTACCGCGCCGCCCTTCAACTCGCTCATTGCGCCGACCCAGGCTTCCGAATAAGTGCGGCTGGCATCCACGGCCGTCAGCCAAAGAACGCGATTGTCAGCCAGTTCGACTTTAACTTCCTGCTGCAAAGGGCTTGCCTGCACGGTCTGTTGATAGTGCCGTTTGATCCTGACATTGCTGGCCGGGAACTCAGCTTCGTTGCTGCCATAGTTCAGCACAAACCTAGTATGGTCCTCGGCCACTGTGCAACTGCCGTCACGCTCACACACGATTTTGGCGGCGGTCTTGCAGTCCCATTTCAGTGAAGCGGGCCACATCGGATTGTCCGCGCTCGATCGCGGCTTCTCGCTCTGGCTAGCCACCGCCAAGCCTGCCCATGGGCCCATTATCGCAGTCGACAGGAGCAGCGCCTTCAACACTTATTACCCTTCCCTGATCCAGTACCGTATTGCTGTCTCGAAGCTATCGCTGGCGTCGGGGTGAATGAACCGGACAGACACGCCTTGTGATCCTCATGGCGACTCATCCTGCGTGATCGCCTGGCTTATGGCATGTTGAGATTGAACCAGCTTTTCTGGCGCATGCCGTTCGCGTCGTCATACTCGATGAACCAGGGCTTTCCGCGCACCGGCCGAGAGATGGTGTAGTAGGTGGGGCCATTACCAAGGGAATGCCCTCTATCGTTGCCCGTGATCTGGATTTTTGCCGTCACCAACCTACCGTTGATTTCGATCTGGGCCTGTCGAGATCCGTTGTCATGGTCTTGGCCGAGACGACTATTCGTGAAAGTGACGGGCAGCGTGAGCCTGTCGGAGCTGATACGACAGATGTTCCGTTCTTGCATCATTCCTGGCCAATCGGAGTCGTAGCTGCCAGCTGCTTGCCAGCCAGCTGGACAATCCTCATACTTCTCGAATCTCGCGGCGCTGGAGTTGGCTTGTGGACAGGTCGGCCAGTTAAAACCCGGCGCTTTCATCGCCGCAATCAACTTGTAGGTTGGCGGGTGGCAAGAAGGAGTGCCCTGCCAGTCACCGGACAGGCAGAGGAGGACCTGACAGCCCCATTCCGATGCCTGTGATTGGGATGGAAGAGCCGCGGCGCCCGCGACGGCGGCGGCACCCACCAAGAGATATTTCAGTACGATCATAGCCTTTTCCTCGCTGCGGTTTCTGATACTTTACTATGGATCATCCGCGCGAAAAAGGACAGATCGAGAAGGCAGGTTGTGCGACTACATCGATTTATGAAACGAGACGACGCGGGCCTGGTCAATAACCCGTTGCGCGCCAACATTGCTCTGGCGCTCGAGCGGGAGAGAGCCAGACGTGGCCTATCCCACATGCACATGGCCGAGCTGTTTCGGACCGCCGAGGGCGAAAAACTGGCGTATCGAACCTACATCCAGACCGTGCGACAGAAAAACAATGTCACCCTGACCACGTTGCAAATCATGGCAAGCGGCTTGCATGTGTCAGTTGCAGACCTGCTCGCGGGCGGAAAAAAACTTACCCAATGGGCGCATCAGTTGGACGAAAATGCGATCCGCAAGCGTCTGGCGCACATCATCGACATTGAGCGAAAACGACGCACTTTGCTCCGCTATGAGATGGCCGAGCTCATCGGCGTGGCGGAGGCGACATTCATGAAATTGGAACGCGCAAGCGGCAATATCAGCGTCGACACGATTGCCGCGATCGCCAAGGCGTTGAAACTTGATCCAGCGACCTTCCTCTTTTCCGATAAGGTCCCGCCGTCAGCTGATCCACCTGTTTCTGACGCACCCGGAGGCGTAGGTTCTCATTTCAGAGTGCCGTGAACTTCCAGCGTCATCATCCGTCTAAGCTGCGCTAGACAGAATGCCTGGCAGGTTTTCGCCGTAATAGCGCATACCGGTGCAATTCAGGTGAAAATGGAGCAGAGCTGACAATTAGGCGCGCCACGTGTGTACCTTTTTTCGCCCGCGCCTGAGGAACGACTGCCATGACGTGGCGGCAGTCGAATGCACCGGAATCCTGATCTCTACGGTTGTGCCGGCACCGGGAGCGCTGTTGATGATGAGCCTTCCTTTCAGCGTCGAGACCATCTGGGAACATGCGGTCAGTCCAAGGCCAGTATGATTTCCAGCTCGCGTTGAAAAGAAAGGTGTAGTTGCCTTCACAACGATTGCAGGCGACATGCCTGCGCCGTTGTCCGCCACATCTAGTACGAGGTAATTGCGCAGGAGGAAGGGACGTCGCTTGACTGTCGCGGAGATGAGAATTGGGGCGTCTCTGGTGCCGGATAGAGCGGCAAGAGCGTTTTCTATCAGCTCATTAACGACCAACCGTAACGGCGTCGCCGGAACAGGTTGCAGACGTGCTTTAGGATCGACCAAAACTTGCACCAAACTGCTGCGATCGTGCGCGAGATCCTCGAGGAGTGGGCCGAGCGCCACGGTGCTGGAATCCTGTGGCGCATAGGCGATCTGAAGGACACTGTTGGTGATCGATTCCAGTTCAGTAGCAGCACTGCGCGCAGCCTCAAGCATTTCGCCGCTCGGTTGCTTGTCTGGTTGTGCGTGCTCAAGGAACAGCCTCAAGGCTGTAACCCGCGATCGGGTCATATGCGCAAAGAGCGAAGCGAACGAGCGCATATGCTGGTCACGGCGATTGGCCAAAGCATAGCGCTGATGGATAACGAGATAAAAGGTGGCACCCAGGCCAAGTGCGATGGCAAAGGTGAACCAGTTGCGCGAGGCCGCAATGTCGATGCTGGCGGTCTGCTGCAAGGTGGCACTGTGATCAACGGTAGAGCTGGAAATCTCGTAAATTGACTGTTCCAGCTTGGCCATGTCGGCAATGGCTTGGGTGTAGTTTGTACGCGCTGACACAAGAGGGGCAATTTTCTGTTCGAGGGTTAGGCCAATTCGGCCCAGGAGTTCGGCATCGTGGTCGGGAAAAAAGCGGTTCAGATAGGGCAGGTTTTCCAACTGCGCGACGTTGACGTTCACCAACGCCATTTGTCGATCGATGTCCGCATCAAGCTTGCCCGTCTCGTCGGCAATGCGAAGATAGCCATAGACTCGTATAAGGCGCTCGCGAATCTGTGCCGCGCGCCACTGAATCTCGAAAGTCTGATTGAGGATGGCATCCGTCTCCTGACGGTAGCGGTTCGATTGCATGAATGTCCACGCACTCAGCCCAAGCGCTGCAGCCATACCGAGATACGGCAGAACAGTGAGCAAACGGCCGTTTAAGAACTTCATTGCGTGGCGCGCAGGATAACTGGGAAAAACACCCAGATCGAGTTTCTTGCGGGAACATATGAAACAGGCAATTGGTCGAAGGGCCAAACAATGAAGATGGGGCCTTTCTCTACCATGCTGATCGGGCGGAAATCCTGGCCCGGCGGGCAATGCGAGCCGGCCTTGTCACTCTCGTTGCAACGACGTTCGATCGCCAGGATCGGATTATAAGACCGGATTTCGTCCATATGAATGTCGGAAACGAAGTTGTCATAGGCGACAACTTTGACCTCCTGCACGGCGGTGACTCCGGCCTTGGCAAGCACATTTGCAAGCAGCGGCCCACGATATTCGATTTTCTCGTTGTCGCTCGTCCAAGGCGTACGCGTGTCATAGGTCTGTTGTGGAAAGTCTGCCCGCAGCTGCTTTACTGAAAAAACGGCGACAGTCTTGCCGCTGGCGTCTTGAACCGACACTTCGTTGGGATCGAGCGGAATTTCCTCGGCGGCGCTGGCGAGCGGAAGGGCCACGGCAAATATAACGGCGAGAGCATTACGCAACATCTTCCACATCCTCGTATTCGCGGGGTCCATCGTTCTTGGCGAAGAGCACGCAAGGTCCTCGGGAGCCCCGCGGATCGTAGGCAAATCCCTTTTCTGCCAGTGCAAGCGTGATGTCTCGGATGCCGTCAAGGCCATAGAGATGGTCGTGCAGCTCAAGAAAGATGCGCTCGACCCCGGGCAGCTCGGCATCCTGCAGAAGTTCTTTCTCAGCACCTTCAATGTCCATGACGAGGGCGTTTATTCGATGATCGGTGATGAAACGATCGACGTCGGCCGAGACGATCGAAAGTTCGCGCTCGTAGGGTCCTTGGTCTTTGTCCGTGGAAGACATCCAAAGGTCGCGGCGAACGTAGAAGGTGAAGGACCGCGGCGGGCCGGCTGTGAGGATACCCTGGGAATATGTGACATTGTCGAGATCGTTCGCCGCTATCACGCGTTTCGCTAGCTCCGCCGTTGCGGGATTTGCTTCAAAAGCCCATACCTGAACGCCGGGGATTTTCGCGATCAGTGCGGTGATGATGCCGATACCCGACCCTAGCTCCAGTACGCGATCGCGCGCCTTGACCGCCCTGAAGATCCACTTCGCCTCCTTAGCCTCATAGCTCTGGCTTTGAAGCGCTCGCCAGATAACCGGCGAAACATCCTGTGGTGCGACAGGAACCTTGATTCCATGGACGATCATGGGCGCCATTGGCTCACAGCCCCCGCGGGAGCCGATGGCCTTGCCGCATGAGCTTGGCGCGAGCCTGCTTGTAGTATTTCTCGGCCGAGCCGGGCTCAATGGCAAGGCGATCGGCCATGAGAGAAAAGATCTCCGTGCGTTTCACGCCGGGTGCACGGTGCGCCATCATGTCGATGGCCTCCTGCTCGCGCG
Organism: Mesorhizobium sp. M0106; assembly: GCF_040322715.1. Classification (NCBI taxonomy): domain Bacteria; kingdom Pseudomonadati; phylum Pseudomonadota; class Alphaproteobacteria; order Hyphomicrobiales; family Phyllobacteriaceae; genus Mesorhizobium; species Mesorhizobium sp. M0106. The sequence continues at coordinate 18,667 of NZ_JAMYUA010000062.1, read as the reverse complement.
GTGTAAGGGCTGAAAATCGGTAATCGGGTTTGGTCATGACAACCCGCGAAAGGCGCAAGGAGAACCCCTTGGTGGAAATATCGTCCAGCACGTCGCTGAACACGCCGGGCGCAAGACCGGTCTTGCCGAGATAAGCGGCAGCGCCAATTTGCCGAAAGCCATCTGCCTCGCAACGGTTATCGGAACCGGTGATGACAATATGAATTGCACTGGGTGAAGCCTCGATGATCTTGTCAACGACTGCGACGCGATCCCCCTGTGAGGTGGGATCAAAGCCAGGCAAGCCAGGATCGATGACGACCAGATCAAAATAATTGTTTTGAAGCTCGGCAGTGGCGATCGTCAGCGTCTCAGCACCCAGGACGACGCATTTTTCGAAGCTCGCTTGCACTTCGTTCATCAGTGCCAGACGCATTAGTGTCTGGTCTTCGACCACCAGGGCACGAAACATCGGAAGCCAGTTCCTTTACGCAGGCGCCCCCCGCCCCTATCTCGCAGAATTCGTCGCTTCAAAAAAGGGATGGTGTCGCCCCTTTTTCCTCATTTCGAGAGGTACCAGTATGTAACCGAAGAACGCCAGGGCGATGACGATGCCTCTTCAACAGGTCTGCAGCGATGGAAAGATGGCAGCGGCTGAAGGCGTCGCGAAACTGATTGCGGAACATCGTCAAAGCGTCGCCACGCTTGAACTTATCGGCAAGCGATGGATGGGGGCCGAAGGGCCGGACGCGATCGTGCTGGGTGAGAGACTGGACGCGGCCATGGCGGAGGAGGCCGCTGTGCGAAGGCGTGCTGCCACTGCTCCAGTAGCCACTATCGCGGAAATGAAAATGAAGGCTGCCTACTTCCAACGGCTGACGGCCCATGGCTGGTGCGAGATTGATGTCGACGATTTGCGCGCGTTGCTCGGTTCCTTCACGAAACTGCAGCCCTAAGAAAAGATCGTCGAAATCCATGAGACCACGGTATTCCAGGCCGCATAGAGTCCTGCCGGCACCAATATGATCGCGATGAATGCAGCGGCTCCACCAATAGCACCGTCACCGCGTCCTTCGACGGGATAATAATATCTGTGCGCTTCATCGTCATGCTTCATTGTTGTCTCTTCGATACTTGGCTCAGCAGCAGTTGCACAGGATGCTCAAACGTCGTGCCCCACAAACCTGCACGTTTCATCTTAGCGTTGATTTCCGCGACGAGGTAGTTCTCATTGACGGCTTTGCCCTTTGCTGTCGTTGCGGCAAACGCGTATCCGGTCGCTATGAGCGCTGTGCCAACGTCGATTGTTTCGCCATTGAGCTGCGCACCGCACACGACAAAAACCGCCTTGTCGAGGGCATAGCCGATTGGCTGGCATGTAACCGCGGCGCTATCGAACAGGGCAGCCAGGTGCGCCAGCGAGGTGTTCCCGCAATCGATTTTGTTACCATTTGGCTCTTCAGCTGACGTGCCTCGAAGACATGACTGGACGCCATAGAGGCGGAAAAGGTGATCTCCGTCACGCCAGGTATCTCCGGTCAGCAGTTGAGCCGATTTCGATACCGCGAAGGGCGTTGGCACGGCAGACTCGGATGCCTCCTGGGCCTGGGCCGAAGCGCACAAACCAAATGCGGCCAGCACTGCGAAGCTCGCCTGCTTCATTCCTGGAACTGTCCACCGAGGTCGGCGGAATGCTCGAGATCGGGGCGCAGCGACTTGCCGTCCTTGTTACGTCCGATTGCCGCCATGTCGAAAAAAACCATTTCGTCATCGTCGTAGGCGACGTTGTACGGGTCGTTTGCATTGCCCGCACCCACGAGCGAGAAACATGACACCGCATCGGGTTCACCCTTCCTGCTTTGCAGCACAAGTGTTTTGCAAAGCACGACAGATGCACGATCGTTGTAGATTGCCCCTTCATAGTCCCGCGCGGCCTCCGTGCAGTCCCATTGCTGCGTCTTGTAGGTAATCTTCGGTTTTGGGCAGGCCGCGAGGCCGCGCAGTCGATACGTCACGCCGTTGATGACGCGCTCGGTCGCCGACGGCACCTTAACCGGCGAGATAAGGGCGGCCGCATCGCGCTGAAAGAGCGCGCCTTTTGCATCATAGCGTTCATAGACGAACACCTTCTCGCCCGGCTTGGCAAACTGGAGCAGGTAGTGCTCCGACGGCTGGGCAAAGGCACTCGGGGCGTCGGCGCCGGCAGCATAAGCCGCGGTGCCCTGAAGCAGCAAAACCATGCAAAGGGCCGTCTGTCTCATCGAAATCCGTCCTTGCGATTACATACAGTGTTGACACTTTACTAGGGCTGCGTGTAGCCATAGTAAAGTGTTAAATTTTGGCGACACTATGAACGCTCGATTCGCTCTCCTGCTCACCCTGTGTGGCGCCACGATGCCGTTCAATGCGCACGGCCAGGACCTGGCATCAGACCGCGTTGCCTTTGCAACACCGGCGCAAGCCGTTGCCGCGGTCGGGGCGCAAAGGCCGGGGGCGTGTACGACCGGAAATCGTGCTGAGGTCTCCCAACTTGTGCGTTCAATCGCGCAAGAGGAAGGGTTCGACGCCGATCTGGCCGAGGCAATTGCATGGGCCGAAAGCGATCTCGGCGCCAGTCAGGGTCCGTCGAAGGCCGGAGCCCTAGGGATCATGCAGCTGATGCCAGGCACGGCGGCCGATCTCGGCGTGAGCGACCGTTGCGACATAGAGGCAAATGTCCGGGCTGGCCTCCGTTATCTGAAGTCACTTTATGACGAGTTCCAGGATCCGCTGCTGATGCTGGCGGCTTACAACGCCGGGCCCAACAGCGTCTACAAGGCGCAGGGCATTCCGGTGAATCCGGAAACTGCAGAATACATCGTGAAAATACTGAACCGCTGGAAGTTCGGCGGTGTCGTGAAGAAGTCTGCCCTGGCCAAATCCGAAACGCTCGCGGCCGCTCCGCCAGCAAGCGAGGACGCTTGGCAGGACGGTCATGTCATGGATTTCGGCAACTGAAAGGAGCCAAGGGTGGAATACAGAAAAGCGGGCAAATTTGCCCTGAAACTGGCCTTGGCCTCAGCGGTCGGAATAGCTCTCGCGCCAGCCACTGCACACGCCCAGTCGGCGGCACCAGTGGAAAATGTGCTGGAATGGTTCGTCGGAGTTCTGCAGGGCAACATAGCGCGCTCATTCGCCATCATCGCGGTCTGTTTTCTCGGCTTCCTCGCCATGACGGGCCGCCTGGCGTGGATGATGGCTTTTTCCATCATCATTGGCATCGCTCTGATCTTCGGCGCCGCCCAGCTTGTGGATGCGGTTCGCGCGACCGCCGGGGGCAGCTGAGACATGGACGACGAGGAGGTCTATGTCGAGCCGGTCAGCTTGCCACTGACACGCCCCCCGATGAAATGGGGCGTGCGCTATGAGGTTTTCGCGCTGAACGGCATCCTGGCGGTGGTCGGCTTTATCGCCACGAGCAGCTTCATGCTCGGCCTTGGCGTGTTCGGCGTGGTGCATCTGGTCAGCGCATATTTGTGCCAGCGCGACCCCTACATGTTTCATATTTACGAACGGCGCATCTCCAAACGCGGAGCGGTGGCGAACCTAACTTTTTGGGGCGCGAGGAGCTATTCCCCATGAGCCTCGATGCTGATCTTAAATTTGGCCGTGAGCGCCGGCGTGAAAAGCCCGCGGCGATGCACGTCCCCTACCTTCGCCATGTCGATGACAACCTGATCGTGACGAAGAGCGGCTTTCTGGTCGGCGTCATCCAGCTCAGTGGCCTGCCCTTCCAGACGATGGACCAGGCCGAGTTGAACAGCCGCCTGTTCAACCGCAACACCACGTTTCGCAATCTCTCGACGTCTCGCTTTGCGGTCTACACTACCATCATCCGCCGCCACGTGACGCCGGAGATCGAAGGCGATTTTGACAATCCTTTCGCGGCCGAGCTCGACGCCCGCTACATGGATGAGCTTGGGGCGAAAAACCTTTTCGTCAACGAGGCGTATCTGGCGGTCATACGCCGGCCGATGGTCGGCCGTGTCGGCTGGGTGGACAAGGCACTTAACGCGTTCCGCATCACTACCGCAGGCGAAGAAACCCGCGAAGAGGCGATGGCCGAACTGCATGACGTTCTCGACGGCGTCGTCAAGGATTTTACCGCTTATGGTGCGCGTCTTCTCGGTGTCGTGAAGCGCCGCGACAGCATCTTTTCCGAGCCGGCGGAATTTTTGGCGAAGATCCTCGCCGGCGGCGTCGATGTGGAAATGCCTTTGCCGCGCATGAGCCTTGGCGATGTGCTGGCGACGCGGCAGCTGTTTTTCGGCAAGTCCGCGCTGGAACTTCGCGGACCGGACGCTGGCAAGCTCGGCGCCATGGTGTCGATCAAGGAATACCCACCGTTCACCGCGCCGGGCTCATTGGACGGTCTCTTGCGCCTGCCGCATGAGTTTGTCCTGACGCAGAGTTTTGCGATCGAAGACCGTGTCACGGCGATGCGCAGGATCAACACCATCGCGAACCAGGTTGAGGGATCGGACGAGGCGGGCACGACGGTCGAGGAGTCCGTCCACGACGGCGCCGACAAGCTGGCCGGTGGCGAAGTCGTCTTCGGACAACATCACATGAGCGTCATGGCCTTGGCATCGGACATGACTGGGCTCAACCGTGCGCTATCCGACATTACGGCCGAACTTTCGCGCATGTCGATCGTGCCGGTCCGCGAGACACTGAACACGGAACTCGCCTTTTGGGCGCAGCTGCCGGGAAATTTCAGCTACATCGCGCGACGTGCGTTGATCTCGTCGCTTAACTTCGCCGGCCTTTTCTCAGGACACAATTTCCCGTCCGGCCAACGTGAGCGGCTGCATTGGAAACGCCCTATCGCTTTGCTCGAAACGACCAGCCAGACGGCCTATTACTTCAATTTCCACGTTCACGATGTCGGGCACTTCACGGTGTTCGGCCCGACTGGTTCGGGCAAGACCGTGGTGCTGTCCTTCCTGATGGCGCAGGCCATGCGCATCATGCCGAGGCCGCGATGTGTTTATTTCGACTATGTGCGCGGCGCTGAGATTTTTGTTCGGGCGCTCGGCGGCCGCTACGAGGTGATGGAGCCTTCTCAGCCCACCGGGTTCGCGCCATTGCAGCTCGAGGACACCGCAGAAAACCGTTCTTTCCTGGAAGATCTGCTCATCTACATTCTAACGCCGGAAGGCGGCGCGCTGGACGTGGCGGAGATGCGCGTCATCAATGCAGCCGTCGACATGATCTACAAGGTCCCGCGTGAACAGCGGACCTTCGACCTGCTGCCGGAAGTGCTGCGCGGCTCCCTCATGCCTGGCATGAACGATCTGGCGGCGCGGATACAGCCCTGGCTCGACCCGAAGGACAAAGGCTGGCTTTTCAACAATCCCGTCGATCTCATCGATTTCTCGAAACCCGTCGTCGGCTTCGACATGACCAGGATCCTGGGCGACAGAAAGCTGCGCTCGGCGGCGTTGCTCTACATCTTCCACCGCCTTGAGGAAGTCATCGATGGCTCGCCGATCATGCTCTTCCTCGATGAAGGCTGGAAGCTGCTGGACGACGAGGTTTTCGCCGCTTTCATCAACGAGACGCTGAAGACCATTCGTCGCCGCAACGGCGTGGTCGGCTTTGGCACGCAGACGGCGGAAGACGTCGTCAGTTCCTCCATCTCGTCGTCGCTGATCGAGCAAACGAAGACCAACATTTTCTTCCCCAACCCGAAGGCGAGCAAGGAGTCCTACATGGAGCGCTTCTCGCTGACAGCGAAGGAATTCGAGTTCGTGCGCCGAACCGCGAAGGAAACACGCACCTTCCTCGTCAAGCACGACAGCGACTCGATCGTCGCCAAGCTCGATTTGTCGGCGATGCCCGATCTTATCAAGGTCTTGTCCTCGAACGAAGCCAACAGCAAGGAATGCGCACGGCTGCGGGAGACCTTCGGCGACGAGCCGGAAATGTGGCTGCCATACTTCTGCGGATGGGAGAACGAGCATGACGAAGCGGCTTAGCAGCGCTTGTCTGGCCGTGGCTCTCGCGACGGCGGAAAGCATGAGCGTGGCTATCGCTCAGATCGCGGTGATCGACGGGCAAACCCTCGACAAACGGCAGGAGGACGAGCAGCACAGCAAGAAGTCGGATGAAGCCAAGAACGACGAAACCGACAAGAAGAAAAGCGTCGTCTGCACTTATTCGAACAAATACCGCTCACAGATGTTTCGCCGGTCGCCGGCCGACGCATTGCAGCGCGACGCGGGCAACGTAAAGCTAATCCGCTACTATGCGCAAAAATACGGCGTTCCCGAAGGCCTGGCGCTTTCCGTTGCCTATCAGGAATCGCGCTTCGACACATGCGCCGGGAGCCACACCGGCGTCAAAGGCGTCATGCAGCTGACCAAGGGCACCGGCAAGTCCATGGGACTTGACCGCGACGTGAACGAGCAGAATGTCGAAGGCGGTGTCAAATATCTCGGAATGGGCGTGAAGCAATGCGGAGCGACGAATTACAGCTGTCTCGCTTCCTTCTACAACGGATCGAACGCAGGCGAGCAAAACCAATGGGCCGGCGGTGTCGGCCGCTGGAACAGCTACTTCAACGACTATGTGTCGAGCGGCAACGCTCCGGCCGCCGCGCCACCACCCTTCTCGATCGTAACGGCCGACGGCGCAGGCGGCTTTGCCCAGGACGCGGCCATAGGCACGGTCAGGAAGGCGGCTGGCGGCCTTGATGCAAGCTCATCGCAGATGGGCGCCAACAATGCGGCAATCGACGCGCTAGCGGGCAACGTTGGCCAGGTGACCGAATACAAGGACGCCTGGGAGCTGAACTCGTCGGCTCGTGGGATCAACGCCGATGTCACCAACCAGTACCTCGCCCAGGCGGGGGATTTCACGGCGTTGCTGGCCCAACTTCTCTCGTTGCAGAACGTTCAGGCATCGCAGTCGTCCAAGCTGGTGCAACGGCCGAAGAGCGGCTCTCCAAACCCGTTCTCTTGTGATCCCGCGGAACTGGAACGGTTGAAGATCGATCGCGGCCGATGGCCACCATGCGCGGTTGAGAACGCGGGAACAAGCTCAGCCGACAGCCGCTCGATGATCATCACCACTGACCCTGCTGGCGCTGCCAGCGTGATCGATTCGCTACAGCAATAGGAGGCTGACATGAAGAAATTCGCGATTGCCGCCAGTCTGGCGCTTTGGGCAAGCACGGCCCACGCACAGATTGCCGTCATTGATGGCGCCAATCTCGATGTCGCCCGCAAGAATGCGGAGAACACCAACTCCATCATGGACTCCAACAAGGATATTCTGAAAAAGAGCGAGGAGATCCTGCAGGCTCTCAGCGGCAGTCGTGACGGTTCGCTTGGCATCGGACAAATGGGCCTCGGCGGCAACATGTCGATTGCCCAGGCGCCGTCGTTCGGATCGATCCTGAACGGCGGTGCGCTTTCGTTTGGTGGCCTGTCGCCCGAAATCCAGAAAATCGCCGGCGCGGTCATCAATGGCCTACAACTGGTGAAGCAGCTCCAGCAGATTGCCGGCAAGGAGACCAGCGCCGTCAACACCGCCTATGGCGGCAGCGTCAATGTGGCCTCGCTGCTAAGCGCATTGACCTCGCAGGCTTCGCAGGGCGTTACCCAGCGCCAACAGTCTCTGCAGTCAGCGAGCGGGCAGATCGGGCAGTCGCAGGACGTCAAGGGTTCGGTGGACCAGAACACACGAATGCAGCTGGAAAACGCGCGCGCCGTCAACGAACTGATCGGCGTCCAGAACGGCGCGGTCGCTGCCCTTAATGAGAAGCTGAAGGGAGATCTTCTTCGCCAGAGCCAGGTGCAGAAGATGATGACACCGCGCACCGTCAATCCGTTCGCGGAATTCGGCAAGAGCGGAGGCTGAGCGCTTGTCGCGGCGAGTCCTGCGCATATGCGTTGTGATTGGGCTCGGCGCAGGGCTTTTTGGATGCGCAAATCGCGAACTGAAAGCGCCGTGCGGGGCTTTGTCGTATACCCACGCCGACGAATGCGGCGCGCTGAAGCCGGTCAATTCAACGCCGTTCGCCAGCATCATTGACGAGGATCCATGAACGGTCTCGCCGCAAGCATCCTTGGTGGCATTGACAACATCGGCGAGGACTTCGTTCGCACCGTCTATATGCAGTTGGGCAATGCGATGGGCAACGTCTCCACCCTGATGCTGACCCTCTATATCGCGTGGTGGGGCTATTCGATCCTGAGCGGGCGAGAGTCGATTTCGCCAATCGAAGCGGCCTATCGCCTGGGCCGCGCCGTCATCATCTATCTGCTGCTGACCGGATGGGGCACGTTTTCCGCGACGATATACCAGCTTGTTCAAACCATTCCAGATGAGGTCGGTAAGGTAATCGTCGGCGCCGTGTCGCGGGCCACCGGCAATCAGCTTAGCGACCAGGCAGCAATTCCAGCGCTGATCGACAACCTCTACCAAGGGGCGCAGGACGTAGCCAATCAGGTCTACAGCGGATCCTTCTATGACATTTTTGGCGCGCTCTTGTCGCTGCTCGTCCTGCTGTCTGCCATCATCTTCGCAGCACTCGCCATTGCGGCGATCATCGCCGCCAAGGTGATGTTGTTCATTACGCTGGCCTTGGCGCCGATATGGATCATTCTTTGGCTTTACCGCTGGTCCTCGCGCATGAGCGAAGGCTTCCTTTCGCTGACCACCTTTCTGATGATCCAGCAAATCCTGATTTACGGCTTTCTCGGCTTCTACTTCTCGCTCGTCAACGCGGCGCTGAACACCGCCACGTCCGGCGGAGCGACCATGGACAGCAAAATGTCGCTGGTGCTGCCCTTGGTGCTGGTGACGATCATCGGGATCTACGTTCTCATGCAGATACCGTCGATTGCTTCGATCCTGAATGGCGGCGGATATCTCAGCACCGTGGGCGCATACAACCCGTATAGAAACTTCGGCAGAAACGCTGTGCGCTATTCCGGCGCGCGATGGGCCGCCGGCCGCGCCGCTCGGGGGGCCCGGCAGCTCGCGGCAAACAGTTTTCGATCTTCGCGAGCAGCTAGGGCGGATGCCGCAACCCGGTCCGCCATCCAGCAAGGTGCGCGCGATAACTCCAGGCCTCTGGCCTAGAACACAAGAACGATCACCGATCGCGGCCTGGATCAGGATGTGTCGCGCAAACGAGGCAATGGTAAATTGTCAAATCCAGTAGAAGCAGCTGCTGACCGCAGCAGCGAACTCGTCGACAAGCGCTATTACAGGGCGGGCGCGACTTGGGAAGACGACACGCACAGGTCAATGCGTCGATCGCGTACATTGGCCTGGATCGTCAGCGGCATTTCGGGACTGGTTGCGGTGCTGTCGCTGCTGGCGCTCGTGCTGATCCTGCCACTCCGGCAGTTCGAACCGTACGTTGTCGAGGTCGACAAATCGACGGGCTACCTCGAGATCATGCGCGCGCTGAAGCCTGGAGATTTATCGCAGAACGAGGCCGTCACGGCGGCCAATCTTGTGCGTTACATCAGGGCCCGCGAAACCTACGATTCGCGAGAACTGAAACAGAATTACGACCTGGCACAGCTCTATTCGACCGACGCCGCGTCCAAGGATTTGACATGGCTTTTCACGCCTGCAAATCCGCACTCGCTGGACAAGATTTTTGGCCGCAATGTCACTGTCTCGGTCGAGATCAAGTCAGTTTCCCTGCTCAATCGCAATACAGCCTCGGTGCGCTTTGCCACGACGACGCGGCGGGACAACTCGTCCACCGCCGACAATTGGGTGGCGGTCATAAAATTCCGCTACACCTCAACGCCGCTCAAGAACGAATGGCGTTTCGACAACCCGTTGGGATTTCAGGTTACGGATTACCGCCGCGACCAGGAATCGGCGCCGGCCGCGGGGAGCCTGCAATGAGATGGCGCGTGAGCCTCGCCCTGTCGGCCACCCTTCTGCTCGGCACGATGCACGGCGCGGCCGCACGCGACGGCCGGATCCGATATGTCACCTTCAACAACGACGACGTGACGTCGGTGCGCGCCGCCCTTGGCATTTCCACGATGGTCGAGCTCAGCCCGACAGAAGTCATCGAAACCGTGTCGGCTGGCGACACGAAAGGCTGGTCGATCATCCCCAAACGCGGATCGCGATTTCTGTTCGTAAAGCCGCTGGAGCGCGATGCGTGGACCAACGTCAACGTGGTCACCAACCGGCGCGTCTATTCCTTGCTGCTGCAGGCAACCGACAATAGCCGTGACCGGGCATCGTTCCAGGTCCGGTTCAAATACCCGGACGAGGATATCAACGCGCGCCTGCTCTCACAGGCCAAAGAGAGCGCCGCCGATCCGGATTTGAAGGACCTGAACTATGCCGATCTCAATTACGACTATGCCTACAAGGGTGACGACAGCTTGAAGCCGCGCACCGTATTCGACGACGGCACCAAGGTGTTTCTGGAGTTCAAGGACGATATTCCGGCGATCTTCGTTGTCGACGACAAGCGCAATGAGTCGCTGGTCAACGTTCGCACGCAGGGCAAATACACAGTCATCGACAAGGTCGCGCAGCAATTCACCTTGCGGGCCGATGGCAAGACGCTCTGCCTCTACAACCGGGCGCGACCCAACGCCATCGATCCGGTCGAGCAAGTCTACGGTCCAACGAAACTGACAGGCGGTTCCACCCTGTTCGGATCCAGCGGAGGGCGGTGATGACCCAGATCGATTATAACCAACTGGACGGCAGCCCGACGCTCGCGCGCCGCGGTGCGGGCGTGGGCACCAGGATCGCCCTGGTCGGCCTCGGCGTAGTGTTGGTAGGCGCGCTGATATGGCTTAACTGGCCCCGGGAGCCGGTATCGCGTGATGTTAGCAGCGATGGCGAGGAAAACTTCAATCCGCCCGAATTCCGCCCGCCGGCGTTGAACGACCCGCCTCAACCTGCCGACGGCACCATCGAGCAGATCGTGGTGCCGCCACCGGCCGCCGACCAGAGCGGCGCGCAACAGGCTGCCAATGTCGATCAGACCGTGCAGGAGGGTGCCGACCTTGACGCGCAGCGGCGCGCGCTGGAGGCGCAAATGGCGGCAGAGGAGGCTCGCCGCAAGGCCGAGGCGGAAGAAGCCCGCCGCAAGGCCGCGGCAGAGGAAGAGGCTCGCCGTAACGCAGAGGCCGCCGAGCGCGAAAAAGCGGTGTGGGAACGCCTGCGCTCGAACCAGATGGTGACGAATGATCAAACCGGCTCGACGGATGCCGGCGCCCAGGCGGCGCAGGTCGAGATCGCGCCCGACGGTCAGATCATTCCGGTCCCCGGCGCCGACAGTGATCCCAACAAGGCATTCCTGGCGCAGTCTGAGGCAAGTTCTTCCGGCATCGTCAAAGCCAGGGTCTTCCGACGCACCGATGCGTTGATCCCTGAAGGCACGATCATTCGCGGCTATTTGGAAACCGCGATCAACACTGACCTTCCCGGCGCGGTGCGCGCTGTTGTGCGTGAGGATGTCTTCTCTCTCGACGGCAGGCGGATCCTCATTCCGAAGGGCTCGCGCCTGACCGGAGAATACCGCTCGGGGCTTGCGCGTGGTCAAAAGCGTGTTTTCATCGTCTGGAGCAGGGTAATCCGCTCGGATGGCATTTCCGTCGACATCAAATCGCCTGGTGCCGACGCGCTCGGCCGCGGCGGCATGGGCGGCCGTGTCGATACGCACTGGGTTGCACGGTACGGCAACGCCATCATGCTTTCCGTCGTTGGCGGAGTCTCTGAATATCTGTCCTCGCTTGGCGATAGCGGGCAAGATGGCCAACAGCGCCAGGTGTCGACAATCGATCCCGTAACAGGTGAGACCACGACCGTAACTTATGGTGGCAATGGCTCGCAGCGCGACGCCCGCAGCATCGCGTTTGATAAGTCATCGACCGCCTTGCAGCAACTCGCGCAAGAGGCGTTTCGCGACACGCAGAACATTGGCCCGACAGTCTACGTCGACCAGGGCACATCGGTCGTCGTGCTGGTGCGGCGAGATCTCGATTTCTCGGACCTATACGCCGATCCCGTCCAGGAAGAAGTTGCACGCCTGAAGGCCGGAGGGCCGCCGAAGACGGCGATCGATCCGACGCCTCTCTACGCGACGCCAAAGGATCATTTTTATCCCGGCTATGGGAGCCCGGTGAAATGAATGCCGTCCATCCCCTCCCCGACCCTTGGGCGAGAGCCCCGGTCCTGCGGGCTCATCTGGAGCCAATATGGTCCTACTTGAACGAAGATTCCGTTTCCGAGATTGCAATCAACAGGCCGGGTGAATTGTTCATCGAACGCCTCGGCGCCAAGGAAATGGAGCACGTCGTCAAGCGCGAAGTCACGCCCGGCTGGATTAGGCATATCTCGACCGGCGTCGCCTCGGCGACAAATCAGGTCATCAACGAAGAAAAACCGGTCCTGTCGGCCGCCTTACCCTCAGGCGAGCGCATCCAATGCATCTTGCCGCCGGCGGCTCCCGAAGGCGGGGCGATCTCGATCCGCAAGCAGGTCATCATGGATATGAGCCTTGCTGCCTACAAGGATCTTGGCGCATTCGAGAACACTGCGATGGGCAGCGGCCTGGCGCTGTCAACCGAAGAAAAACGACTTGTCGAGATGTTGCACGACACCTCGCCGATGGACTTCCTGCAATATGCGGTGCGCAACCGTGTCTCGATCGTCGTTTCTGGCGGCACGTCGACCGGCAAGACGACGTTCTTGAATGCGCTCTTGAAGGAGATCCCGGCCCATGAGCGGATCATCACGATCGAAGACACCCGCGAACTGAGGCTGCCGGCTCCCAACAACGTCATCTTGATAGCCCCGAAGGGCGACCAGGGGCTTGCCAAAGTCTCCGCCCAACAGCTGCTCGAAGCCTCGCTTCGCATGCGACCCGACCGTCTGCTTTTGGGGGAATTGCGCGGCGCTGAAACCTTCGCATTCCTCCAGGCGATCAACACCGGCCATCCCGGTTCGCTCACGACCGTTCATGCCAATTCCGCCCGGTCCGCCTACGAGCGGCTGGCGCTGATGGTCATGCAGGGCAGCTCGGGCCTCTCACGAGGCGAAATCCTCGACTACCTGCGCGAGGTCATTCCGGTGGTCGTCCAGATGGTCCGCACCGAAGGCGGACGGCGCGGCATCAGCGAGATCAAGTTCACCAAGGCGGAGACGATCTAGCGGGGTCTATCCATGCAGAAAATCGCAACAGCAATTTTCATGGTGCTCATGGCGATGGCCCTGGGCGCCCTGGCCTTCACGGTCGCCTATGCCGCGACAGATTGGTTCAGGACTGGCTCCCACGTCCTGTTCGACCAGTTGAACGCCAATCCCTTGCCGGTCGTTCGTCTGGCCTGGGCGGATACGATAGCGAGGAATTTTGGCCGGGTACAATACGCCGTTGCCGCGGGAGCATTAGGGTTTCTCTTGCCACTGGTCAGCTTGTTTCTCATGCGTCCGAGAAAGCGCAATGATTCTCGCTTCATGACGATGAGCGACGTATCGAAAACCGGCCTGACGAAAGTTGGCGGCGTCTTCATCGGTCGAGCCGGCGGCAGGCTTACCGGAATTCTGTCGCCCGGCCGCGATCAGCGCTCCGGCAAGATCCGCTTGATGCAGCGCAGGCTGATCGGCGGCAAGAAATTGTGGATTGATGGCGATGATGTCGGCGGATTCGTCATAGGGCCGCCGCGCTCCGGTAAAGGCACTTCTCTCATCATCCCGAACGCCCTGACCTGGCCGCATTCGTTCGTGGTCCTCGACCTGCGTGGCGAGACCTATGCGGCCACCGCCGGCTACCGTTCAACCATGAGCCGCGTGGTGCGTTTCGCGCCAGCTGATCCCGACGGCAACACCGCATGCTACAATCCCATGGACTTTATTTCACTGGATTCGGCGCAGCGCGACATTGACCTTCGCAATATCGCTGCGGCGCTGTTTCCGCGACCGCCCTCAAATTCAGACCCGTATTGGGTTAATGACGCCCGCCTCCTTTTTACCGGCATAGCGTCCTTCGTCATGGAATCGCCAGCGATCCCGAACGAGAAGAAGACCTTTGCCACAATCCTCGAGATCATGAACGGCGCCGAGCAGCCGCTCCTGGAATTCATCGGCTCGCTGCGCGAGGAACGCCGCCGCGAATGCTCGCATTTCACGCTGCAAACCTTGCTGCCATATTTTGAGATGTCTGAGCGGCAGTTTTCCGGAATCTACGCCGGCGTCCGCACCGGCATGGCCCCCTTTCTCAACGAGCGCCTAATGCGAGCTACGTCGCGCAGCACGTTCGATATTCGCAAGCTCAAGCGCGACCGGATCTCTCTTTATCTCGACGTGCGGCGCGAGCAGATTACGTCGCTTGGACCGTTGTTCAACGTCCTGATTACGCAGATGATGAACTTCATGTCGGAAAGTCTGCCGCAGCCCGGCGAGCATCCGGTACTTGTGCTGCTCGACGAGTTCCAGAACCTCGGCAAGCTCGAGAACGTGACCGAAATGGCGAGCGTGCTCGGCGGCAACGGTGTTTCGATGTGGTTTTTCGTACAGTCGCTGAAGGCTGTAGACGAGATCTATCGCCAGGAGGGGCGCAAGACACTCATCAACGCCGCTCGCGTGCAGATCTTTTTCGGTGCGCAGGACGCTGACGATCTGCGCTACGTTTCCGAGCAACTCGGCGAAACGTCGGACGTGCAAAAGGACGTGACGCGCACCAAGGCAACGTTGTTCGACACTTATTACACGCGCTCGGTCCACCGAAAGGAAGTGCGGCGGCCCCTGATGCGGCCGGATGAAATCCGCACGCTCGACAAGAACAAGGTCATCATTTTGCCGCGTGGCGAACTGCCAATCCTCGGCACGCGCAATTTCTATTTCGCCGACGGCCAGCTCGCCAAACGCGCGTTCATGCCCCTGCCCGCCTATACCGACGCTTCGCGCACGAAAAGCCGTGCGTTGGACTCCTCTGCGGCGGTTCAATCTACTGCGCTCCCAACTATTGTGCCGAAAGCACCGGCGTACCGCTCAGGCCTCTTGCAGACGCGCCTGCGGCGCGGCGCGACATTTGCCGCAAAAGCGGGTCGTATGGCTCTGCCGCAGGGCCGGCGCGCAATCGTAAAAGAACGGCTGAAATCAACAGACGCTGTAGCCGTACCAGTTTATGCAGCCATAGATTTTTCCGCGTTGGCGGCTAAAGCGGTCACGACAAGGATAGCACCCGATAAAGAAGCGGCGGTGGCGGCGATCCTGAACAATGTGCGCTCTCTCCGGGCCCACGCATCCGACAAAGAAGCTTTCGACCGAAATTTGAGCGTCGTCGAAGACACCTTGCCCGATGTAGTCGACGGGTAGGAACTGCTGCGCCCTGCTCGTGTCAGATAGAAGAGCGGCAACGTCATGCCTCAGGCCTTCCGTATCAGCCGCCAGTTGCCGGGCGGTGCCGCTTGAGCACTCCAGTCAATCGCAGCGTAGAATCTTTGCTTCGCGCGCGACCGCGACGAAAGCCCTGCGGGCGGCGGGTGGATGAAGCTCACCTCGTATAACCTTCAGACAGGCGTCCATAGCTGCCCTGTGCTTCTCCGTCTGACGACCAGCAAGATCCCGCAGCAGGATGGAGGCCGCATCATTAACATCGAACACGGTGCGTTCTGTATAGCGGCCAATCTGAATCACAACTGGCCTCTCAAATCTTACCAAGCCGGTCATCTACCCTCACCCTTGAAGCTCTATTAACAACAGCCTGCGATCACCGGCGGAAGAAAAATCGCGTCGGTTGATCCCGCTTGCGGGTTGCCCCGGTCGGCCGCTCAATCGAAAGTTTAGTAAGAGGTGGGTTTCCACCCATGTTCAATTCGAGCAGACGTTGGTCCAATTCCTTGTCCGCCGCTGTGAGGCGATGGTTAAGGCGCAGATAGTCCATCCAGGTCGGCGTGCGGAAGGTTTCTGTCCAAAGCGAGGAATCCTGAAGATCGCGCTGGAGGTTCCAGTGCCTGGCGCCGACACGGCTTTGCACTCGCCGTCGTTCCTGCATCTGATCGAGGAAAGCTTCGACGTTTGCCTCCGGTATTGAGTACTCGATCTTGATGACGATCGGGCCGCTTCTCGGCTTCAGGTCGAGAGCGAGTTGCGGTGTCTCGAAGCCAAAAGGATCCTGATCGGAGTCTTGCCATTGACGGATCGGCAACAGGAACCCGGTGGCCGCGACCATCAGTAGCGCAGCAGCTGAAATCTCCAGGGCTGAGGCAAGCGAATAGTTCTCAGCCACCGTACCCCACAGCCAACTGCCGGCCGCGATACCACCCGACGAAAGGGCATAATAGATCGAGAGCGTGCGACCAACGACCCACCTTGGGCTTGCCAATTGAACGCTTACGTCGAGCCCCGTCCAGGTGACAACCCATCCCGCGCCGCCGAGCGCCAGCGCAATAGCCGCCACTGCCACTGAAGACGTGAGAGCAAGAGATAAACAACACGCCGCGCAAGCAATGCATGCCAGTATTGTCAGTCGCTCCTGGGAGAGCGACCGTCTCAAAACATTGTTGCAGATGCCGACGCACAAGGCGCCGGTCCCGAAGCCAGCCATCAGGATGCCATAAACGATCGGTCCTCCGCCTAATTGATCGCGGGCAACGACAGGCAGGAGCGCGAGTATGGAGATGCTGGTCAGGCCAAAAAGCGCGCCACGCGCGATTGCCGCCTTGATCTCCGCCGATAGCGCCGTGAAGCGCGCTCCGTCATGAATGGCCGTGGTCAATGGCTCGCGCGGGAGGGGGGACGAGCGAACATCCCATTTGCGGCGCCCTATGGTCCACAGCAGCGCTAGATAGGTCAGCGTCGCCACAGCGAAAGCTGTCAAAGGTCCAAAGGAGGCAACGACAATGCCACCAAGCGCCGGACCGACGCTTCGAACAGCGTTATATCCAACCGAGATGAGCGTAACCGCGGCTGGAACTTCGCGTTTTCGTAAGATGTCGCCGACCGACGCGTGCCAAGCGGGATCGGTGAAAGCGGCGCCCGCTCCGGCCAAACAGCTGAATGCAAGAACCATCCATGGATTGAAAATTCCCAAGCCTGCAAGAACCGTCAGCATCGCCGAGGACAGCGCTATCACGGACCAGCCAGCGAACATCAGGTTGCGGCGGCTGAAATTATCAGCCAGGGCTCCGGCGATGATCGACAGGATGAATGTAGGCAACGTCGTCGAAGCCTGCACCAAGGCGACCATCACGTCGGAAGTCGAAATGGTCGCCATCAGCCAACTGATGGCGACAGTTTGAATTAGCCAGCCAAAGCTGGACACCTGCGTAGCAAGCCAGATCGATCGGAAAGTTGCATTCTCGAGCGGCGCAAATGTCGCCGACGAAGCTGGAGTCGCATCTGCGGGCGCCACCCTGCTCATTGGGTTGAGCCCTCCCCTCGGTCTATCGGTCGCGTTTAGAGGTGCCCTCCCGGCGCAGGTGCCCGTGGAGGAATAGCAGCATGAGCGCATTTGCTAGGGATAGCGCAAGACAATTCTACACCGCCGGCGCTCTGGCCGAAGCGATTACTTGGTCTGGAAGAAAAGGCGGATGCAGCCTGACCGCAAATCGGGCATCGCACCGAGTTAGGAATTGCCGCCTTCGGGAAGGAGACCTTCATTCCGCGCGGGAAACGATGCCCATGGAAAGCCTGGGACGACGGCGCCGATTTCTATCAGAGAGCTGGCCCGCAGCGGATTCAACGAAGC
The DNA here is from genome assembly GCF_040322715.1 of Mesorhizobium sp. M0106. Lineage (NCBI taxonomy): Bacteria > Pseudomonadati > Pseudomonadota > Alphaproteobacteria > Hyphomicrobiales > Phyllobacteriaceae > Mesorhizobium > Mesorhizobium sp. M0106. The sequence continues at coordinate 954 of NZ_JAMYUA010000062.1, read as the reverse complement.
CGGGCCACACCTACCTAACCGCCTTGATGCACGGCGATAAGCTTTTGACGGCCTGAAGCGACGCTGTGGTGGCCGTTGCGGTGCTTTTCCACGCGCCTCGTCAGGCGCCGGGATAGCTCCGTCGTGATGGTAGGCGGGGGTTTGCAGGTTGCGGTCGACGGGTTCGTTTCGGGGCGTCTGCCCCCATCGTTATGTCGCGAGTTGGGGGATGCGATCGAGGACGATGCGCAGGATGCGCTGGTCGGGGCACGATGTCGGTAGGTGCAGGCGGATTTGCGATTTCATCTCGACCACCCGCGCAGCGATTTTGATGAGGCGCAATCGCAGCGTGTCGAATTGGGCGACGGCAAAGCTCGAACGCCTCGGCATCGCGGCCCGCAAGCCCCACATCAACCAGTAAGCACCGGCATGCAGGAATAGCCGGAACTGGTTGGCCGTCGCTCTGGTGCAGGATGTGCGGTCGGCGGCAAGATGCGTCTTCCACGACTTGATGTGGTTCTCGGCCGCGCCGCGCCGGCAGTAGACATCCTCGTAGAGCGCCTTGGCCTTCCCACCGGCAAGGTTGGTGACGACGAAGCGGGTATCGGCACCTTGGGCGCCGACCTCGACCCGCGCGATGATGCGCTCGACGCGGCTCCAACTAGCGGCCAACGAACTCCTTGAACCTGCGGACCTTGCCTGTCTTGGCCGACGCTTCGAAGCGCGCCGTCGTGCTGGCCTCCAGATCCGCGACATGCTTGCGCAGGGTCGTGGTGGGCGCGAGGCCAAAGATGAAGTCGACGTCGTTGGCGCGGCACCAGTCGATGACCTGCGGGCTGCAATAATGGCTATCGCCGCGGAGCAGGATTCGAATGTTCGGCCAGTTGATCCGGATCGCCCGCACCAGACGGCGCAGGTGGGGGCGGATCTCAGCCCCACTCGGCCGCTTGGCCGGTCGCAGGATCGCGCTGACGA
>NZ_JAMYUA010000061.1:0-26542 GCF_040322715.1 Mesorhizobium sp. M0106 | reverse complement strand
CATCACAAGGTGTCCACCTATTTTGGTGGACACCTCATGCATCAGAGCACTCAACAGCAAAAGGTGCGGGGAAATTCGCGCTTACTCATCTAAAACTGACGCAAAAATCTGAGCCCTCAACTCGACACGAATTTTGTCGCGATAGGAGGCGGTTCTCCCCCCGCCCCCCTTTCATTTTTCTGACGAACCCGATGGCTCTCGGCCGTTCTCGCCAAGCTTTCGTCCGCCGCCAACAAATTTTGACAGCATCCACGCCCCCGGCAGGCTTCCCGATTTCCGGTTCGTCAACAGGACCGGCGTTTCGCCCGTGCATTAATAGCCCGGCGTTCAAATGGTGATGCGTACTACTAAGGCACTATAGTGCAGGCGTAGATCACGCCTTGTGGACTGCGTTAGCTCGAATTGCGGGTTTCTCTATTCTAGTGGGAATCCGGCCTTTTCGCACAACGTCAGCAATATGACTGGTAAGGCCTACGTCACCGCGCAACAGGATTCCAGATTTGCCTCTGAGCGACTGCACCAGCTTGGTAAGCTCGGTCAATCCGTTTTCGATATCAAACGAAACCCAATGTTTGGCCTCCCCGGGGACCACCACAGTGCCACTGCTTTCCGTTGCCCCTCGGTGCAGCTGCACAATCCAAGCCGAAGAGCCGTCAAAAACCCATTCGAATCGCACAGGTCCTAAAACGCGATGAGCTCTGGAATAAAGTGAGGAGACAGCAAGCTCTACATCAAGCGGAAGGCGTTGCGGACCACTCGACCCCATCATAAACACATCGCCTTCTCCGGCTTTGCCTTCAATCAATAGATGCCCATCGGCTGTGACGATGGCCGCGCCCGCATACTTTGCGTCGACGGCGGCTTGCGAAAGCACAGACACTATCTGGTCCCCGTCTGCGTCCTCGTGGGCCATCAACGCAAAGGGGTCGGCCCAACCTTTTCTGGTGGTGAACTTGCCCGGCAGTTGTTCTCTGGGGCTTGTACGCAACCACTTTTCAAGGCTGCCCGTCTGACGCCCGAATGAAAACGGAGCGATTCGCCGGTTCATGACTGTAGTATAAGGGACGGGCAAACCCGCGAGGTGTGCAATGAGCAACCCAAACACTTTGTCGCCAACCAACCGACTGAATAGATTAGGCCAAGCCAGCTTTGCCGTAAGATCTGGACCCAAAGCCGGCCCAAGTTCCCAACCGATGGTATGAGCATGACGCCAGCCTCGGGGTTTGGGATGGATACTAAATTCAACTCTCACGTCGCGACCGAAATTAATATCAGGCGTAATTCCATAAACGGCCGACAACATCCTATTTGCCCAGTCGCTTGGGAGCGAAGCCACCCCAGGCTTTTCGACTCCTCGTGGTGTATCATCCGGCACAAACTCGGTTATGCCTCCCATCGCGACGCCGGAGACTCCACCGTCATGGACATCGATTGTTTCGTTGGCAATTACATAAAGGCCTTCGCCACCCAGCCTTTTCGCAACACTCTCGGCATAATCAAGATTATCTATGCCGTAGATAAACTCACGGCTTTGCGGGCTCTCAGGTGTGAAGCTTCGAAGATTCAACGTGCCTTCGGAGCTTCGCTCCAGAAGCGTCGAAAGCGCCTCTCGCACATCATTAAAGAGATGGTTTGGAGAGTTATCTAGGACCCTTGAGTATTCCTGACGAAGCCGCCCCCGCGCCGGTGAAAAACTTACGAATTGGGCAACATTCATCGTATCCGCGAGATGATCGAGGGACTCGTCCTTTCGCAGGGAAGTGACGCCCGGCGCTGAGGCCTTTCGCGGCGCGATTGTGCGTAGCTGTCTAAGATTAGAGTGGGACTGTTTTAGATCGGGAAGAAGTTGGCCAGCAGGACCGCGCAAAGCGTCTTCCAAGAGGTCACACGCCATCTCCACAGTAAGCAGCTCGCCGTCGATAGTGGAGATGGGTAGGCCGAGCTCGAACGCGTGTGTCAGCTCGGTTGCACACCCGACGCTATATTGCCAACCAGACATTACCACAAGGCGCTTAACGAAACGGTCTATCACTGTTGACCAAAGATCAAGGTATTGTCTCTGGTTCCAGCCCGGTATGTATAGACTGGCTGGTTCGAGAATTGGCTCATTCAATTCCGCGCGTAATTGTGTTGCTGTATCCTTTATGTCACGGCTGTTCGGCTCCACAACGAAAGCCTTCAACTCTTTCTGAAAGTCGGCACCCTCCAATGACTTTGACTTGACAAACCACTCAAGGAAGCGCGGACCGGTCGTAATTGGGCCACTTAGATAGACCGCGGATGATTCAGCGAGCACGCACTGCCAAGCCTGAAACAGTAGCGCTTTCTGGTCTGAAAAATCGGACACTCTCTCCTCCGAAGAAGTTAGCGGCGCGTTCGCTTTAGAAATCATTTTTGGCCGTCTTCTTTGATTTTTTGCAGAAAAGTAGACACCCTGCCCTGCGCGTCGGAAGCTAGCCCTGAGGCGAAAGACGCGATGAAGTTGGGCAGCACAGGGTGCCCAAGATAATCTGCCGCCTTCAGCGCCCCTTTGCATGCCGTTTTATCTATGAGTTCCTCGCCAAGCTGAGACCCTTCTATTTCCAAAGCCAAAGCCATCAGGCATATAAACTCCTCAAGCGGCCACTTGCCTTTTTGTTCAATGCTTTCGTTCTTCTCGTCTGGAAGCCTGTTCGTGAACGAGGCTAGGCGGGTAGTGCGCTGTAACCTCGCCAGGCGTTCAGCAAGCGCGTTAACCCTCCCGCGAGTAATGGGTCCCACGATGGTATTTCTTAGATCCCCATATCCGAGGAACAATGAGTCTTCGACCACCTTGGCCGGAATGCGACCCGCCCCGCCATCTCCTATCAGCGACGAGATCGTCACCTCTCTTCCTCTCTTGTCATAGGGAAGTAGCAGATAGCGCCGATCGATGCGCCCCGTGCGCTTGATTGCTGGGTCAATTCGATTTTCGTAGTTGGTCGCTACGATGAAAATCAACCTTTCAGATTTGCGCAGATTGTTGAGCTTGGTAAGCATGCCCGGCGTCATAAATTGAAAAACCGTGTCTTGATCTGCATACCTCGTTGTATCGCGGTCTAGAAGAAATGCGTCGATCTCATCGAAGAGGACTATGCAATCTGATTGAGCCTCCAAAACGTCGAAGATCGCCTTCGCCCGAGCTTCGACCTGGCCTTCCCCACCTGCCAAGAAATCGCTCACAGTGATGGTGATTAGCGGAAATCCCAAAGCCTCAGATAGGTTCTCAGCCACGGTCGTCTTCCCGGTCCCGGGCGGGCCATAGAGCAACATGGAGTAGCTCCTCTTGCTCGATCGCCCCAACCAACCCTCCAAAAAATCATCTCCGATACGCTTGTAGACCCGATATTCATCCCCAAGCGACGCTGCCGGCTCGTATTTCTCGGTTATTTTGGACCAGTCTTGCCGTGGGAAATGGGGCGACCTGACGTCAAATCGAGACAACGCGAGACTCGTACGTGCTATGTGGGCACGAAGGAGCCTGTGGAACGCTATCAGAAACTCTAAAACTTGGCTGGATTCCCAAATATGAATAAAGTCGATCTGATTTACGTGCTCTGAGTCCCAGCCGACGAAAACTTCTTCTGTCCCCGCTTTTCCCTTTGCCGCGAAGGTTATCTTTCTCGCGTTCAGCCATTGGAAATATCGCCGAAAGAGGCTGATATTCGCCGACCCCACTGTATTCCGGAGGCTCTTTCCATCGAACGTCTCGCAAGACCGTAGAAGGGAATTTGCAACCTCTACGCTGACCGGGAAGAGCGTCAGACCCCTGTCAGTTGCAAGGAACGGTTTTGTTGGGCGCCAAAAGGCGCTATTTTTTTGAGCACCAGTTAGAACTTCTAAGACGCGATCAAACAACGGCCTGTCAACGGCGTTCTGTTGAGACAGAAGAAGTCCCTCCAAGCAAAATGCAAGCTCTGCAGGATCAAATCGACTGTCGGGTATCGAGCTGAAAGATAGCTGATCGTGCAAAGTCGTTTCGAAATATCTCCTGAAGGCAGAAAGATCTACCGGGAGATCCGATAAGCTTTTTGCAGTTTGCACAATGCGCAAAGGGATAAGAGCGTTGGGAACCGGCTCACTCTCATTCTTACCCTCAAAGTCAAAAAACTTAGCGTACTGCTCAAGAGGAGATAATTTTATCAAGTGGTGCACTTGGCTGGCAACATACTTCCTGTGCGCACTCCACTTTCTATTTTCTTTCGATCCCGCCACTAGAGACGCCAAAAAGGAAAGCGTGATCGGGTCATTTATCCCATATGTTCCAGATTCAGTTGCTACTACCCCGCCCGTTATTGTTGAAGTGCGCAACAGTTTGCAGGCAGTTTCCACTGCCTCCAGGGCTCTTGGTCTCCTTTCCTTTTCCGCGTCGCCACCGCCAAACAGATGCAAATCAATTTTCTGCGACGATTGGGGCCTGAACGGGTCGTGCCAAGCTCCCAGCGCTTTTTGCAGCGCAAGAGCGACCATAGCGGTCGTGCTATGGGATACCTTAGTTGCGCTTTTCGCTGCGTTGTTTCTCGCAATGCGGTAGGGCCACGCAAAAGTATCATCAAGGGTAGAAAGCAGCGTCCGGCATGTTTCTGCTATAGTCGCCTCAAGCTTTCGCACCTCCTGCTTATCAGAATGGAATTGCCCCGTTAGATAGTCGTCCAGTGATGCCATATCTGTCCTCAAAACCCCACCGGCCTTAGAGCCGCCCCGCCTCCCCTTTTGAGCACGAGATGCCCCACAGGGCAACAGAATGCCCTGGCGGGGCTCAGGCTAGAAACCCTGCAGCCGGGCCGGAAACAGTCCATCAATCGACAAGATTTGTGAGGGGTCTCAAGGAACGCGCGATTCGTGAGGCTCCCTGCGGGTCAATCTCCGAGCCCTGAAGAAGAATGCTTTTGGGCCCCGCCCATGCGGCATTCCGCAATCAGCCTGTGTCTATCTGACTGAACTCAAGGGTGATCTCATGAACTCTGGCGGTTAGAACCGCGTGGTGATGGCCACCAGCCAATCCGGACAGAGCCTGTTTACAAGGCTGACCCCATAGCGGAGCCTAGGTAGATCAGTCCCACGTAGACAGGAGGGTTGACCCAATGGAGCGACATTCGGTCAGCCTAATGGAGATGGGTAGTGTTTGGTCGAATATTCTTGAGTAGGATCGGGCCGTTTCAATTTACCAGAAAAATGCGAAGGGTCGAACTCGACAGTTGATGCCGCGCAGACCCCCCGTACCCCTTCCGTCACCACAGTGCGGCCCTCCGGGCGAATTTGACCGTAGAAGCCTCGCGATACCTCCCGACCGCCCGGGGGAACTCCCCCGCTTGACATTCTAAGACATCTGCCAACAGGTTGGTGTGCCCATCTGTGTGGGCACATCGTCCCGCCTGATGGGACTTAACATAAGAGCATGCTGTGCCAGCTCTCTAACGGCCGGATCAATTTCCGGCGGGGAAAGGCATGTGCATTCAAACACTGCGGCGAGCCGCGCTTATCGCTCAAACTACAGCTGTTACTATTGCGGTTATCCTATTTGGGAAAGCGACTGCGAAGGGTTCGCTAGAACCCCGCATATCGACCAACCTTAGGCGTCGCTTTCGAGCCACTGCCGAACATTTGATCCCACGCAGTGAAGGCGGCCCCGATATTCGTCGCAACATCGTCGCAGCCTGCCTGCAATGCAACACTGCGCGACATCGCGCGGCGGTGCCTCTCGGCCACAAGGACTACCAATCTAAGGTTGCTCAAGCTGTCCTGAAAGGGAAGTGGCACCCCGCCAGTGCTTTGAAGATTGGGGGCCGCCGATCTCTCCAGAACGCGACCGGGAATACATTGACGCGGGGTCGGGCCAAAAACCTCCCAGCCCGTGCATGTGGTGTGCCCGACTGCTTGCCTCGTCTCAAATCGTATAATTATTGAGACTGCCTCTTGACGTGTCTCTTTTCGTGTCTCATAAGTTCGTTATCGAAACACTTAAGGAGTTATGAGACATGGCCCTCGTGGCCTACATCAGAGTTTCCTCATTAGGGCAGAGCTTGGAAGTCCAGCGGGACAAGATGCGAGCCATCGGGGTCGAGCCGGACCACATCTTCGAGGAGAAACGTTCCGGTGTGGACACCAACCGCCCGGCGCTGAAAGAAGCGCTGCGCTTCGCCCGCAAAGGCGATGCCTTCGTCATCACCAAAATCGACCGGCTGGCCCGGTCAGCGACTGACCTGCTCCAAATTGTACAACAACTCCAAGGCAAGGGAGTGGCGCTCCGAGTACTCGATCAGCAGATCGATACCAGCACGCCGGCCGGCAAAGCGATGCTTCAAATGCTGGCTGTCTTCGCGGAGTTTGAAACCGCGATCCGGAAGGAGCGCCAGATGGACGGCATCGCCAAGGCAAAAGAGAAGGGAACAAAGTTTGGAAGAAAGGTCCAGGTGACGGCGGAGATCGCAGCGCAAATTCGCTCGATGCGGGAGGACGGCCTTCTAATCCCTGACATCATTCAGAAGACCGGGCTGAGCAAAGCAAGCGTCTACAGGGCACTCGAACTGGCCGGAAGAGCGGAGGACACCGGCGAACCATCGCTGCCCTTCCCCACCGGATCGCACCGGGAAGAGGTCGAGGAAGAAGAAGAAGAGTAGCGGGGGAAGGCGCAAGGGATAAGACCCAAGGGTCGCCAGCACCACAGCAGGAAGAAGCGGCTTCATCATCTCGGAACCCTTGCGGTTCCGGGAACGGGGAAGGCGTCTCCGACAGGCACCTACGGGTCCTGGGTTCTTTGACATCGTGAATATATTTCCAAGCCTTCGCAGCCGCCACGACGGCGGTGGCAGGTGAAAGTGTGTCCGGAGGGCTCGACAGTTCGCGCTCCTCCAGCTGCGCCTCTCCCAGCGAAGCAAGGACCGACCAGCGAACCGTGTCGGGAGCTAGCTCTCTAGCGATGACTGAAACGGACGCAAGCCAGGCGTGCCGCCGACGACCGGCAGGCCCAGCAAGATTTCCACTTCCGTCCCTGCGTGCCCAGGGGCGGATACAAACAAGCAAGGAGAACAATTGCATGCAAAAACTGAATGAGATCATCCGCGAAATAGACGGCCGCAACGAGCGGCTCTCGGACAAGCTCGCCGACGTTGAAAGCGTCGTCTGGGACGCGGTCGCGGACAATGACGACGTACTAACTGACAACGATATGAACGCTGTGGCGGAGGCTAGTGCCGTTGCCGCGATGCTGTTGACAGCCGCCCACGCCGTAGCGCTGGGGCTATCCGCCGACGGCCACGCCTTCCAGCAGAAAGTCCAAGAAGCAATGGTCGGTCTGTCCATCCTCGCCGACCGCGCACTACCCTCCGATCAAGATGACGATGAATGCGAGGGTCAATGACTGGGGTCTGCCACGTCCCTAATTGTCAGCTTCCCGCATCCTCACGTTTCTCTCGTCACTGCCGCCGACACAAAAGCAGCCTTCGACGGCAAGGAGACCCCCGGCAAACGAGCGTAACCAAAGGCGAACTCACGCCATACCGGTTGCGGGTGGAAGCACGTATCGCAAAGAACGCCAACAGTCCCCTTTGGGCACACTTAGAGGGGCGCTGGGGGGAGATCGTAGGCCAAGCCCGCGCTGATGCGTCCAAGGCAATAGGCAACCGCCATCACCGAAACGCGGCCCGCGAGGTGCTGAATATCGGCACCGACGCTGCCGGACGGGCTGTCATGGTGACGGCGCTCGCCATGTTCGTGCTCTGGAGTGAACGGCCTAGCCGGTTCGCGTCGGACGCGGGCTTCCGGCTCCAGCTCGCGCGGCGGGTGAGATCCCTTTCCAGTCGCCATTCTGGACGACGGTACGATCACCGTACGGGACGTGAGCAGCGCGTCTATCGGGAAATGACGCCCAAGGCCGGAGCAATCCTGGGGCAGATGCTCGCAACCGCCTTCGGGGCCGCTGGGCTTCGTCTCGCGGCACTCGACGAACAAGACCGGGAGGATGCCCGGAAAACGCAAGAAGACATCAGAACCGCAATCAAGGAGTTGAAATGAACACGACTACGAACGGCACGAACAGCGCAGTTGGGAGCAAGGTACAGCTTCGCGAGACGCCAGCCCAATCACTTCAATTCGACCCGAGCAGGGGCCGCCCGTTGAAGTCGGCGGCGGAGGCCGAGGCCGCGATCAAAAGGAACCGGAAGGAGGCCAGCAAGGCCGCCAAACGGGGATGGGGCACACGGCGTCGGGGCGAGCGCGAGATAGATACTGCGGCGACCGAAGCGGCCGCGAGGGACAGCCGATGAGTTCTTACAGGGCGTGGATCGCTGCCATGCGAGCTGAAGCGCTGGACCTTGGCGGCAAACCGCTTCGAAACCTTCCAGACGGGCGTCTCGACAGATTTCGCTGGGCGGGGACGCAAGCGAACCGGGTCAATCGGGGATTTGCGCTCCCACGCGGCATAAGCCGCAAACCCGGCGAGATCGTCAACCCGTTGAACGGACAGCGGGCGGCTGACTGTCTGACCATCCACAAGCTGGCGAAGGCAGTAGGGCTCTCGCCGCACAAACTCACAGATTTGTTGGTACGGCTTGGCCTCGTGCACCGGGTCTTGGCCTGCAAGGACGTTGCTATGGTCAAAGTCCCTGAGTTCGTGAAGCCGCAATACTATCACACGCCAGAGCTTACCCGGCATGCCGTCAAGGCGAACCTCGCCATTCCGATCAAGATGCTCCATAACGGTGCCGTGAGCGAGGTTATCTTGGTGACGCGGCGGGGACAGCTTCTCGTCGAAAACGCGATCAGGTCGGCCAGAGCGCCGGTGAGGAACGTCGAGAGGAGGCGGGCCTCGATTGCTCACCTTCTCCGCCAAGGACATTCACAGGCCGAGATTGCTCGGCGGACATCGCTTCCCAAACAGACCGTCTCACGGCACGTCCGGAGCCTGCGGGATGCTGCTTAAGGCCCGTGTCCCATTTGGGTCGACGTTTCCCTAGTAAGGAAACAGCCGATGTCCCGGCAGTGGGTCAATTTGAATTTCTTGCAGCCTCGGCGAGCCAAAGGCGGGCGCACGTAAAAGCAGACATCCCGCACACTATACCCCAGACTGCTCCGGCCGGGTCGTGGAGAAGGGCAGCACCGACAAGTGCAACCGCGAGCCCGCTTGCGATCAATCCAGAAATCCAAATAGCGGCAACGTGCATTTTCACCATCTTTATCCAACTCGCTTCTTATACGGGCCGGGAACCATCGGTTTCTCGGCTTCTTTCGCTTCGATCATCGCAACTACCGATGTCCCATTTGGCTTCACGTTCCCAAGTAAAGGAAACAACGGCCTCCGGCGTTCGACGCCTTATTTGCGCCGGAGGTCCGATTTCTTCCCCAGATCGTAGCGCGGAAGCTTCTGTATCTCACGGTACAGCGCCCGCACCGTGTTTTCCCCATAAGAGGCCGACGCGCTCCCGTCGGTGTGACCTTGAATGGCGTCCATATACCGTTGCTCAATCCCCACATCGCGGGCAATGGTCTTGAAGCGGTGCCGCCAGCCGTGATTTGGCTGCACGCGTCTGTCCGTAATCTTGACGGTCTTGCGCACCCACTCACTCGCCTTGCCACGGGCGTAGCCGGCCCGCGATGACCCTGCCTTACGCTGCCGCCTGCTTTCAGCATAAAAGAGTGGCCCGCCCTTCGCCCCCTCAACCATCTTTAGCAAGCCCTGTTCAATCAGGTGGGGGTGTAGGGGAACTATGCGATACTCGCCTGACTTCACCGACCCGGCCTCTGGCGTGATGCGGATGCAATGGATACCCGCCTCGACCGTGAAATCCTCTTTTCGCAGTTGTGCAATTTCGCCGCCCCGCGCCCCCGTGTATGCACAAATCCAAGGTAGCCAGCGATAGACAAGCCTGTTGACGGGCGACGTATTGCCGGGTGCATTCAAGGCTTCCAAGGCTGCTTTCAACACCTTTGCGGCCTCATCGTCAGTGTACCCCCGAGACCGCTCAAGGACCCGCTTGGGAACCTTGACGCGCACGGGCGAAACCGGGTTTCTCTCAATTCGGAACTTGGCGACCCCTGCCCCGAACACCGCACGTAAGGCCGAAAGGTACTTGTCGCTCACCGTCTTCGCCGCAAGCCCGCGTTCGTGCCGCAAACTCTCCGTCCAGTCCGACACGTCCTTAGGGGTCACGCGGGCGGTGTCCTCATGTCCCAAGTAGGCAATGAAGTCGTCAATCTTCTGCCGATGGTCGCGAGGGGTCCGCTGCGATTTCCCGTCCGCAAGGTGGTCGCGCTTCCAAAGGTCGAACAGGTCGCCAATAGTGACACCCTTCGAGGCGCTCTGTGCGTTGTTCGAGGCCGTAGTAAGTTCCGGGAACCGGCCCGCATCTGGGTCCGGACGGTAGTCGCCTCTGGCGTGCCGAAGCAGCTGCTCCGCCGCCTGCCGATAGGCGCTATGAGCTTCCTGAATTAGTCGTGTCCGGCTGGCGGCGTCGGTAGCAAGGCCCTGTTCCTGCAACAACTCGTCGGCAGTGGGGCCATACCATCTTGCGAGGGCATCACTGCCGCCATCATCGAGCCGCCCCAATAGCTTCAGAACCTCCGTCCATAATTCAGGCTCCCCGGGTTCGGCCCGGAGCAGCGCCATTTGTCGCCGATAGAGTTCGCCCGCGAGTGCCACAAGTTGGACATGCGGGAGTGGGGCCGGCACGGCCCTGAGCGCCTTCCAGCGCATAGCGACCTTTGCGGCCTCCTGCGCGAACCGCGCTTTCGCTTCGGCGGGGTCTTTCGTGCGGAGTGAGTAGAGAAGTTCAGCCCTCCCCACCTTCCGCCTCAGATCAGCGGGGACGCGCTGACGGAAGTAATATACGCCTGATTTGCTCTTTTGTGGGCTCGGCATCAGAAGGACCATGTGTAGCACCTCTGTGTAGAACCGAGGTGTCTCCAAGTCCTGATAGCGCCTATCTTTCTGATTTCCAACAGAAAAATCTGGTGCTGCGAGAGAGGATTGAACTCTCGACCTCTCCCTTACCAAGGGAGTGCTCTACCACTGAGCTACCGCAGCCGCCGATGGCGGGGCTTCTGCCATATCGAACCGGCAAGCGCAAGGCCAAGACAAAGACGGGTTGAAAGGCCGCACCGGGCGATCGTTGCGGACATGGCCGTGCCACAATGTTGGCTATCCCTTGATACGCACCGGCGGGTCGCCGGCCGGGGACAGAACGATGAACGGCAAGACAGTTTCTCCGAACAAGGATGGATCACCGAAGAAGGATGGTTCAGCGAAAAAGGCCGGAACGGGCCGCAAGGACCGGCTGGCCGAGCAGTTGCGCGCCAACCTGCAGAAGCGCAAGGCGCAATCGCGCTCACGAAGGACCAGCGACGCCGACAAGCGGCGCGCTGGCGAGGCCGACGAGCTGCCGGAGGGGCTGCAGGCGGCGATGAAAAAAGATTAACGCGAATCGGCTATGTTGGTCGCCGGTACTTTGGCCAAGTCGGCGTGGGCCAAAGTGGGGAGTAGCCTGTTTCTTGAACCAAGCCGGCCAATGGTCTAGATGGCCGCAACAGACTCAACCGATTTAAACCGGCCTTGGCGCCGAGGGGACGCTCTTCATGGATCGCATCAGAATTGTCGGCGGCAACAAGCTTGCCGGAAGCATTCCGATCTCGGGCGCGAAAAACGCTGCGCTGCCGCTGATGATCGCCGCGCTTTTGACCGATGACACGCTGACGCTGGAAAACGTGCCGCATCTGGCCGATGTCGAGCAGCTGATCCGCATCCTCGGCAATCACGGCGTCGACTATTCGGTCAATGGCCGCCGCGAAAAGCAGCAGGAAGGCTATTCGCGCACCATCACTTTCTCCGCCCGCAACATCGTCGACACGACGGCGCCTTACGAGCTGGTGTCGAAGATGCGGGCCTCGTTCTGGGTGATCGGCCCGCTGCTGGCCCGCATGGGCGAGGCCAAGGTGTCGCTGCCCGGCGGCTGCGCCATCGGCACACGGCCGGTTGACCTCTTCCTCGAAGGTCTGCAGGCGCTGGGCGCCGATATCGACGTCGACACCGGCTACGTCATCGCCAAAGCCAGGAACGGCCGGCTTGTCGGCAACCGTTATGTGTTCCCGAAAGTCTCGGTCGGCGCCACCCATGTGCTGATGATGGCGGCCTCGCTGGCCAAGGGCGAGACGGTGCTCGAAAATGCCGCCCGCGAGCCGGAGATCGTCAACCTCGCCGAATGCCTCAACGCCATGGGCGCGAAGATCTCCGGCGCCGGCACGGCGACCATCACCATCGACGGCGTCGAGGCGCTGTCGGGTGCCCGCGTCAGGGTGATCCCCGACCGTATCGAGACCGGCACCTATGCAATGGCGGTGGCGATGACCGGCGGCGACGTCGTGCTGGAAGGCGCGCGGCCCGACCTGTTGCAGACGGCGCTCGACATCATTTCGCAGACCGGCGCCGAGATCACGCAGACTAATTCCGGCATCCGCGTCAGGCGCAACGGCGCCGGCATTTCGCCGGTCGACGTGACGACGGCGCCCTTCCCGGCTTTCCCGACCGATCTACAGGCGCAGTTTATGGGCCTGATGACGATGGCCAAGGGCAAGTCGCGCATCACCGAGACGATCTTCGAAAACCGCTTCATGCACGTCCAGGAACTCGCCCGGCTCGGCGCCCACATCACCCTGTCCGGCCAGACGGCGATCGTCGACGGCGTAGCGAAGCTGAAGGGCGCGCCGGTCATGGCGACCGATCTTCGGGCCTCGGTGTCGCTGGTCATCGCCGGCCTTGCGGCCGAAGGCGAAACCACGGTCAACCGCGTCTACCATCTCGACCGCGGCTTCGAGCGGCTGGAGGAAAAGCTGTCCGGCTGCGGCGCGGAAATCGAGCGCATTTCGGGGTGATGATAGCAGGCTCAGGTCGGCGCTGCCCCTCACCTGCCTGCCGGCATCTTCTCGCCGTATAGGGACGGAGAGCAGGACCGCCTCGCAAAGGATTTCGCCAATCTCCAGCGTTGCGGAGAGGGTGCCGAGGTTGCGGCCAGCCCCTACACCCGTCCCTATACGGGAGAAGGTCCCGGCAGGGGGATGAGGGGCGGCGCCGACCGGAGCGATTGCCTGGCCAAGACTTCCGGCGCGGTTGCACGAGCCGGAAAGACCGCCTAACAGAAGGTCGAATAATCAACTCGCAGGTGCGAATTCCGCATGAATGGCCTCAAGCTTGTCGCGCTCGACGATCAGGATCTGAGCATCATCTCGGCGCATGTCCAGGATGCCGTCATGAAGGTCGGCGATCTCGAATACCTGCCTTCTGTAAAGCGCTTCGTGCTGACCATGAACCGCTTCGTGTGGGAGGCGAAATCCGGTTTCTTGCGCCAGCACAATGAGCGGCGGCAGGCCGTGCTGCATTTCGACCGGGTGCTCGGCGCCAAGACCAGCGGCATTGCCCGCGACAAGCCCGACGAAGTGCTGTCGCTGCTGGCGATCAGCTTTCTCGCGCTCGACAAGCCGGCCGGCATCGTCGAGCTGATCTTTTCGGGCGGCGGCGCGATCATGCTCGATGTCGAATGCATCGAGGCACGGCTTGCCGATGTCGGCGGCGCCTGGGAAGCGACGTCGCGCCCGGTCCACAGGGTCTGATGTGATGGCCATCACGCTTCGCCAGTCCGACGCCGATTTCGAGCAGCGCTTTGCCGCGTTCCTGCTGACCAAGCGGGAAGTCTCGGCCGATGTCGACGCCGTGGTGCGCGAGATCATCGCCAAGGTGCGTGCCGAGGGCGACGCGGCGCTGGTCGGGTACACGCAGAAATTCGGCGGCGGTGACCTGGCCAGGCTCGGCATCGCCGTCTCCAGGGACGACATTGCCAAGGCTTACGAGGCCGCCGATCCGCAGACGGTCGAGGCGCTGAAATTCGCGCGCGAGCGCATCCGCTCCCACCACCAGCGGCAGCTGCCGCAGGACGACCGCTACACCGATGCCGCCGGCGTCGAGCTCGGCTCGCGCTGGACGGCAATCGAGGCCGTCGGGCTCTACGTGCCGGGCGGCACGGCAAGCTATCCGAGTTCGGTGCTGATGAACGCGGTGCCGGCCAAGGTCGCCGGCGTCGAGCGCATCGCCATGGTGGTGCCGGCCTCCGGCGGCGAGGTGCCGCCGCTGGTGCTGGTGACAGCCGACCTTGCCGGTGTCTCCGAAATCTACCGCGTTGGTGGTGCCCAGGCGATCGCGGCCCTTGCCTATGGCACCGAGACTATAAAGCCCGTCGCCAAGATCGTCGGCCCCGGCAATGCCTATGTCGCTGCAGCCAAGCGCCAGGTGTTCGGCACGGTGGGCATCGACATGATCGCCGGGCCGTCGGAAGTGCTGGTCGTCGCCGACGGCAGCAACGATCCGGACTGGATCGCCGCCGACCTCCTCGCCCAGGCCGAACACGATGTGTCGGCGCAGTCGATCCTGATCACCGACGACCGTGCCTTTGGCGTAGCGGTCGAACAGGCGGTGGAGCGGCAGTTGCAGAACCTGCCGCGCGGAGAAACGGCGGCAGCGAGCTGGCGCGATTTTGGCGCCATAGTCCTGGTGCCGACGATCGAGGCAGCACTGCCGCTGGTCGACCGCATCGCGGCCGAACATGTCGAGCTTGCCGTCGACGACCCAGAGGCCTTCCTGGCGCGGATGCGCAATGCCGGTGCGGTGTTTCTCGGCCGTCATACGCCGGAAGCCATCGGTGACTATGTCGCCGGCTCCAACCACGTGCTGCCGACGGCGCGCTCGGCGCGCTTTTCGTCCGGGCTTTCGGTGCTCGATTTCGTCAAGCGCACCTCGGTCCTGAAGCTCGGGCCGGAGCAGTTGCGGGCGCTGGCGCCGGCGGCGATCACGCTCGCCAAGGCGGAAGGCCTCGATGCGCATGGACGCTCCGTCGCCATCCGGCTGAACATGTAGAAATGTCCGACTACGACCAAACCCGCGCCAGGCTGATCGATGTCGAGCTCGACGAGACGATCGGCCGCTCGACGCCCGATGTCGAGCATGAGCGGGCGGTGGCGATCTTCGACCTGATAGAGGAGAACCGCTTCCAGCCGGTCAATGACGACGGCGCCGGCCCGTACCGGCTGAAACTGTCGCTGGCCGAGTCCCGGCTGGTGTTCGCGGTGGCGCGCGAGGACGGCGCAGCCGTGGTCACCCACATCCTGTCGCTGACGCCGCTTCGGCGCATCGTCAAGGATTACTACATGATCTGCGAAAGCTATTACGATGCCATCCGCACCGCGACACCCAGCCACATCGAGGCGATCGACATGGGCCGGCGCGGCCTGCACAATGAAGGCTCGCAGACGCTGATGGACCGCCTTGCCGGCAAGATCGAGATTGACTTCGACACGGCGCGCCGGCTGTTCACGCTGGTTTGCGTGCTGCACTGGCGAGGCTGAACTGGCCGCCCCGCTGCCCCGCCCGATCCTGCCCCGCTCGATCCTGTTTGTCTGCGGTATGAACGCCGTGCGCTCGCCGATGGCCGAATTGCTGGCGCGCAAGGTGCTTCCGGCCACCACCTTCGTCGCCTCGGCGGGAGTGCGCGGCGGCGAACGCGATCCGTTCGTCGATGCCGTGCTGGCCGAAGAAGGGCTGTCGCTGGGCGAACGGCACCCGAGAACGATGGACGACCTCGAGGACGACTATTTCGACCTGATCGTCACGCTCGCACCGGAAGCTCACCACACCGCGCTCGAGCTCACCCGCTCGCTGGCCGTCGAGGTCGAGTATTGGCCTATGCCCGACCCGACCGGCGTCAGCGGCACGCGCGAGCAGATCATGGCCGCCTACCGCGACGTGCGCGAGCGGCTGAAGGCGCGGATCGGCCGCCGTTTTCTCGGCAACGGGGCTAAAAACGCCGCGGATTAAGCATGTTCACAAGCGGACGTTTATCATATAGGTTCCGCGCAACTTTCCGGCCGGGGCGCTGGAAGTACCCATCCAAGCAAAGGTATCGAATGCCGAAGGAAGAAGTCCTCGAGTTTCCGGGTGTCGTGACGGAACTGCTGCCCAACGCAATGTTCAGGGTCAAGCTCGAAAACGAACATGAAATCATCGCCCATACGGCCGGCCGCATGCGCAAGAACCGCATCCGCGTTTTGACCGGCGACAAGGTCCTGGTCGAGATGACGCCCTACGACCTGACCAAGGGCCGCATCACCTACCGCTTCAAGTAAGTTCAAGAACCCGGCCGGGATCGCGATGGGCATTTTGCAGAAGCTCGTGCTTGCCTCGGGTTCGCCACGCCGGATCGAGCTGCTGCAGCAGGCCGGCATCGAGCCGGACCGTGTGCTGCCGGCTGATGTCGACGAGACGCCGCTGCGCGCCGAGCACCCGCGCTCGCTGGCCAAGCGCCTGGCAACACAAAAGGCCGAGAAGGCGCTGGCTTCGCTGAAGACCGAAGCCGACTACCTGCCGAGCTTCGTGCTGGCCGCCGACACGGTGGTTGCCGTCGGGCGGCGCATCCTGCCCAAGGCCGAGACGCTCGACGACGCCGCCAACTGCCTCGGGCTTTTGTCCGGCCGTTCGCACCGGGTCTATTCCGGTATCTGCCTGATCACGCCGGGCGGCAAGCAGCGCTTGCGGCTGGTCGAGACCAGGGTGCGTTTCAAGCGGCTGCCGCGCGAGGAGATCGAGGCCTACATCGCATCCGGAGAATGGCGCGGCAAGGCCGGCGGCTATGGCGTCCAGGGGCTTGCCGGCGCCTTCGTCGTCAAGCTTGTCGGCTCCTACACCAACGTCGTCGGCCTGCCACTCTACGAGACGGTAGCGCTTTTGAGCGGCGAAGGGTTTAAGGTGCACGTCAACTGGCTGTCGGGTGCGCGGATATGAGCCCGGACGACAAGGTCACGCCATTGCGGCCCAAGCGGCCCTGCCCCGAATGCGGCAAGCCATCGGCGCGCGAAACCTACCCGTTCTGCTCGACGCGCTGCAAGGACATCGACCTCAACCGCTGGCTGAAGGGGGTCTACGTCATCCCGGGCCGGGACGACGAGGACGAGAACGACGACCAGAAATAGCGCCGTCCACCTGCAGTTTTCCACAGGTTTGGGACGGTTTCGCAGCCGCGATCGTGACCGATGATCGGCCTTGCGGACTGCCTGTCGTTTCCCGCCTGAAATCAATGTCCAGAACTTGTTCCATCCGGGCACTGTCGGACGGAACAGGTTCTGGCGTTTTGTTTGAGCATGATCTTTTCCGAAAACCGGATTCCACTTTTCGGGATCATGCTTTTTGTTTGAGCATGATCTTTTCCGAAAACCGGATTCCACTTTTCGGGATCATGCTCTAAGCGCTGGACAGGCCGAATTCCCGTGCTATAACCCACGCGCTTTCAAGGGGTGCCGACGGCGCTTTCATGAACCCGGTGTGCAGATTGCCGCCCACCGGAGCAGGCCCAGATAGCTCAGTTGGTAGAGCAGCGGACTGAAAATCCGCGTGTCGGTGGTTCGAATCCGCCTCTGGGCACCACTACTTCCTCATATAAAATCAATGGCTTCCGGTGTCGCCAACTTGGCGACTTACGGCATTTCATGTCGCGCCGATGTTGCTGTCCGATCAATCGGGTGCTCGATGAGCGAGCACGGACTGTAGGAAGCGAAGCGAATGAGGTCTGGTATGACTTTTGTAAGCGGGGCAAAGGCCATACCAGAGGATTCGGTCAGGCCGCCTCAACAGGGCGAACGATAGGCAAGTGCATCGTTGGTCACCGGCGAGCGCCGTCGCCAAACGCACTGATGAGCAGAGGCGAGCAGCGCTTTGTCTGATTGAGACAAGCGAAGCGCAGCCAAAAACGACACTCGATACTTTCCTGCCAATAGCTTCAACAAAGACCAGCCTCATGGCAAATGCTCGGTTTCAAATTTCATGTGCCCGCCGGCTTTACCGCTTTCTGGCAACCACCAGGAAATTCTGCGCAAGCTCCGCCGGAATCCTGGCACTTGCGCAGATCCTTTCAAACGGCACGATCAATATTTCGCAGAGTCTTGGCAGCAATTTCCCGGGACGCGGCAAAAAACCGTACCCAACTATCCGCTCGACAATAAAGCCATTTGCAATGAGCGTCTGCTCGTATCCTTTAATGCTCAAAGTATGGCGGACTGTCCCTCCTGCATAACGGTTCAGAATGCGGCAGACCAGCCCTATTGGCGAGGTCGCATTCATGTGGATATTCGAGATAAGCAATCCGCCTTCGTTCAAATGCGCGCTGATGGCCGACAGTGCATCCTTCCTGAGCTCATCTTCAGCATTGAGGAAGAATCTGAATGCCGTGACCACGTCGAACCTTTCGGCAAGCGGAGAGAACGTAATATCAGCGCGGACCAATTTCACGTTCTTCGGAACCCGTGCGCTAGCCAGCATAGATTGGGAGATGTCAACGCCGACGACTTCACCAAAAAATTGAGCTGCGATATTTGCTATGCGGCCTGTGCCGCATGCGAAGTCCAGGCATTTCCGGTTCGGCCCGCCGACAGGCAGGAGAATACGTTCGACCAAAGGCTTTTCGATACCCGACCACAGAGCTGCATAGTAGCCGGACCGGAACGTGTCGGAGTAATGGGCACCGTACCCATCCGTCTGGTGGCTTGCTCGGTAACCCCGAAGAGCGGGTGCACGGTTCTCATGGACGCTGCCTAACGGTCGCCACTGCGCCCGCAGAAATCTGCGAATGCCAACGAACGATCTCACCGTGAGCACCATGCAACTCGCGCCTCTAGTCTGGCCCGACGCATGCCGTCGCGGGCAATCCGTGCCCCACGATGCGCGCGACGACCTGTTCGAAATTGCGTGGGTCGAGGCCGTCGACACGCATCAGCGGCCATTTGTCTTGCAGGCATTGGCCGATCTCCCTCGCGATATCCGCTTGCTTCAGGCCCCTGACCACTCCGACTTCGAGAAGGCGCTCGAGGTACGGCTGCCGCGCATACCGCTCAATGAGGCGGTGGCGCAGCGTTTCCCCGGGCGCGTCGACTTGAATGAGGAGATCCGGTCGCGGCAGGAACGTCAGGCAATTTCGAACCATGTCGATACTTGGATTTCGTGCCAACAGGACGAGCGCACACAACGCCTGAACGATGCCCTCTTCGAAAATGAAGTACCCTTCTGAGGCCTGCGCTGTATTCCAGGCTTCGAAGAGCAAAACGACGTCGATCTTCAGACGCAACGCCCATATTCGACTTTTTGGAGGGATCGATGCCAAAAGCCGCGCAGCGGCCCCCTCGCTCGGCGGGGTCGAGAACAAGACCGGACTCGCGGTGGCGAGCTTGTGCACCAGACGCTGGATGCCATGGCGTGTCTCCGGGCCTTCATCCTCGACCGAATCGACTTCGCTGCCGAAAGACACAAAATCAATCCGGCGATAGCCATTGACTGTCTTCACACGGATGTCGCGTTTCGCCAGCTCACGGCAAAGGGCGCGGAGAAGGGTCGTCTTGCCTGCACCAGGCGGACCGAACAACTCGATGATCATGTAGGGACCTCCCGAACAGGACGCAGAAAGATCGGATGAAGCGAGTTCGCCCGCTCCGGCGGTGTGGCGAGCGTAAACACTCTGGCATCAGCCTGGCCGAGTTGACCCCGCTCGCTGGCATCCTGCTGACGCCGCAAAAAGCTTTGGAGGAGATGCGATGCGGCGGGAGACTGCCTTTCCATGGCGTGCAGTCCCGCCTGTTGAGCCGCGACAGCGTTGCCGGTTGACTTGAGAACTTGCAATTGCTTCTCGATCGCCTGCGCTTGCGGCTGGTTGACACGCCTGTCGCTGTCGAACTGGCTCGTCGCCCGTGCCATCTCCTGATCGATCGAGCGCCCCACGGTTGCCCGTTGGTCGACGTCGGTCGTCGTGGCTTCCACGCGTGCGAGCCTCGACGACCCGACCCCGCCGCCTGCGCCAACACCTCCGTCGTCGCGCCGCTTGCGCCCATAGGAATATGGACCTCAGAAAGTCTCTAAATTGCCTGTGGATCGGAGCTTACTAGGAGTGCCGAACCATACCATCATCCATCTGAATGACTGTCGGCACCACGGCACGCGTGTTTGGACGCTGAACAGGGCAACGAGTTCAGGCCGAGCGGGCGCTTTTTGGCTTGACGCGACACAAACGCGACATTCGGCCTAAAATCTGAACAATATCAATCACCGAAAGCGGACTGAAAATCCGCGTGTCGGTGGTTCGAACCGCCTCTGGGCACCATTTTTTCCCTGTACGGCCCGGAGACATGGGTGACAGTTGTACCTAAGACATGGGTGACACCCTCGCGCCGATCGGATTGTCGATGGCGTGCAAGAATTATCTGGACCATGGCGCCAGCGGCTCCTGCTCGCCGGCCAAATGACGATGAAGAGCATCTTCGGCATCTTGGATCCCGCTCTGGCCATAACCGCTCTACAGACCGAGGGCGCAGCCGTCCTTGCGCGGTTCAGAACCGCCCAGCAGGGTCCCGTTTGCCCAATCGATGCGAATGGCCTGCGCACCGCCGATCGGGTCCGTGGCCGGAATGATTTCGAAACCGCGTCGGCTAAGTTCAGCTACGGTTTCGCCAGCGAGCCCGTGTTCGGCCTGGACGTTCATGGTGCCGCTGACGGGGGCGACCCGCGGCAGATCAATCGCCTCCTGCAGATCCATCCCGAAGTCGAGCACCTTCGTCAGCAGGTGCGCATGGCCCATTGCCTGGTAGTAGCCACCCATAACGCCGAAAGGCATTTCTGCCCGGCCGTCTCTCGCAAGCATCCCGGGTATGATGGTATGCAAAGGTCGCTTGTTCGGCGCCACTGCATTGGGGTGCTTGGGGTCAAGCGAAAAGCTTTGCCCGCGATTGTGCAAGACGACACCGGAGCGTGGCGAGACCAGGCCCGAGCCAAAGCTGTCGAAGACCGAGTTGATGAAACTGACCGCATTGCGATCCTTATCGACAACGGAAATATAGACCGTGTCGCTGTGCAGCGGCATATCGAACGCCGGCAGGTCCGCGCGGGCGCGCTTTAGGTCAATCATGCCGGCCAGACGATCGGCCCAGGCATTCGACAACATGTCGGCCACCGGGACCTCGGACGCATCAGGATCGGCGACGAGCAGGTCACGCGCGGCGTAAGCGAGGCGTGTTGCTTCGATTTCCAGGTGAAGCCGGTCCGCGGATTGCGGGTCGCCGTGCGCTTCGAAGCGCGAGAGGATATTTAGAATGAGCAGCGCGATCACACCCTGGCCATTCGGCGGACATTCGAACACATCGCAGCCTCGGAACGCCGTGCTGATCGGGGTCACGTATTCGCCTGTTGCCGAGGCGAAATCTTCGAGTGTGTGCAATCCGCCGAGCCCACGAAGATAGGCGACCATGTCTCCGGCCACAGGGCCAGTGTAGAAGGCCTCTCGTCCCTTCTTGGCGATCAGCCGCAGCGTTGCAGCCAACTCAGGCTGGCGATGCACTTCGCCAACGCCTGGCGCGCGGCCGTTTGGCAGGAAAATCCGTTTCGCGGCTCCATCGGCGGCCAGAAGTTCTTCTTCCAACGCCCAGTCACGATGGACCCGCGGTGAAATGGCGTAGCCTTCCTCGGCGAAACGTATAGCGGGGGCCAGGATTTGATCGAAGGGCATATGCCCATGATCAGCGTGCAATCTGGTCCAGGCATCGATGGCTCCCGGGATGGTGACGGAGCCAGGAGAATTGCGGGCCACCTCCGCCATGCCACGTTCGAGGAACCAGTCAATTGTGAGGGCGGCCGGTGTCCTGCCCGATCCGTTGTAGGCGATGACCTCGCCGGATCCGTTTCGCGACAGAAGAGCGAAGCAGTCGCCTCCAATGCCGGTCGAGGCTGGCTCGACGACACATTGCACCGCGCAGGCTGCGATGGCGGCATCCATGGCGTTGCCGCCGGCCGCCATGATCTCCACCGCCGTCAGGGTCGCCGACGGATGAGAGGTGGCGGCCATGGCCTCGCGTGAAACGACGACCGAGCGCGTTGGTTTCTCAAAATTTCGCATGCTATGCCCTTCTGATCGTGCTCAAGAGGCGGCGTCGCTCATCGTCGAGGGGCGGTGCCGCAGATGCCGCGACATCCAGTATTCGAGTGCCGCCAAGGCACGGATGATCGCGAAGTTCAAAGTGAGATAAATGGCGCCCGCGCAGATGAAGACTTCAAAGGCGCGATAGGTCTGGGAGATCAATCCCTGGGCAATTCCAGTCACCTCCATCAAGGTCACGATGGAAGCCAGAGACGTGCCCTTGATCATCAGGATGATTTCATTGCCGTAACTCGGCAGCGCCTGGCGAAAGGCCAGCGGCAGGATAACGTGCCGATAGGTCAAATAGGTGGACAGGCCGACAGACCGGGCCGCCTCGACAAGGCCGCGTGGCACCGATTGAATCGCGCCGCGGAGGATTTCGCTGCCATAGGCGGTGGTGTTGAGTGTCAGCGCGATGATTGCGCACCAGTAGGGTTCGCGGAAAACGGCCCATAATCCAATTGCCGACAGTTGGTGCCGGAATTGACCAAGGCCATAATAGGTCAGAAAAATCTGCACCAGCAGAGGCGTGCCCCTGAACACGGCAACGAAGCCACGGATCGGCAAGACGACAAAGGGCGATTCCGATTGCTGGGCAAGCGCCAATGTGACGGCAAGAACGAAGCCGGCAACGATGGAAGTCAGGGCCAGTTCCATCGTGAGCGGCAGGCCGGCGAGTAGCTTCGGCAGGATTTCGAGGAAAAAACCGAAATCTATCATGCCGACCGGACGCGCCACGGCGCCTTCCGTTCCAGACGGTAAAAGGCGTGGCCCGTGACGGAAGCGATAGCCAGATAGAGCAAGGCTGCAGCAATGTAGAAGATGAACGGTTCACGGGTCGAACCTGCAGCGATCTGCGCCTGGCGCATCAGTTCAACGAGGCCGATTACCGATATCAGCGACGAGTCCTTCAGAACCAACTGCCACACATTGCCGAGACCTGGCAGCGCGTATCTCAGGAGCTGGGGAAAAATAACCTGTCGCAGCCGCTGCAGCCGGTTGAGACCAAGCGCGCAAGCGGCATCGTGCTGTCCCTGGTCGATGGCGAGGTAAGCCCCTCGATAGACCTCGGCTTGATAGGCGCCCGAGATGATCGCGATAGCCAAGGTTCCAGTGGCAAAGGCCGGAACGCCGACGAATCCGGACCCGCCCAGGCTATGACCAAGCGAGGTCAGGGCGACACTACCTCCATAGTAAAGCAGATAAATGGTCAGAAGGTCGGGCACGCCCCTGAAAACCGTGCAATAGCCAAGGGCCAAGAACCTCAATATTTTGGAGTTGCGGAGACGCCCGGCCGCTGCCAGCCCGCCAAAGACAGCGCCAAGCGCAAAGCCCAGCACAGACAGGAGCACTGTGACCGAGGCCGCCATGAGAAGAGCAGCCCCCCAACCTCCGTGCTGGAAACCAAGCAGCCGGAATACGTCAACCATTGATACCCCCGGCATTGATCCCCCCGGCAGGACGAACGGCTCAGCTCCGGAACGTGGTCAGGAATGGCCGTTCGCCGGCAAGCGCTTACTTGACTGGAGTGACGTCGCTCTTGAGCCATTTAAGCGACAGGGTTTTGATCGTGCCGTCGGCGGTCGCGGCGTCGATGGCGCCGTTGAGCATGTCTTTCAGCTTGGTGTCTTCTTTGCGGATACCGGCCCCGGAGCCAAGACCGAAGAGACCCCCGACAAACCCTGGTCCTGCAAGCGTATAGTCGCTGAACTCCGGCTTGCTCAGGGTGGCGGCCAGCGCTGTCTGTTGCGCGAAGAGCGCGTCGATGCGACCCGCGGCGAGATCGAGATCGTGTTGCTCGGTGGTCTTGTATTCGCGAATCTCGGCGACGTCCGAGAAGTATTTTTTCAGGAATTCCAGGTTCGCCGTTGCAGCCTGAACTCCAATGATCTTTCCCTTCAGCAATGGCTTGAGCTTGTCGATTGCCGCCTGCGCAGAGGCTTCATTGTCCAGCTTCAACCGCTCGTTGGAGATGCCGAGCTTGCCCAGTTCGCTATCCTTGGCGACCGCGAAACCTGAGGGATCCACGGCATACGGCTGGGTAAAGTCAATGATCTTCAGACGCTTTTCAGTGATGAACGTGCTCGCCATGATCACGTCGAACTTGCCGACGGTCAGCGCGGGGATCATGCCGTCCCAGTCCTGTGCGACGATCTTGCACTCGATCTTCATTCGCCCGCACAGATCATTGGCGAGATCGACTTCGAAGCCGTCCAGCTTGCCGTCGGCTGTTGTGAAATTCCAGGGCGCGTAGGCTCCTTCGGTGGCAATGGTAATTGCCTTTGGTGTTTCTTGTGCAACGGCGGCCTGGACCAGGCCGAACAGGACCGACGCAATGGCTGCGATGCGGCTAATTTTCATATCATTCTCCTCTTTTTGCCGGTATGGCAGTTCCCTTTCGTCGTGCCGGATTATCTTCCGGCTTCAACGAGTTAGATGGTATTCCCTAACGGCGGCCGGGACTTGCGAAGTTGGCCAGAAGCGGCGCCGTCTCGACGATATGATCCCGCATGACGATCTCAGCCTTGCCGGCATCACCTGACCGCAGCACGTCGATCAGGATCTCGTGCTCGGCACGCGCGCTGGCGGGTTTGTCGACATAGTCGAACCAGATGCGCAGGTAGGGCTCGATCACGACGTGCAGGCTGGCAATCTGCCGGACCAGCTTGGGTCGGTTGCTCAGTTGGCAAATCTGCAGATGGAAGGCCTGATGGCGCACGACCCAGTCGCTGCTGCCGGTCTGGCTGGCGCGCTCCATGCGGTCGAGCTGGCGTTCCAGTTCTTCAAGCACTTCGACATCGATGTGCGGCATGGCAAGCCTCACCGCCAGCCCTTCGAGCACCGAGCGCATTTCAAAGGTTTCGTAGATCTCGTCGAGGGTAAGCCCGGCGACGATGCAGCCACGGTTCGGGCGAATCACCACAAGACCTTCCGCGGCCAGTTGGCGGAATGCTTCGCGAACCGGCATGCGGCTCATGCCGATTTCCGTCGCGATCTCTTCCGGGATCAGCCGGTCCCCGGCCCGATAACGCCCCATCCTCAGGGCCCGCTGAATGTGGCGATAAGCTTCCTCCTCGGCGGTCGTGATGCCCAACGGCTCGATTGCGTCAGCTGCCATGTCCCAGGTCCGATCAGAGCGTATCTGTGTATCCACTTATCCAGTTGTCGAAACCTGTGTCAAGCACCGATGCTTGGGCGCTTTAGAATTTCTCTTGTGAGAATAAGCACTTGGTAGGGGAAATCGGGCTAAGCACACTGTGATCAGCTAAGCCGCTGATCGGCCTGCTTTTCAACATCCGGCAAAAAGGCCCGCCGCTCCATTTGCGAAGCGGCGAGGCCCCATATTCGGGGACGATTGCCGGGATTTCCCGGCATTACCTGCAGTGCAATTCAGGTGCCAGATTTGTTGATCCAAAACGGGTCACCGCACCGGAGGCGCCAACCCGGACCTTCCGCGATCACGCTACTGCCGCGCTTTGCCGTTCCTGCTATGTTACTTTGCGGCGGACGTAATTTTTCCGCCTGGCCGGCGCCCCATCAGGCAACTTACCCCAACGCGCCCCCCAAGTGGCGCCGGCCATTTTCCCCTTATTGGGGCACGGGCGCGCCGATTCCGTTATGCGCTTTCGAGCTATGGCAATCCGCCGGCGAGCCGCTTTGTCCAGCCTGCAACCATCAGTCCGCACGCGATTCCCGCGCAGTCGGCCACCCAGTCGAATAAATCCGGGTCGCGCCCTATCAGTTGCACGGCCTGAAGCCCCTCGATCGCCGCACCCGTGAGAACGAGGAGTACGATCAGCTTCGCCTTGCGTTCCGGCCAGCCGAGACTTCCGAGAGCCGCCAGGACGACGAAGGCGGCGGCGTGATTGAGCTTGTCGTGATCAAACGTGAAAGCCAAGCCAAGGCCCTGCAGGAGTTGCTCCGGCAGAAGGGCGAACAGCAGAACGCCGGCAAACGCGGCCGGAAAGGCAATCCTTGCCACGATCTGATAAGAATCCAGGCGCAACAAGGATAGAATGGCCTTTCGTCCGAAATCTGCAGGGAACACCGGCCGCTGAATCGAGAGCGAGCGCGGTGTCCAATTTCCGCCGTCGGGGCGTCCGGTGCATCGTCAGAATGAATGAATGCCTCGGGTCAGCCGCTGGCAGGCCGAACTGCTGGGGAGGGCTCTGCATGGTGTAGCTTCCGCGATCACGCAATTACCTGCTGCGCCAGCGCGGCTACAATCTGGCTGCGGCGGACCTGATTTCCGCTTGGCCGGCGCTGCGTCAGGGCACCTTACCCCACGCCACACGAAGCAGCGCCGGCCAGAATTCCATCGATTGCGTGATGACCGACCCGCGTCAAAAAAGCCCGCCGCCCTGTCGGACGACGGGCTCCGTTGCCTGGGCGCCAGGGCGCCACGGTAGCGACTGATGTTACTAGAGCCTTTCACGTTTTGATGGAAGCGTAGCCGGCGTTCGCGAAGTAGTTGTTGCATTCGGTTGCCTCGATCGTTTCAACGAGGTGGCCGATGTGGCGCCAAGTGTCCTCGACGGTACGTTTCT
>NZ_JAMYUA010000060.1:0-26753 GCF_040322715.1 Mesorhizobium sp. M0106 | reverse complement strand
ACAAACCCTTCCACGGGTGTTGGGGTCCTTTTAATACAAACCCACCGTTCCCCCCCTGTGTGGCCGGTTTCCCACGCCACCCGGCGGGGGGCTTGGGGCCGCGCGCCTCTTTTCTGCCCGAGGACCCGACAGCATGTTTTCAAACTTTGATAGTGAGATTCTATTCGCCGCCCGCCTGCTGCTTGGCGGCGCCTTTGTCTTTGCCGGCCTGCGCAACATCCAGAATGCGGCGTTGGTGAGCCAATTGATGACGACGCGCGGCGTGCCGCAGGCGCGGCCGGTGCTGTGGCTGGGGATCGTCCTGCAGATCATCGCCGGAGCGCTGGTGATCGCGGACATCTGGACCGCTCCGGCGGCGGCATGCCTGATCCTGTTCCTGGTTTTTGCTACGCCGATGTTCCACAATTTCTGGGATCATCAGGGGCCCGAGCGCGCGTCCCGCATCAATGGCTTTGTCGGCAACGTCGCGCTCACCGGAGGATTTCTGGCGCTGATCGCGCAGTCGCTTTGACACGCCTCGTGGAGGCAGCCGCCTTACGCCGCATACCGCAAGCCGCCGTCGCAGGTCAGCACCTGGCCGGTGACGAAGCTGTTCGAAACCAGGAACGCGATCGCGCTGGCGACGTCCTCGGCGCGGCCAATGCGGCCGACCGGTGTCTTGCCGGCATAATCGGCAAACACCGCATGGCGCTGTTCATCGGGCAGGAAATCCCACCACGGCGTGTCGATGACGCCCGGCGCCACGACATTGACGCGTAGCGGCTTCAGCTCCATTGCCAGGATCGGCACCACGGTCAGCAGCATGCCGTTGACGGCGGCGATGCCGGCGACACCCGGCGCCGACAATTGCGCCGACACCGCCGAGATGAAAGTCACCGAGCCGCTCTTGTTCAGCGTCGGCAAGGCGGCCTGCAGGCAGGAGAGCTGTGGCCGGACCTTCTCGTCGACGCCACCGCCGATGTCGGTCAGGTCAAGCGTTTCGAACGGACCGAGCCCCTTGCCGCCGCTGGCGGCCAGCACCAGGTGATCGAAAGGGCCGAGATCGTTGAAGAACCGGCGAACCTCGTCCGGCTTCGCGGCATCGAAGGCAGCCTTTTCGACTGCGCCGCCAAGGCTTTGCCATGCGTTGTCGAGCCTTTCCCGGTTGCGCCCGGTGATAGTCACCTTCATGCCCGGGCCAAGCAGCTTTTTCGCGGTGGCGAGGCCGATGCCGGAGGAGCCGCCGACGATCACGGCGTGCTGCGTTTTCTCGGTCATGAATTTTCTTTCTTCGATGTTGCGGAAGCGGGTGCGAGCGCGACAAGGCCGAGACTCAATTCACGCAACTGCTGCCTCGCCTTCGCGTCATAGGCTTGTGCATCGGCACGGGATTCCCTTTGGCCGTCGAAATAGAGGCCGCTTCGCCCTTCGAGTGCCGGCGATGTGGCGAGGTTGATGATGGCTTCGGCGCCGGTTTCGACCGAGCTCCACGGCGTGATGCCCGCCTGCCGCACCATCGTGGTGTTCATGTAGCTTGCCGGATGCAGGCTGTTGACGGTCACATTGGTGCCGTGCAGCTGCTCCGCCAGGTCGATGGTGAACATGATCTGCGCCAGCTTGCTCTGGCAGTAGGCACGAACGCCGTCGTAGGAGCGGGTCAGCATGACATCCCTGAAGTCGATCGCCCGTTGCCCGGCCGAGGCGACATTGATGATGCGCGCCGGCGCGCTGGCCTTGAGCAGTGGCAGCAGCTCCGTGGTGAGCAGGAAACCGGCGAGGTAGTTGACGGCAAAGCGCAGCTCGTAGCCGTCGGCGCTGACCTGCCGTTTCGCGTTGGGGCCGGCGGTGCCAACGCCGGCATTGTTGATGAGGATATCGAGCCGCTTGGTCCTGGCGCGGACGGCTTCGGCGAGGCGGCGGACCTCGGCCAGGGAGGAGAGATCGGCGACAAGAAGCTCGGCCTTGCCGCCGGCGGCTTCGATCTCGGTCACGATCGCCTTGCCCCTTGTCGCGTCGCGGCCATGCACCAGGATGCGGGCGCCGCCGGCGCCGAGCCGTTGCGCGACAACGCGGCCGACGCCGTCGGTTGAGCCGGTAATCAGGATCGTCTTGTCTTTCAGTTCCATGTTCAGAGCCTCCATGTCATCGCTCTGAGCAGAAAGATGGGACACCAGACGCATGCCAAACAGTTCAAACTTTATCCTGGTATCGGTACTGCTATAATAGCGCCGATGGATTCCACCACGCATTCTGCCGAAGGCAGCCGTCGCCGCGAGCTTGGCGCCTTTCTGCGCTCGCGGCGCGAAAGGCTGACGCCTTCGGCCACCGGCATTTCGACCGGCCTGCGCCGGCGCACGCCCGGGCTGCGGCGCGAGGAGGTGGCGATGATCGCCGGCGTCGGCACGACCTGGTACACCTGGCTGGAGCAGGGCCGCGACGTTCGGCCGTCGGTGGAAGTGCTGACGGCGCTCAGCCGGGCGCTGCGCCTGGACACGGCCGAGCAACGGCATCTGTTCATTCTTGCCGGCCGCCCGCAGCCGGAGCGTCGCGTCGACGCGCCGGAAAAAGTCGATAGCCCGTTGCTGCACATGCTGCAGAGCCTGGTCCTGCAGCCGGCCTATGTCCTTGGGCGGCGCTGGGACGTGCTGGCCTGGAATTCTGCTGCGGCAGCCGTGTTCGGCGACTATGGCCTGCTGGAGGGCGATGCCCGCAACATCGTCCATATGGTTTTCACCAGCGCGCAGCATCGGCGCCTGCTCGTTGATTGGGAGGAACTGGCACGTGCCGTGCTGGCGTCATTCCGGGCAGAAAGCGCCAGATATGTCGGCGATCCGGATTTCGAGCGGCTGATCGCGCTGATGACGCGCTCGAGCCAGGAGTTTCGCGCCTGGTGGCCGCTACGCGACGTGGCCCGTAACCTGTCGGGTGTAAAGCATGTCAGGCATCCGACAGCGGGTGCCATGGCGTTCGAGCATATGAGCCTGTCGATCGACGACGGCTCGGACATGAAGCTGATCGTCTACACGCCGCTCGCCGAGCAGAACTCGATCGCCAAGCTGCAGAAGCTGCTCGATGCGCTGCCGGCCGAGCGGCGCAGCGCGTGAGCCCAACTTCGTCATCCTGGGGTCTGCGCTGCGTCGCTCCGCTCCTTGCTGCGCCCCAGGATGACGAAGCAATGGGGGAGGTTTGCGACAGCCGAGCTGCCTCAGCCCTTCGGCTTCAGCCCGTCGATGAACAGTTGCTCGAGAAACCTTGCGGCATCCTCGAAGCGGCCGTCGCCGCCGCGGTCAGGGCCGAGCACGGCGCGGACCTGCACGTCGAAATCGGCATAATGCTGCGTCGTCGCCCAGATCGAGAAGATCAGGTGCCAGGGGTCGGTGCGGGCAATCTTGCCGGCGCGCATCCAGCCCTTGATGACATTGGCCTTCTCGTCGACCAGCGTCTTCAACTCGCCTTCCAGCATCGGCATGATACGCGGCGCGCCCTGCAGGATCTCGTTGGCGAACAGCCGGCTCTCGCGCGGGAAATCGCGCGCCATTTCGAGCTTGCGCCTGATATAGCTGCGCAGTTCGGTCAAGGGGTCGCCGATATCGTCGAGTTCGCGCAGCGGCGCCAGCCAGGTGTCGAGAAGCCGCTGCATCAGCGTCTTGTGGATGTCCTCCTTGCGGCGGAAATAATAGAGCAGGTTCGGCTTCGACATGCCGGCGGCTTCAGCGATCTGGTCGATTGTCGAGCCGCGAAAACCGTTGGTCGAGAAGACTTCGAGCGCCGCCTCGAGGATGAGCTCGCGCTTTTCCATCTGGATGCGGGTGCGGCGAGGAGCAGAGCTTTCGACCGCACCCGTCACCTCGAAAAACCTTCGCTGCGAGGAGTGTCTGGACCAATTCTCTGGACCAGTTTTTCTCCGCCCTGTGGAGCGCACTTCGAAAGCCGCATTTCCGCTAGTAATCCCTTGACCGCTGATAAGGCGGTGCTAACGTTTGTCCAACCGGTCAAAAATTTGCGTAGCACGAAAACGTCGCGAAGACCAAGTTGGAAAGACCAGGCGTTAGCCGCACCGAAACAAGTTACAAGGGGAAGTCTCGGTCATGTCCAACCGGCTGAAAGTCACGCCGAACGATCTCAGTGCATTCTGGATGCCGTTCACGGCAAACCGGCAGTTCAAGCAGGCGCCGCGCATGATGGTGTCGGCCAAGGACATGCACTACACGACCAGCGACGGGCGCAAGGTGCTCGACGGCACCGCCGGCCTGTGGTGCGTCAATGCCGGCCACTGCCGCCCGAAGATCACCGAGGCGATCCAGAGCCAGGCGGCCGAGCTCGACTATGCGCCGGCGTTCCAGATGGGCCATCCGATCGTGTTCGAGCTGGCGAACCGCTTGGTCGACATCGCGCCGAAGGGCATGGACCATGTGTTCTTCACCAATTCCGGATCGGAATCGGTTGAGACCGCGCTGAAGATGGCGATCGCCTATCACCGCGTAAAAGGCGAGGGCTCGCGTACCCGCCTGATCGGCCGCGAACGCGGCTATCACGGCGTCAATTTCGGCGGCATCTCCGTCGGCGGCATTGTCACCAACCGCAAGATGTTCGGCACGCTGCTCGGCGGCGTCGATCACATGCCCCACACGCATCTGCCGGAAAAGAACTCTTTCACCAAGGGCGTGCCGGAGCATGGCGCGGAACTGGCGAACGAGCTGGAGCGCATCGTCGCCTTGCACGACGCCTCGACCATCGCCGCCGTCATCGTCGAGCCGGTGGCCGGTTCCACCGGCGTCATCCTGCCGCCGAAGGGCTATCTCGAGAGGCTTCGCGAGATCTGCACCAAGCACGGCATCTTGCTGATCTTCGACGAAGTCATCACCGGTTTTGGCCGCCTCGGCACGCCGTTTGCCGCCGACTATTTCGGCGTCACGCCGGATATCATGACCACCGCCAAAGGCGTCTCCAACGGCGTCATCCCGATGGGCGCGGTGTTCGTGAAGAAGGAAATCCACGACGCCTTCATGACCGGGCCCGAGCACATGATCGAGTTCTTCCACGGCTACACCTATTCGGGCAATCCGATCGCCTGCGCGGCAGCGCTGGGCACGCTTGACACCTACAAGGAAGAAGGGCTGCTGACGCGCGGCGAGGAACTGGCGCCGTACTGGGAGGACGCGCTGCACTCGCTGAAGGGCGAGCCGAACGTCATCGATATCAGAAACATCGGCCTGATCGGCGCGATCGAGCTGGCGCCGATCGCCGGCCAGCCGACGAAGCGGGCCTTCTCGGCTTTTGTGAAGGCGTTCGAGCGCGGTGCATTGATCCGCACCACCGGCGACATCATCGCGCTGTCGCCGCCGCTGATCATCACCAAAGGCCAGATCAACGAATTGATCGACCATGTGCGCGAAGTGCTGAGGGCCGTGGATTGAACCAGGTGCAGCTTTCCCTCCCCCTCGACGCCGCGCAACCAATGAGGTTTTAGAATATGGCCGCCCCCGGCGAGAATCTGCGAATCAATTCAGACCGTTTGTGGGATTCGATAATGGAGATGGCGAAGATCGGCCCCGGCATTGCCGGCGGCAATAATCGCCAGACTGTTACTGACGAGGACGGCGAAGGGCGGCATCTGTTCAAGCGCTGGTGCGATGAGGCGGGGCTCGAAATGGGCGTCGACGAGATGGGTACGATGTTTGCCCGTCGCGAAGGCACCGACCCCAGCCTGCCGCCGGTCTATGTCGGCAGCCATCTCGACACCCAGCCGACCGGCGGCAAGTATGACGGCGTGCTCGGCGTGCTCGGCGGCCTGGAGGTGGTGCGCTCGCTCAACGATCTCGGCATCAAGACCAGGCATCCGATCGTCGTCACCAACTGGACCAACGAGGAAGGCGCCCGCTTTGCGCCGGCGATGATGGCGTCCGGGGTATTCGCCGGCGTGCTCGACCAGACCGACGTCTATTCACATGTCGACAAGGACGGCAAGAAATTCGGCGAGGAGCTCGAACGGATCGGGTGGAAGGGCACCGAAAAGGTCGGCGAACGCAAGATCCACGCCTTTTTCGAGCTGCATATCGAGCAGGGCCCGATCCTCGAGGACGAGGGCATCGACATCGGTGTCGTCACCCATGGGCAAGGGTTGAAATGGCTGCAGGTGACGCTGACCGGCAAGGAGGCGCATACCGGCTCGACGCCGATGCCCAAGCGGCGCAATGCCGGGCTCGGCATGGCGCGGGTGATCGAGTTGGTGCACGAGATCGCCATGGACTATCAGCCCGACGCCGTCGGCGCGGTCGGCCATATGGAGGTCTATCCGAACTCGCGCAACATCATCGCCGGCCGCACCGTCTTCACCATCGACATCCGCTCGCCGGAAAAGGAAGTGCTCGACGCCATGGACGGGCGCATCCGCGAAGGCATCGACACGATCTGCGAAGCGCTCGACATCCAATATCAAATCGAGCAGGTCGGCCATTTCGATCCGGTCACTTTCGATCCGGGCTGCGTCAAGGCTGTGCGGGATGCGGCGGAGCGCCTGGGGTATACGCATCGCAATATCGTCTCGGGCGCCGGCCATGACGCTTGCTGGATCAACCGCGTCGCACCCACCGCAATGGTGATGTGCCCCTGCGTCGACGGTCTCAGCCACAACGAGGCCGAGGAAATCACCAAGGAATGGGCAGCGGCCGGCGCCGACGTGCTGTTCCATGCGGTGGTGGACACGGCGGGGATTGTGGGGTGAGATGTTGGCGCCGTACCCCCACCCCTAACCCCTCCCCACAAGGGGGAGGGAGACTTCCGTTGGCACTGACCTCGGCAAATTGCCTGCCTTTCGGCGCCAAAAGGGGAAGTAAGGGCATGCGGCAGCGTTCCCTCCCCCTTGTGGGGAGGGTTAGGGTGGGGGTCCATCTTCGTAAGAATCCAAATGCGATTGCCCTGCCACAAGGGGGAGGGGGACTAGCAATGCCGACGTCTTTTTCTATGGCGAAAGCTTTGATGGGTTCAGCTGTGACAGCGCGGCACCAAGCCTCCCTCCCCCTTGTGGGGAGGAATTGAGGGTGGGGGTACTCGTCTTGGCACCGACCGCGATCGATCCAGCCGCCATCAAACGTGCAAGAATGTTGCGCCGGAACATGACAGAGGGCGAGCGTAAGCTCTGGTCCGAGCTGAAGGAGTTCCGTCGCCTCTACGGGTTACATGCAAGGAAGCAGGCGCCGATTGGGCCTTATATTGCGGACTTCGTTCTGCACGAGAAGAACCTCGTCATCGAGGTGGATGGAGAGCATCACTTTATGCCGGAGCAAATGGAGAAGGACCGCATACGTGATGCATGGTTTGGCCGACAGGGCTATCGTGTGCTCAGGTTTTCGACTGGAGACTTGGCAAATTCCTTCGATGGTTGCGTCGAGGAGATATTGCGGGAAGTTGGAGTCATGTAGAGGCCGTTCAGGGTTCCTCGACGCTGAACCGACCTGATCAAGCAAGGCGCTCACAAGAAGCGCGAAGAGAATAAGGGAACAAGAAAATGTCCAAAGTCATCAAGAATGGCACCATCGTCACCGCCGACCGGACGTGGAAGGCCGATGTGCTGTTCAAGCACGGCAAGATCATCGGCATCGGGCCGGATCTGCATGGCGACCATGAGTTCGACGCCAGCGGCTGCTATGTGATGCCGGGCGGCATCGACCCGCATACCCATCTCGAAATGCCGTTCATGGGCACCTATTCGGCCGACGACTTTGAATCCGGTACCCGCGCGGCCCTTGCCGGCGGCACGACGATGGTCGTCGATTTCTGTCTGCCGGCGCCGCAGCAATCGCTGCTCGAGGCCCTGCAGATGTGGGACAACAAGACTTCGAAGGCGTCCTGCGACTATTCCTTCCACATGGCGATCACCTGGTGGGGCAAGCAGGTGTTCGACGAGATGGCCACCGTCGCCGACAGGGGCATTACCTCGTTCAAGCATTTCATGGCCTACAAGGGCGCGCTGATGGTCGATGACGACGAGCTCTATTCGTCGTTCCAGCGCTGTGCCGATCTTGGCGCGCTGCCGCTGGTCCATGCCGAGAATGGCGACGTGGTGGCGGCGCTGTCGCAGAAGCTGCTGGCGGCGGGCAACAGCGGCCCGGAGGGACACGCCTATTCGCGCCCGCCTGAAGTCGAAGGCGAGGCGACCAACCGCGCCATCATGATCGCCGACATGGCCGGTGTGCCGCTCTATGTCGTGCATGTCTCCTGCGAGCAGGCGCACGAAGCCATCCGCCGGGCGCGCCAGAAAGGCATGCGGGTATTCGGCGAGCCGCTGATCCAGCACCTGACGCTGGACGAGAGCGAATATTTCAACAAGGACTGGGACCATGCGGCGCGCCGGGTGATGAGCCCGCCCTTCCGCAACAAACTGCACCAAGATTCGCTGTGGGCCGGCCTGCAGGCCGGGTCGCTGCAAGTGGTGGCGACCGACCATTGTGCCTTCACCACCAAACAGAAGCGCAACGGCGTCGGCGACTTCACCAAGATCCCGAACGGCACGGGCGGGCTCGAGGATCGTTTGCCGGTGCTGTGGACGACCGGCGTCAAGACCGGCCGGCTGACGATGAACGAGTTCGTCGCGGTGACCTCGACCAACATCGCCAAGATCCTCAACATGTACCCGAAGAAGGGCGCCATCGTCGAAGGGGCGGACGCCGACATCCTCGTATGGGACCCGAAGCGCAAGAAGAAGATCACGGCCAAGAAGCAGCAGTCGGTGATCGACTACAATGTCTTCGAAGGTTTTGAGGTAACCGGCCTGCCGCGCTTCGTCTTCTCGCGCGGCGAACTGTCGATCGAGGAAAACGAGGTCAAGGCGAAGCCCGGCCATGGCGAGTTCGTCGCTCGCGAGCCGAACGCGGCGGTCAACCGGGCGCTGTCGACGTGGAAGGAGATTTCCGCGCCGCGCAAGGTGGAACGGACGGGAATCCCGGCGACGGGCGTTTGAGCTTGGCGAGCCACGGAGCGATTATCTCAATGGCCGCGGTGATCCTTGCCGCCGGGCCGGCGGCGGCTGACGTCCTTGCCGGCTCCTTTGGCAATGAGGTCGGTTGCGCTGGTGTACGGCTCGGTTATCAGGACAGCGACGATTATGTCGTGCTGACCGCCGACGGCGTCGAAACCTATGGCAGCGGCTGCCAGTTCGCACAGCGACTGACGACGGCGCCTGGCACCCTGTTGTTGAGCTCCACCTGTTTCGCCGAGGGCGAGGAGGGCACGACCACGGATGTCGTCAAGGTCATCAACAGAGGAGGGGACGGTTTCTTCGTGACCATTCCCGGCCTTGAGGAGATAGGACCGCTGAAATCATGTTCGTGACGGTGCCGATGACGACCGCTGCCTCGATGCCGGCGTCAGGCGACCAACCCGTCCAGTTCCGGCAGCAGGACGACGCTTTCCTTTTCGTTGGGATCGGTGCGGGCAATGACCGCCGAGGCGGGGCCGTCGCTCAGATTGGCCGGCAGATGCGGCACGCCGGGGGGAATATAGAAAAGATCGCCGGCCTTGACCACGATATGCTGTTCGAGCCGGTCGCCATACCAGGTATGGACTTCGCCGGAGAGCACATAGATCGCGGTTTCATGGTTTTCGTGCATATGCGCCTTGGCGCGGGCACCCGGCGGCATGGTCAGCAGATGCATGCAGATGCCGGACGAGCCGACTGTTTCGGCGGCGATACCGGCGAAATAACTCAGGCCCTGCTTGCCTTCATAAGAGCTTTCAGGGCGGATAAGATGGCAAGTCGGTTTGGGCGACATCGGGGCAACTCCGGGCGTCTATCTGATGGGACAAGGGCGCGTAGAACTGGGGCGCATAGAACTGGGGCGAGTAAAACTGCGGCGAGTAGGACTGGGCGAGTGGAAAGCAACATCGGGGTAAAATCAATGGGATTCCGGCCGGCGCCGCAGTGGCCGGAAGCGACAGGCTACGGCCGATGACGGGAGTATCGCCAGCCGTTGTTTCGGCAAGCAAGCTTGGCCTGACCTTCCAGACCAATGATGGTCCGGTACAGGCGCTGTCGAATGTCGACCTGACGATCGGCAAGGGGGAATTCGTGTCCTTCATCGGGCCCTCCGGCTGCGGCAAGACGACCTTGCTGCGCGTCATCGCCGATCTGGAGAAGCCGACATCGGGAGCCATCTCCGTCAACGGCATGACGCCCGAGCAGGCGCGCCAGAGCCGCGCCTATGGCTATGTCTTCCAGGCGGCCGCACTTTATCCGTGGCGCACGATCGAGCGCAATGTGGCACTGCCGCTGGAGATCATGGGCCTGTCCAGGGCGGAGCAGGCGGCGCGCATCAAGCGAACCCTCGACCTTGTCAACCTCAGCGGCTTCGAGAAGAAATACCCCTGGCAGCTTTCGGGCGGCATGCAGCAGCGCGCCTCGATCGCGCGGGCGCTCGCCTTCGACGCCGACCTTTTGTTGATGGACGAGCCGTTCGGCGCGCTGGACGAGATCGTGCGCGATCACCTCAACGAACAGCTGCTGGAGCTTTGGGAGCGGACCAACAAGACTATCTGCTTCGTCACCCATTCGATCCCTGAGGCGGTCTATCTGTCGACGCGCATCGTCGTCATGTCGCCGCGCCCGGGGCGTGTCAGCGACGTCATAGAATCGACGCTGCCGAAAAAGCGGCCGCTCGATATCCGCGAGACGCCGGAGTTCCTGGCGATCGCGGCACGCGTGCGGGACGGGCTGAGGGCAGGGCACAGCTATGATGATTGAACGGGATGAGCTCCCTCCTCTCCCCGTCGGGGCTAGCGGGGCCATCCATGCCTTCGTCATCCTAGGGCGGAGCAGCCGCGAAGCGGCCTGCGTAGACCCTAGGATCCATGCCGTGACTTCGGCCGAAAGGTGCAAGCGGTTTAGAATGTGTGCGAGGCGAGCCTCGGCCGCCGTTAGCTCGGGAGCAATGTTCGGCACCGGTGCGGAGCGGATAGGTAACGGCATGGATCCTAGGGTCTGCGCCGCGTCGCTTCGCTCCTTGCTTCGCCCTAGGATGACGAAGAACGGGTATGGCCGCTCTCGCGTGTTGGGGAGAGGAGGGCGCCAGTCGCCTGACGTCCGCTAGATGGATACCTTTCGCGACAAGATCGTTCCGGTGACCTCGATCCTCCTGGGTGTCGTCGTTGTCTGGTACGTCATGGCTGTCATCCTCAACGCGCCGTTCCAGCGCGATCTCGACCGCCGCGCCAATCAGACGCCGGCTATTGTGGAATTCATCGGCAAGACGCTGGCGCAGCCAAAACCGACGCTGCCGGCGCCGCATCAGGTGGCGGTAAATTTTTTCGAAAACACCTTTCTGCGCAGCATCACCTCGAACCGCAGCCTTGTCTACAATGCCTGGGTGACGCTGTCGTCGACGCTGCTCGGCTTTGCTTTCGGCACGGCGCTCGGCATCGTCATCGCCGTCGGCATCGTGCATGTGGCGACGCTCGACCGCAGTCTGATGCCGTGGATCATCGCCTCGCAGACCATTCCGATCCTGGCGGTGGCGCCGATGATCATCGTCGTGCTGGCGGCGGTCGGCATCACCGGGCTTATCCCGAAGGCGCTGATCTCGACCTATCTGTCGTTCTTCCCCGTGGCGGTCGGCATGGTGAAGGGACTGCGCTCGCCCGAGCTCACCCATCTCGACCTGATGCACACCTATAATGCCAGTGCCTCGCAGACCTTCTGGAAATTGCGCGTGCCGGCTTCGGTGCCGTTCCTGTTCACCTCGATGAAGGTGGCGGTGGCCGCCAGCCTGGTCGGCGCCATCGTCGGCGAGTTGCCGACCGGCGCCGTCGCCGGCATCGGTGCCAAATTGCTCGCCGGCGCCTACTACAGCCAGACCATCGACATCTGGTCGGCTCTGGTTGCCGGGTCGGTGGTCGCGGCGCTGCTGGTGATGGTCGTCGGCATCGCCGGGCGCCTTGTCGACCGCGCCATGGGCGGGAGGCCGGCATGAGCTCCATCCTGAGCCTTTCCTCAATCACGCCTCGATCCTGGCAGGGGTATGCCGCGCTTGTCCTGCTTGTCGGCGCGCTGCTTCTTTGGCCGCTCGTCAGTGCTACGCCCGGTTACGGCATGGCGACTACGGTGTTGATTTTCATTTTGCTGCTCGTGGCAATCGAGGCCGACAACTTTCCACCGATGATCGGGGTGGTGTTGCTGTTCCTTGGCGCGCATGGCGCAGCGTGGATGCTGCTCGCCGGCATAACCGGCAATGAGGGCAGCGCTCGCGCATCCTTCTATCTGCTGCTCGTCGCGGCGTGGTTTTTGGCCTGGCGCTGCGTAACGGTCTTGTCGTCGTTTCGCCCGACATCGCGCTGGGCGTCAACCGCCCTGCGCCTGATCATTCCGGCCATCTTCGGCGCCTGGATCCTGATCATCTGGGAGGCGGTGACGCGTGGTGCCGGCATTCCCTTCATCCTGTTGCCGCCGCCAAGCGCCATCGGTGCACGCATCGTCGGCTCGCTGCCGGTGCTGGGGGCCGATGTCAGGCAGACCATCTTCAAGGCGGTTATCTTCGGCTATGTGGTGGGGAGCAGCGCCGGCTTCCTCGTTGCCATCGCCGCCGACCGCGTGCCGTTCCTGCGGCGCGGGCTTTTGCCGATCGGCAATATGGTGTCGGCGCTGCCGATCATCGGCGTCGCGCCGATTATGGTCATGTGGTTCGGCTTCGACTGGCAGTCGAAGGCAGCGGTGGTCATCATCATGACCTTCTTCCCGATGCTGGTGAACACCGTCGCCGGGCTTGCCGCCTCCGGCCATATGGAGCGCGACCTGATGCGCACCTATGCCTCGAGCTACTGGCAGACGCTGTTCAAGCTGCGGCTGCCGGCGGCGGCACCCTTCATCTTCAATGCGTTGAAGATCAATTCGACGCTGGCGCTGATCGGCGCCATCGTCGCCGAGTTCTTCGGCACGCCGGTGGTCGGCATGGGATTCCGCATTTCGACGGAAGTCGGGCGGATGAACATCGATATGGTGTGGGCGGAAATCGCAGTTGCAGCACTTGCGGGTTCGGTCTTTTATGGCGTGGTCGCTCTTTTCGAGAGAGCAGTCACGTTTTGGCATCCCTCTGTCCGTGGTGGATAGGGGCGGTGGGTTTAGGGCGCTAACTTCAGAGGGTAAAACATGAAAAGACTTGTTGTTTCGATGCTGGCCGGCGCGATGTCGCTTGCCGCGTTCCAGGCGATGGCCGCGGACAAGGTGACGCTGCAGCTGAAATGGGTCACCCAGGCACAGTTCGCCGGCTATTATGTCGCCAAGGCCAAGGGCTTCTATGACGCCGAGGGCCTCGACGTCGACATCAAGCCCGGCGGACCGGACATTGCACCGGAGCAGGTTATTGCCGGCGGCGGCGCCGACGTCATCGTCGACTGGATGGGCGGTGCGCTGGCTGCGCGCGAGAAGGGCGTGCCGCTGGTCAACATCGCCCAGCCGTTCAAGAAGGCCGGCATGGAGTTGGTCTGCCCGAAGGACGGTCCGGTCAAGACGGAAGCCGACTTCAAGGGCCATACGCTCGGCGTCTGGTTCTTCGGGAATGAATATCCGTTCTATGCCTGGATGAACAAGCTTGGCCTCAAGACCGATGGCGGGCCGGACGGCGTCACCGTGCTCAAGCAGAGCTTTGACGTGCAGCCGCTGATCCAGAAGCAGGCGGATTGCATTTCGGTCATGACCTATAACGAGTACTGGCAGCTCATCGACGCCGGCTACAAGCCGGAAGAGCTGACCGTCTTCAACTATTCCGCCATGGGCAATGATCTGCTCGAAGACGGGCTCTATGCCCTGGAGGACAAGCTCAAGGATCCGGCCTTCGAGGACAAGATGGTGCGGTTCGTACGCGCTTCGATGAAGGGCTGGAAATACGCCGTCGACAATTCCGACGAAGCGGCCGGCATTGTCATGGACAATGGCGGCCAGGACGAGAATCACCAAAAGCGCATGATGGGCGAAGTCGCCAAGCTGATCGACAATGCCGATGGCAAGCTCGATCCGGCGACCTACGAGCGCACCGCCAAGGCGCTGCTCGACCAGAAGATCATCAGCAAGGAGCCTACCGGCGCCTACACGACGGCGATCACCGACAAGGCCATCAAATAGGGCTGTCAAACTGGCTTGTAGCGGAAAAGGGGCGGGCGACCGCCCCTTTTTAGTGGGAGGTAAAATGAACGTTACCGGCGGAAACATCCGCTCGCAAAATCGTTGTGCCGGTGCACCCGCCTCAAGGGTGTCACAACGGAGGTTTCCATGCGCATCCAGTCCTTCACGCCGATGCTTTCGGCGCTGGCCATTTCTGCAGCCATCTTCTCTGCTTCACCGGCCTTGGCCGAAACCATAAAGATGACGGCGACGCTCGATGGTGCTCAGCAGAACCCGCCCGTCACCACGAAGGGCAAGGGCACCGCCACGCTCAGGTTCAACACCGCCACCAAGAAACTCGGCTGGACCGTGAGATATTCCGGCCTCAGCGGGCCGGCGAAGGCCGCACACATTCACGGCCCGGCGGCAAAGGGTCAAAACGCCGATCCGGTGGTGCCGTTCGAAGGCAAGCTGAAGAGCCCGATCAAGGGTTCGGCGACATTGACTGATGCCCAGGCCACCGATCTTGAGGCAGGCAAATATTACGTCAACATCCACACCGCGGCCCACGCGGATGGCGAGATCCGCGGCCAGATCGAGAAGGCCAAATAGGCAGATCACGACGACAAAACAGGGCAATCATCCTGTTTTGTCAGGCCTTGTCGCGAATCTGGGTCATCGTGCGGGTCGGCGTGATGGCTTCAGGGTCGAGCCTGATCTCTACGATCGACGGCTTGCCGCTGGCCCGCGCTCGCTCGAAGGCCGCGGCGAAGTCGGCGGTCTTTTCCACCGTCTCGCCATGGCCGCCATAGGCACGGGCCAAAGCAGCAAAGTCGGGATTCTTCAAGTCCGTGGCGACGACACGGCCGGGATATTCGCGCTCCTGATGCATGCGGATGGTGCCGTAGATGCCATTGTTGACGACGATGACGATGATCGGCAGCCCGTATTGCACGGCGGTGGCGAATTCCTGGCCGTTCATCAGGAAACAGCCGTCGCCGGCGAAGGCGATCACGTCGCGGTCGGGGAAAAGCTGCTTGGCGGCGACCGCCGCCGGCGTGCCGTAGCCCATCGAGCCGGATGTGGGTGCTGCCTGCGTGCCGAAACGCCGGAAGCGATGGTAGCGATGCACCCAGGTGGCGTAGTTGCCGGCGCCGTTGGTGAGGATGGCGTCGTCCGGCAGCATCGTTTCGAGATAATTCATGATCGGCCCCATCTGGACGGCGCCGGGGCCGCTCTCCGGAGGCGTCGACCAGTCGAGATAGGCGGCGTGCAGCTTCGCTGCCTCAGCCGCCCACACCGGCGTTGCGGCCGGCTTGCGTCTGGCAAAGGCTTCGACGAAAGCGGCAGGCGAGGCATTGATCGCCAGCGCCGGCCGGTAGACGCGGCCGAGTTCGCCGGCGTCGGCATGGATATGGACCAGCGTCTGGTCGGGATAGGGGCTCTTCAGCAGCGTGTAGTCGGATGACGGCATCTCGCCCATGCGGCCGCCGATCAGCAGCACAAGGTCGGCCTGCTTGATGGCGGTTGCTACCTTGAGATTGATGCCGATGCCGACATCGCCGGCATAGTTCGGGTGGAGATGGTCGAACAGCATCTGGCGGCGGAAGGAGCAGCCGACCGGCAGTGACCAGGCTTCGGCTATCGTCCGCATCCGTGCAACGGCCTGCGCGTCCCAGCGCGTACCGCCGAGGATGACGAAGGGCCGCTTTGCCTTGTTGAGCAACACTTCCAGTGCGTCGAGCTCGACTTCGCCAGGCCGCGTCTCGACAGGGGTATAATGCCGGGCGTCCGGTGCCTCGGCGAGGCTGGTCAGCATGTCCTCGGGCAGCGAGATGACGACCGGGCCCGGGCGACCGGACGTCGCCACCGCAAAGGCGCGTGTGACGAATTCGGGTATGCGTGCGGCGTCGTCGATCTCGACCACCCATTTGGCGATATCGCCGAAGAACCTGACGTAGTCGACCTCCTGGAAGGCCTCGCGCCCCTTGGCGTGGCTGGCGACCTGGCCAATGAACAGGATGAGGGGGACTGAATCCTGCATCGCGATGTGGATGCCGGCAGAGGCATTGGTGGCGCCTGGGCCGCGGGTGACAAAGCAGATGCCGGGCCTGCCGGTCAGGCGGCCGTGGCAGTCGGCCATCATTGCGGCACCGCCCTCCTGGCGGCAGACGATTGTGCGGATCGGTGAATCATGCAGCGCGTCGAGCACCGCCAGATAGGATTCGCCAGGTACGCAATAGATACGGTCCGTTCCGTTGGCTTCGAGCGCATCGACGATGAGTTGTCCGCCGGTCTTCATTTTCCTGACCTCTCCAGTTCGGCAAGGATTTCTTCGGTGTGTTCGCCGAGACGCGGCGACGGACGTTCATAGACCAGCGGCGTGCCGGACATGACCATCGGCGCCCGCACCGAGGGCAAGAGATTGCCATGGCCGTCATCGAGGTCGAGCCGCATGCCGCGCGCGATGGTCTGCGGGTCGGCAAACATCTGGCCGATGTTGTTGATCGGGCTGGCCGGCACTCCGGCAGTC
Source organism: Mesorhizobium sp. M0106 (assembly GCF_040322715.1). Lineage (NCBI taxonomy): Bacteria > Pseudomonadati > Pseudomonadota > Alphaproteobacteria > Hyphomicrobiales > Phyllobacteriaceae > Mesorhizobium > Mesorhizobium sp. M0106. Next base: position 10,155 of record NZ_JAMYUA010000060.1, on the reverse strand, counting down.
TCAAGTCTGGCCAGCAACGGGTCGCGATCGAAGACTTTCAGCGCCTCGATCATATGCTCGCGCAGCTTTGCGCGGTTAGCGACGCGGGCGGGATTGGTGGCGAAGTCAGGGTTCGACGCCAGCTCGTCGAGGCCGACGGCAGCGCAGAACTTTGCGAACTGGCCGTCATTGCCGACCGCCAGGATGATGTGGCCATTTTTCACCGGCACCACTTCGTAGGGCGCGATGTTCATATGCGCATTGCCCATCTGCACCGGCGACTGTCCGGAGACGAGATAGTTGAGGTTCTGGTTGCCGAGCGTCGAGATCTGGGTGTCGTAGAGCGCCATGTCGATATGCTGGCCTTCGCCGGTCTTCTCGGCATGGCGAAGCGCCGCCTGGATGGCGATGACCGAATAAAGCCCGGTGAAAACATCCGAAATAGCGACGCCCGCCTTTTGCGGTTCGCGGCCGGCTTCGCCGGTGATCGACATCATGCCGGCCATGCCCTGGATGATGAAATCATAGCCGGCACGCGGCGCATACGGTCCCGACTGGCCAAAACCGGTGATCGAGCAATAGATCAGCCGCGAGTTGATTTTCCTCAGGCTGTCATAGTCGAGGCCGTATTTCTTCAGTCCGCCGACTTTGAAGTTTTCGATCAGCACATCCGATGTCGCGACCAGCCGGCGCACCGTCTCGGCACCCTCGGGCGTCGAGAAGTCGATGGCGATGGAGCGCTTGCCGCGGTTGCAGGAATGGTAATAAGCGGCCGAAAGGTTCTCGCCGTCATGGCCGATGACGAAGGGCGGTCCCCATTTGCGGGTGTCGTCGCCGCCGTCCGGGCTCTCGACCTTGATCACGTCGGCGCCGAGGTCGGCAAGCAGCTGTCCGGCCCATGGCCCGGCGAGGATGCGTGCGAGTTCGATGACGCGGATGCCGTTGAGCGGAGGCTCAGTCATGGATCACCGTGGTTGATCGAAAGCGCAGCCTCTATCAATCCCGCGCGCCGCTGTCACGGCCCTTGCAATGGGCCAGTATCACTGTGCCCTCAGCACGCGGTCGGCCCAGGCGGCAAAATCCTCCATGATGATGTCTCGGTTGACCTCGTTCAGGCTTTCGTGGCGGGTTTTGGCGTAAACCTTTGAAACGAGATTCGAAAAACCCATCATGTGCATCCGGCCGGCAAGATGGCTGACCGCCTTGCCGCCGTCCGAGGCCGGATCTTGCTCGCCTCCGACCAGATTGACGAACAGGTCGCGCCGAACGCCGGAAAAATTGCGGTCGCTGCCGCAATGCAGCGTCATCATGACGATGTCCTGCCACATCGATACCGATGCGTCCCAGCCGCAAAGCGGGTCGGCGATGTATTTCTCGACTTCAACGGCATCGCGCGACAGCCAGTCGAACGGCGTCCGGTGATTGGGCACCGCCTTGCCCCAGGCCCGGAACGTCAGCCGGGGCAGCAGGCGCGACGGCACGTCTGAGCCAAGCCGGAACTTTTCCCAACCAAGCATGGCCAGCGCGATTTGGCCGAGCAGTCCGGCCGAGAAATTGCCGTTCCAGATCGCGGCGGCATGGATGCGCGCCGAGTGGCGGAGGACAAAATTCAGCGCGACCGACGCGCCCAAGGAGTGGCCGAAGACGATGATCGGCAGACCAGGTTGTTCCCTGGCGATGAGATCATGGACGGCAGCGACATCGGCGATGACCTTGGCACCGCCATCCGCATCGGCGAACCTGCCAGGTGGCGCGTCGGGCGCCTTGGTGGCGCCGTGGCCACGGTGGTCGTGCGCGTAGACCTGGTAGCCGCGCGCGCCAAGGAAATCGGCGAAACGGGCATAGCGCGCCGCGTGCTCGGCCAACCCATGATTGATCTGGACGATGGCGCGCGGTTGGCCGATGGCGTGTTTCACATAAAGGTTGAGCTCGGCGCCGGTCGGCGATCGAAGCACAAGCTGTTGGTCGAATGGCATCGCCGCGTCGTCTCCAACGCCCCGGCACGATACCGGACGCGAGTTTTGTTTGCGCCGGCACCGGTTTTGCGTCAATCCGGCGTGACCGATTTGCGCGCCGACGTTTACCGCGCGCTCGCAATTCTGACATGGTGACAACGGCAGTCTGTTGCCGCAGCTTTTTCAGCCGAGGGACCCTTATGCGGACAGGTTTTGTTTTCGGATTGGCGCTTGCGGCCGTGCTGCTTGCCGGCGCGGCGCGGGCCGATGTGAAGATGACCGGCTCTTTCGTCGCCGATGCCGCCTGTCCGGCAACGCAGGCGATCAAGAGCGGCAAGAATCCCGGCAATATCTCGACCGCGGCTGGTCAGAGTTATGATCTGCTGGCCGGCAACAAGGACGCGCCCACGCACTATCTCATTCGCGTGCCGGGCGCCGATCCGGAGCGCCGCTGGGTCAAGAACAGCTGCGGTCACGTTTCGGGCGGCAGCGCGTCGACGGTGCCGGCTGCACCGGCGCCTGCCGAGCCGAACAAGCCATCGGCGTCCGGAAAGCCGGAATATGTCTTCGCGCTGAGCTGGCAGCCGGCTTTTTGTGAGACCAAATCCGGCAAAACCGAATGCCGTGCGCAGACCGCCGCCGGGTTCGAGGCGACCCACTTCACCTTGCATGGGTTGTGGCCGCAGCCGAACGGAAATTTCTATTGCCAGGTCGCGGCAAGCGACAAGGCGAACGACGATCCGGCACACTGGCGGGATTTGCCGCCGGTCACCCTTGACCCGAAAACGCGAGCGGAACTCGACCAGGTGATGCCGGGCACCGCGTCCGCCCTCGAAAGGCATGAGTGGATCAAGCACGGCACCTGCTACGGCAAGAGCCAGCAGGAGTATTTCGCCGACGCCTTGAACCTGATGCGCGCGATGAATGCGTCGCCGGTGCGCGATCTCTTCATCAAGAACATCGGCAAGCAACTGACATCCGATCAGATCCGCAGCACCTTCGACAGTGCCTTCGGCAAAGGCGCGGGCGACCGGGTCCGCGTGTCCTGCGTGGTCGATCCTTCGAACGGCAGGCGGCTGATCGGCGAACTGACGCTCGGCCTGACCGGCCCGATCGCTTCGAACGCTTCGCTCGGTGCCCTGCTGCTTGCCTCGGCGCCGACAGCCAAGGCCGGCTGCCCGAAGGGCGCGGTCGATGCCGTCGGGTTCCAGTAAACAGGCCGTACGCGACTGTCGCTTTGCGCCGGGGATGGTATGATCCCGGGGTTATCATTCGCAGGGGGTGGCGATGAGTGGTACGACGGGCGGCGCGCTGGCGCGGCTGGCGTTCTGGGCCAAGGGCATGACGGCGATCCGCGACGGCCATATGGAGTGGCCCGGCTTTTCCTACACCGAAGTGGAGTGGGTGCGCATGACCACGCTCGCCAAACCCATCGGCGGCAGCACCTACCAATTGTTCACACTGGTCAACGCGGCGATCTTCATCGCCATCGCCGCGCTCGGGATCTTCTGTGTCTTCCTGCCGCTGGCGGCGCTGCTGTTCCCGGTACCGGCCGAAACCAGTGGGCTCAAGTTTTCGCTGCTCCTGGCGGCATGCGCCTTCCTGATCATCGGCATCGGCCTGCCGATTTCGCTGCGTCTTTCGACCACGCTGGTGGCGCCGAAGGCAATGCGGGCCGCGCTTGTCGCCGTGCCCGGCGACCAGGCGCTTGCGGCAAAAGTGTCATGGCAGATCAACCGGATCACGCTCGTGCTCTGCGGCCTGCTGGTACCGGGCATTCTTCTGTTCGTTGCCTACGATATCGAAGCCGGCCCGATTATTACCGCGTTGAAATGGCTGGCGATCGCGCTGATGGCGGTTTCGGTTGCGATCGGCGGATGGCAGCGGCGCAAACAATCCTGATTGAGCCAATCGCAGGCCTGGGCAGCGTTACGCGCCGGCGCTGCGCTCCGGCCTGGTCCATGTGTTGCGGGCGTCTGCTTCGTTGCCGCCCGGTTCGCCGACAACGCGATCGCGTCCGGTCGATTTGGCCTTGTAGAGACGCTGGTCGGCCAGCGCAAAGAGATCGGCAAGGCAACGGGTCGTCTCGCTGACCGTCGAGATGCCGGCGCTGACCGTAATGTCGAACCGGCTGGTGCTCGCGGACGTCTTGACCGCTTGCCTGACGGTTTCGCCCAGCAGCCTGGCGAGCGGCTGCGGACCCCAGCCGAGGATGGCGAATTCCTCACCGCCGATCCTGAACAATTGATCTTCGGTCCCGACAAGTTCGCCAAGCAAAATCGCCAGGGCTTTCAGCACCTTGTCTCCCTCGGCGTGGCCGAAGCGGTCGTTGATCGATTTGAAATGGTCGACATCGATGATCAGCAGGCTGAGCGGCCTGGCGGTCCGCAGGCTGGCGGCGACGGCGGCCTCGCCATCGCTGTCGAAGCGCCCCCTGTGCAGGAGGCCGGTGAGGCCGTCGCGACCAACATGCTCGACCAGCGCCTCATACCGCTCGCGATAGGTCAGCGTGTCGAAAATGTCGGAAAGCCCGCGCGGCGCCGGCACCTGCCGCGCCTCGAACCACCTGATATAGGCGACCAGCATGGTGCTGTAGACCAGGGCCGCTGCCATCTTGGCGAACCAGCCGCCGAAGAACACCGCGACCGGCGCACCGGTGACGAAATGCAGCGCCGTGAAAAAGCCTGCCTGGTCGAAGGTGAGCACGCAGGCGACGGAGACCAGGATGCGGGTGAAAAGCGCCTTGCGCAGATATTTGCCGAGCTTTTCATAGAGCAGAATGATCAGGATGGCGTCGACGAACAGCAGCGTCGTGCCCCACACCATCAGCCAGCCCATCTCGTCGATGAAGCCGATGTCGGGAAGCTTGCCGTCGGGCAGCGGTGCGATGTCGTGCAGGCGCAGGATCAGCACGAGCCCGATCATCAGGGCATTGCCGAGCAGCAGGCCGTAAATCGGCTGCCGGACAGTTGCCGCGTCCTCCTTGATGTAGAGCAGGAGCAGCATGACCAGCTTGCCGGAAAACAGCACGGCCGAACCCGGCGATACCATGCCGAACGGCAGCGCGACGTAGAAGACGCTGGCGAGATAGGTTTCCAGGAAATGCATGACGCCAAGGGCGCAAACAAAGACGCCGAGGCCGATGCGGCCCCTGAACCGGAAAAGCGTGACCATGATGCCGAAATAGAGAACCGCTTCGGCAAAAAGCAGGAAACTGTTCAACACGGCCCGATCTCTCTCCCCGAAATCGCGGCTGCCAGCGATTTCCCATCCAACATTGTTTGACGCCGAATGGTTAACCGGAGCTTTCGCCTGGGCGCCGGCACGAAATGAAGCGGCTAAGCATTTGTGGGTGCGACCAAATCCGCTTGGGGCCAAAACTGTTTGCCGTTCGCGGCCGCATCGCTTACATAGCCCCCAACTTCCATTCAATCCGACATCAGTCGACTTTTCAGGGAAAGCGCGCGTGGCACGCCAGTTCATCTATCACATGGCCGGCCTCAACAAGGCCTACGGCACCAAGAAGGTGCTCGAGAACATTCATCTGTCCTTCTATCCGGACGCCAAGATCGGCATCCTCGGTCCCAACGGCGCCGGCAAGTCGACGATCCTCAAGATCATGGCCGGCATCGACAAGGAGTGGAGCGGCGAGGCCTGGCTGGCCGAGGGTGCTACCGTCGGTTACCTGGCGCAGGAGCCGGCGCTCGATCCGAACAAGAACGTGTTCGAAAACGTCATGGAAGGCGTCGCCGCCAAGACCGCCATCATCGAGCGCTACAACGAATTGATGATGAACTATTCCGACGAGACGGCGGACGAGTCGGCCAAGCTGCAGGACGAGATGGACCGGCTCAACCTGTGGGATCTCGAACAGCAGGTCGAGATGGCGATGGAGGCACTCGGCTGCCCGCCCAAGGAGGCCGATGTCACCAAGCTGTCGGGCGGCGAACGCCGTCGCGTCGCGCTTTGCCAGCTCTTGCTGCGCCAGCCCGATTTGCTGCTGCTCGACGAGCCGACCAACCATCTCGACGCCGAGACGACGGCGTGGCTGGAAAAGCATCTGCGGGCCTATCCGGGCGCGGTGATGATCATCACCCACGATCGCTACTTCCTCGACAATGTCACCGGCTGGATCCTCGAGCTCGATCGCGGCCGCGGTATCCCCTACGAAGGCAACTACACCAAATATCTCGAAGCCAAGGCCAAGCGGCTCAAGCAGGAAGGCCGCGAGGACGATGCGCGCCAGCGGGCGATCGGCCGCGAGCGCGAGTGGATCCAGTCCAGCCCGAAAGCCCGGCAGACCAAGTCGAAAGCCCGTATCCAGGCGTTCCAGGATCTGCTGGATGCAGCCGACAAGCGGCGTCCGAGCGACACCCAGATCGTCATTCCGCATGGCGAGCGGCTCGGCAATGTGGTGATCGAGGTCGAGGGCTTGTCGAAGGGCTTTGGCGACACGCTTTTGATCGACGATCTCGAATTCAAGCTGCCGCCCGGCGGCATCGTCGGCGTCATCGGCCCGAACGGCGCCGGCAAGACGACGCTGTTCCGCATGATCACCGGCCAGGAAAAGCCGGACGCCGGCACCATTCGCGTCGGCGAGACGGTCAAGCTCGGTTATGTCGACCAGAGCCGCGACGCGCTCGACCCGACCAAGACGGTCTGGGAAGAGATCTCGGGCGGCGCCGAAGTGGTCAAGCTTGGCAAGTTCGAAGCCAACACCCGCGCCTATTGCGCGTCGTTCAATTTCCGCGGCGGCGACCAGCAGCAGAAGGTCGGCAACCTGTCCGGCGGCCAGCGCAACCGCGTGCATCTGGCCAAGATGCTGAAGACCGGCGGCAATGTGCTGCTGCTCGACGAACCGACCAACGATCTCGATACCGAAACGCTGGCTGCACTTGAAGACGCGCTCGAGAGCTTCGCCGGCTGCGCCGTCATCATCTCGCACGATCGCATGTTCCTCGATCGCCTGGCGACGCACATCCTCGCCTTCGAGGGCGATAGCCACGTCGAATGGTTCGAAGGCAATTTCGAGGATTACGAGCAGGACAAGATCCGCCGGCTTGGGCCTGAGGCGGTCAATCCGCACAGGATGACGTATAAGCGGCTGACGCGGTAAGACATTTACAGGGCGGCGAATTCTGAAATGATCTGAGGAACCAAGATGGCCGACTGGTCCGCCGCCCTCTACCTGAAATTCGAGGACGAGCGCACCCGCCCGGCGCGCGATCTCGTTGCGCAGGTGCCGGTGCCGGAACCGCGCCGGGTGGTCGACATTGGCTGCGGGCCGGGCAATTCGACCGAATTGCTGGTCGAGCGCTGGCCGCAGGCGCAGATCAGCGGCTTCGATACCTCCCTCGACATGATCGAGAAGGCGAAGGCGCGCCTGCCCGGCGTCACCCTTGCGCTGGCGGATGCGGCGGCGTGGCAGCCGAACGAACCGGTCGACGTGATCTTTGCCAATGCGGTGTTTCAGTGGCTGCCGGAGCACCCGGCAGTCTTCCAGCGGCTGATGGGATTTTTGGCGCCCGGCGGCGCGCTTGCCGTGCAGATGCCGGACAATATGGCCGAGCCTTCGCACCGGCTGATGCGGGAGACCGCGGCCGAGATGCCGTTCGCCGAAAAGCTCGAGCGCGCGGCCCGCGCGCCGCTGCCGCCGGTCGCGTTCTATTACGACCTTTTGTCGCCATTCTCGGATCGGCTCGATATCTGGCACACGATCTACAACCATCCGCTGGCCGATGCCGAGGCGATCGTCGAATGGGTGAAGTCGACGGGGCTGAAGCCGTTCCTCGATCCGCTCGACGAGAACGAGCGGCAGCTTTTCCTGAAGCGCTACACGGCCGGGATCAGCGAAGCCTATCCGAAAACGGCAAGCGGCAAGGTGTTGCTGCGCTTTCCCCGTCTCTTCATCGTGGCGCGGCGTTCCGCTTAGAAGCTTTTAGACCCGTCCCAGGGACTTGATTTAAGCCGGCATAAACTGGCTAGGTGCAAAAGAGGTTGCGCCGAGCTTTTTGCGGCGTCGACATGAAGCCGCAACGCCTGCGCACGGGACGAACTGGAAATGCATCGCGTCATCATCAGCGGCATCGGCGTTGAAATCCCCGAAGCCTCGATCACCAATGAGGAACTCGTCGCCAGCTTCAACAGCTGGGTGGACATGGAGAACGTCCGCCGCGAGGTGTCGGGCGAGCCGCTGGTACAGAAATCGGACAGTGCCTTCATCGTCCATGCCTCTGGCGTCCAGACCCGCCATGTCATCGAACGGGAAGGCATCCTCGATCCGACCCGCATGGCGCCGCGCTTCCCGGCGCGGCCCGACGATGCGCTGTCGCTGGAGGCCGAGTTCGGCATCGCTTCGGCCCGCAAGGCGCTCGATCATGCCGGGCTGAAGCCTGGCGACATCGACCTGGTGATCTGCTCGGCCTCGCACCATCAGCGGCCCTATCCGGCGATCGCCATCGAAATGCAGCAGGCGCTGGGCACGAAAGGCGCCGGCTTCGATATGGGGCTTGGCTGCTCTTCGGCAGCGGCGGCGTTGCACATCGCCGTCAATCTGGTGCGGGCAGGGGCGCATAAACGCGTGCTGGTGACGACGCCGGAGATCATCACCGGGCATCTCAATTTTCGCGACCGGCAGACGCATTTCATCTTCGGCGACGCTTCCGTGTCGATGATCGTCGAAGGGCTTGCCCAGGGCGAGAAGCGGCCGGGGCGCTTCGAGGTGCTCGACACGCGCGCCTGGACGCAGATGTCGAACAGCATCCGCACCAATCTCGGTTATTATACCCGCGCTGCCCAGCACGATCCGTACATGATCGATCTGGAAGGCAATCTGATCAAGCAGATCGGCAACAAGGTGTTCAAGGAAGTCACCGTCGCCGGCCACAAGTTCATCGTCGAATTCCTGGCCGAGCACGGGCTGACGCCGCAAGCGATCCGGCGCTTCTGGCTGCATCAGGCCAATGCGCGGATGAACGCCATGATCCTGAAACTGTCCTTCGGCCATGACGTCGACCACGACCGCGCCCCGATGGTGCTGGAGCGCCTCGGCAACACCGCCGCCGCCGGTGCCATCATCGCCCTGTCGGAGAACCATGCCGACATGAAGGCCGGCGACTACGGCCTGCTCTGCGCCTTCGGCGCCGGCTACTCGATCGGCGGCGCGCTATTGCGCATGCTTTAGATTTTTGTTTTACGCATGTCATTGTCCCAAAACCGCTGCACACCCTCGGTTCAAGCCCGAGGGCATGCTTTTGGGCGACATGCATCAGCTCGGCGCGAACGGCACCAGCATCGGAACGCGCCTGATAAATCGCATCAGTCCGCTTGATCGGAGCATCAGCGCTTTCGACTGGACCTGATGAGCTGACCGCGGCTAATTGCGCGTATCACGCGAGGCACGAACCCATGCTGGATCTTTTTCCCGAAGCCGAAACTCCGGTCGAGATCGTCCCGTCGCGAAAACTCGCCGCGAGGGTGGCAGCGCTTTACCTCGCACCGTTCGATCATTTCGAGACACGGGCAGTGGATCAGTTGCAAGTCGGCTTCGACGGCATCGACGGCGATTTCCACGCCGGCACAACGCGGCGCTCTGGTGGGCGCGAGCCGTGGTATCCGCGCGGCACCGAGATGCGCAACGAGCGGCAATTGTCGATCGTGGCTGCGGACGAACTGGCAATCGTCGCCGAACGGATGGGCATCGCCGAGATCAAGCCGGGATGGATCGGCGCCAATCTCCTGATCGAAGGCCTGCCGCACCTCTCGATGCTGCCATCCGGCACACTGTTGTTCTTCAAAGGCGGGGCGACCGTCAAGATCGACGCGCAGAACGGGCCTTGCCGGATCGCGGGCAGGTCGGTCGCCGAAAATGCCGGGATGGCCGACCAAGAGGCCGGTGCGCTGCTGTTCCCGAAAGCGGCGAAACGCTTGCGTGGGCTCGTCGCCTGGGTCGAGAAGCCCGGCACGATCGCGGCCGGCGAGGAGATTTCGGTGCGCGTGCCCGAGCAGTGGATTTACCGGGCCTAGTTGTTTTCCAGGCAAGGCGTAACTTGGGCTCCTCGCCCCCACGAAAGTGGGGGGGGGGGGGGGCGGGCGGCGCCCCCGGGGGGGGGGGGGGTGGGGGGGGGGGGCCCCCCCCACGGCCCGGCTGGTGGCGAGCTTTGCCCAGGTCGAGGTCGTGCGCCCCGACAACACGATTGAAGAGGGCCTGCCCAAGACGGTG
>NZ_JAMYUA010000059.1:0-27542 GCF_040322715.1 Mesorhizobium sp. M0106 | reverse complement strand
CGTATTTTTTAAAAACACACCGCAGCACCCCACCCCCCCCCTAAAACCCCCCGCGCCGACCCCCCACCCCCCCCCGCCCACCCGCCCCCCCCCCACTCCCGGGGCGGGCGCCAACCAACAGGCACGAGCATGACGGGCATCGTCATCGACGGCGTTCGCCTTGGCACGATCGCCAAATTCGCCGGCAACAAGCGCGCGGAACGATGGGTCGCCTATTCGATCCACCGGATTTCCGTCAGCGAAGCCAACAGCGCCAAGTTCTCGACCATGCACGCGGCGATCGACTGGCTGACCAGCGAGCACGACCGCGTGAAGGCAAGCGAGGCTGCATCCAATGGCTGACGGCACAAACATCGAATGGACGGACGCGACCTGGAACCCGATCACCGGCTGCCAGGTCAAATCGCCCGGCTGCAAGTTCTGCTACGCGATGAAGCTCGCCGGCACTCGGCTGAAACATCATCCGAGCCGCGAAGGCCTCACCGTCGACACCAAGAATGGCCCGGTGTGGACGGGCAAGGTTCGGTTCAACGAACAGTGGCTGACCCAGCCGCTGCATTGGGCCAAGCCGCGCATGATCTTCGTCTGCGCACACGCGGACCTGTTCTACGAGGCTGTGCCGGACGTATGGATCGATAGAGTTTTTGCCGTCATGTCGATGGCGCCGCAACACGCCTTCCAGGTACTGACGAAGCGACCCGATCGGATGCGCGACTATCTGGCCCGTGTCGAGCAGGAGCCCTTCCGAAACACAGTGAAGCGCTTCGCTGATGCGATGCCGCCATCGCCCTGGCCGAGTTTCGACGGCATGGCGTTTCCGTCGCCCAACATCTGGCTCGGGGTCTCGGTTGAAGACCAAGCTCACGCCGACGAACGCCGCGAAAGCATGCGCCGGCTCTCGGAAATGGGCTGGAAAACGTGGGTCAGCTACGAGCCCGCCCTTGGCCCGGTCGACTGGACCGGCTGGGAGTTCCTCGACTGGATCGTGTCAGGCGGCGAGAGCGATGCGAACGGCAAAAGCGCTCGCCCGCATCATCCTGACTGGCACCGTGCAACCCGCGATTTCGGTGCGGCGAACGGCATTCCCTACCTGTTCAAACAGTGGGGCTGCCTGATCGATGCCGACCAGGTCGCCAGTCGCATCGCGGCAGCAACAGAAGCGGGCGCCGCCTGGATCGTGCGCGACGGCAAGACTTGGATTCCGCCGGTACCGCTCAATTTCGGCGACGCCGCCTGGCTTGCCAAGTTCCTTGGCCATTCGTTCGAGCATCAGAGCGACGGCACAACGCTGCTGCGGATGAAGAAGGGCGACGCCGGCCGCATGCTCGACGGCCGCACCCATGACGAATTCCCGGCGGTGCTGTCATGATCGAAGCGCGCCTCGGTCTTCTCGAACAGTTCCGCCCCGACATCATCAACAACCTCGTGTGGTTGTGGTGGAAGGATGATCTCTGCCAGCCAACGGACTTCTACCTTGCCGTAGCGCACGCGCCCTCCGTCACGAAGGACGCACTCAAGGCCGGATTGCTGAGCGGTCGCCTGAAATACCGTGGCGGCGGCTTGACCGGCCAGCTGGAGCTGACCGCTGAGGGCCGCTACCTCGTGCGCAGGATGCTGCGGCGCATGGGTGCCGAGGTGGCCGCATGAAAGACTGCCTGACCGCCCGCGAGATCGCCGCCGAGGCCTTGCCGGACATGCCGTGGAGCGAACGCGGCGTCCAGTTGATGGCTGAGCGTGAAGGCTGGGACGAGCGCGCCACACAGGCCCGCCAACGCGCCGGTCGGGGCGGCGCTACCGAATATCATGTCTCGTTGTTCCCGGTGCTCGCCCAGGTGGCCTACCAGCAGAAGCACCTCGTCATCGAACGGCCGGTCACGCCGGTCATAGCGGCGCCCGATACCAGCCTGACCGCGCGGGCGCAGAAGGAGCGTGATGCCCGGTTGGCGATCGTAGCCGCCTTCGAGAAATTTTCGCGCGGCATGCAGCTCGGCTATGCCACCCGCGTCCAGGTGTTCACTGATCGATATAATGTCGGCTCCCTCAACATCGACGAGTGGGTGCAAGAGATCGTGCCGACCCTGTCGAAGCGCTCGCTCGCCCGCTGGCAGTCGCAAAAACGCGACGGCAAGGTCAACGCGCTCGGCCATGATCCAGCCCAGGCGCGCAAGGGCACCGGCATCCTCGAAACCGCAAATGGCGGTGCGGTCAGCGCCTTCATGCTGGCGCTGATCGCGCAGCAGCCACATCTGTCCGGCCACCATGTCCGTACCCTCTGCCGGTCGGAGTTCGGCGACGAATTGAAGGTGGTTTCAAAGGGCGTTGAAACGGTCATTCCGATGCCGCCCGTCCGCACCTTCCAGCATGCGCTGAAGGGCCTGAAGGAAAGCCACAAGGTCGAGCTGATCAAGCTTACCAACCCCGACCGCTATCGCTCGCACATGGCGCCCGCCGGCGTAGGCATGCTGCGCCACATCACAGAGCCGAACCAGCTCTGGCAGATCGACGCCTCGCCGGTCGATGCGCTCTGCACGGACGGCCGGCATTCCGTTTATGCCTGCATCGACATCGCCACCCGCCGTAGCATCTGGCTGCTGTCGCGGACGCCACGCGCCTCAGCCGTCGCACTGCTCATCCGGAAGGCGATCATCGCGTGGGGCGTGCCCGATGTTGTCAAGACCGACAACGGCTCCGACTTCGTCGCCCAGGACACGCAAAGGCTGTTCGTCTCGCTCGGCATCGAGGCCGAAACGTCGGACGCCTACTCGCCCGAGCAAAAGGGCCATGTCGAGCGCGTCATCAAGACGTTCCAGCACGACGTCGGGCCGCTGCTGCCGGGCTTTGTCGGCCATTCGGTCACCGACCGCAAGGCGATCGAAAGCCGCAAGAGCTTTGCGCAACGTCTAGGCGAGAGCGACGCCGAAGTCTTTGGCGTCACGCTCACCGGCCCGCAGCTGCAGAAGCACGTCGATGATTGGGCAACCACCGTCTATCAGCACCGGCCGCATGCCGGCCTGAAGAACGCCACGCCCTTCGCCACAGCGCTCGCCTCGACAAAGCAACCGCGCAAGGTCGACGAGCGCGCCCTGGACCTGCTGCTGATGCCGGTCGCCGGCTCCGATGGCCAGCGCATCGTGACCAAGCTCGGCATCCGCATCGACGGCTATCATTACATGACGCCAACCATCCTACCCGGCACCGCCGTGTTCGTGCGGCAGGACCCGAATGATGCCGGTCGCGCCTATGCCTTCGCCCAGGACGGCGCCGAGTTCCTCGGCGACGCGATCTGCCCCGAGCTTTCGGGCATCCATCCCGAGACTTTGGTGCGCGCCGCCAAGGAGATCCGCAGCGAGCTGGTCAGTGAACTGACCCGCGACTTAAAGGCGGACATGAAGAAGATCGCCAAAGGCGCGCCGCTGATCGAGCGCGCCCTGGAAGTCGCGCGCCGTGACGCGCCGAACGTGATTCCGCTGCCAAAGCGCGACCAGGCGCATTCGACACCGCAGATCGCTGCGGCGATCGAGGCGCTCGGCGAGCGGCTCAATCCCAGCCAGCCGCTCGACACGGCCGCCGCTGCCGCCCATCGCCGGCTGATCGACGAAATGCAGGCCGAGGACGAGCAACGCCTCTTTGCCGAGACCGACGCAATGATGAAGCGCCGGCAGGCCGAGATTGAGGCGGCGCGCACGGCCCATCTGCCGAAAGACGAGAACGTCGTCGCGCTGCCGGAGACCCCGAAGGAGCGCTATCGGCGCGCGGTCGGCTTTCGCAAGCAGCTCGACACCAACACGCTGCCGGCCGCCGACGCGGTCTGGCTCGGCGGCTATGAGCTGTCGGCCGAGTTCAAGGCCCATCAGTCGATGCATGAGGATTTCGGTGAAGCGTACCTGTCCTGAGTAACGGAAAAGCCCGGTCTGCAAACCGGGCTCTCCGCAAGAACAGCCGCCGAAGCGGCACAGCACAACGAGGAAAATGATGACAGAAATGCTCAAAGTCAACCGGCCGGCACCGCTGAAGAACGTTGCCGCCTTTTCGACCCTGCTCGCAAAGATGGTCGATCGCAATCCCGACGATCCCGGTCTCGCCGTCTTCTCCGGCCCGTCCGGCTGGGGCAAGACGAAATCCGGCATCTATGGCGCCAACAAATATCGGGCGGCCTATGTCGAATGTGGCCAGTTCACCTCGGCGCGCTCGCTGCTCATGCAGATTCTGATCGAGCTGGGCGAAACGCGCCCGCGCGGCTCGATCGAGGATCTGAAAACCAACGCCATTATGCTGCTGGTGGCCGACCCGCGCCGGCCGCTCATCATCGATGAGGCGCATTTCATCGCCAAAAAGCGTTTTGTCGACCTGCTGCGTGAGCTCTCGGACAAGTCCGGGGCCCCGGTTGTCATGATCGGCGAGGAGATGCTGCCAAAACACCTGGAAGAGTTCGAGCGGGTGCATAACCGCGTGCTCGAGTGGCTGTCGGCCGTGCCCTGCGACGCCGAGGATTTTGGCCTGCTGGCTGCCAATCGCTGCCCCGGCATCGAGATCACAGACGATTTGGCAGCCGCCATTCTCGACAAGACCAGGGGCAACACGCGTCGCATCGCCGTCAACCTCACCAAGGTGGTCGAAGCCGGCCAACTCCTCGGCATCAAGAGAGTCGACCTCGCCGCGTTTGGCGGCGCCAACGCGATCTTCAGCGCCCCTAAATTCACCCCGAGGAAGTTCGCATGAGCGGACGATCAATCCTCGATATCGTGCAGATCAGCATCGCAGTGCCGCGCGGCGAGGCCGGCTATTGGTCGATCGTCCGCGATCTCGATCTCGTCGGTCCCTGGACGGTGCGGCAGATCTGCGATCGGACGAACGTCAAGACGCAGGCGGTCGGCAGATATATCCGCAAGCTTCGGCTCGCGGGCATCGCCCAGGTCGTCGAGCAGAAGACCGCCAGCCATGGCGGCGGTGCCAATCTCCCGGCCACCGTCGTCTATCGCCTGGCCAAACGGCCTCTCGTAGCACCGCGGCTGACGCCGGACGGCAAGACCCCGCCCGAGACAGCCATCGAGCAGGTCTGGCGCGCGATCAAGATGGCCAAGGTGTTCAGCCTTGCCGACATGGCAGAAGATTGCCCTGACGTGCCTCGGCGGACCGTGGAAGCCTATCTCTATGCGCTGTCTACCGCTGGCGTCGTGGCCGGCAGCCCAGGGCGCTATCGGCTTGTGCACAATCTCGGCCTGCAGGCACCGAAGATCCTCGCCACAAAAATGGTGTTCGATCCGAACAGCAAAACGGTCATCGGCCGTCCCGTCGCAAGCGAGGCGAAGCCATGAACCGGGGACCCGTCAAGCACAGCCGGCCGGACGGCAAGTCGTTTGTCCAAAAGGCCATCGATGCGCACGGCTCGCCGCTGCCCGACTGGCTGGACGAGCTGGCCCGGCTTGCCGATGCCAGTGACCTCGGCGTCGCCGGCCAGCGCATCGGCTACAGCCGCTCCGCCGTCTCGACGATCATCAGCGGCAAGTATCTCGGCGATGTCGCTCGCGTCGAGCAGATGGTGCGCGGCGCCCTGATGGCCGCCACCGTCGAATGTCCGGTGCTCGGCGAGATCGGCCGCGACCGCTGCCTGACCGAACAGAAGGAGCCGTTCCGCGCCACCTCGCGGCACCGCGCCCAGCTTTTCCACGCCTGCAAAACCTGCCCCCAAAGGAGAAAATAGCCATGGGCGAAAGAATGTCTTTGGCGCTTTCGGACGGCCTGTCCGAACTGCGCGATCTGATTTCCGACTACCAGCACGAGCCCCGCATCCTCGATCCCGAAGACGCTCGTGTTCTCTGCGAGTGCATCAAGGAACTTCGCGGCAAAGCCCGCGACATTGAGAATCGGTTGAGCTGCAAGGTCTGGAATGACCAGGCGCAGGCAGAACGCGAGGCCGAGGCCGACCGCATCGCCGCAGCGGCGTGCCGGCCGGGGTCGAATGTGCGGCTGTTCCCGGTCATCCCGCGGCCGTTTTCGGACGGCCGGCCGAGAGATCGGGCATGAGTCACCCGTTGGACAAGATCGTCACAACCGACCTTGCCATGAAGGCTATGGGCCGAGTGCTGCAAATTGTCGTCGAAGAGATCCAGGCGACGGCGCCTAGGCGCCAGCCCGACCCGAACGCACCTGACCGCAAGATGATGGCAGCATGCAAGGAAGTCGGTGCCGCCGTTGATCGCCTGCTGCAGGCAAAGTTCTCGCCCGGTGAAATCCCGGCGCGCAAGGCGCTGGAACGGTCGGCCCTCCGCCTCAAGAAGGAACTGGAAAGGCAAAAAAATGCCCGCAAGTGAAGCGCTGCTGGCCGCCGTCGCCAAGCTCGACATGATCGACCTGTGCGGCCGCATTGTCGCCGACCCCGAGCGCAACGGTGTCCGGGCCACCACGGCCGAGGTGCTTGCCCTTGCGATGGCCACCGAAGGCCTGTGGGCGATCGCGCTGGAGACCAGGCTCCTGATCTCAGCTCTCGACCAGGGCGCTTGGGCCAGCTTGGCCGGCGTCGAACATCAGCAGCATGTCGCACACCAGCTGGCCAACGTCCGCGACCTGCTCGCCTTCATGCCGAGCCCTATCCCCTACCACCGCCCAACAGGAGAATGATCATGCAAGCAGCAACTGAAGCCCGCGCCACCGGAAAGGTCCTGGTCGGCGACAAGCAATACATGCCCGACGCCAAGGGCAATCTCGTGCCGGTCGAAATGATCAAGCCGTCCGAGATGCTCGAAGACGAAACGGTTCGCACGATCCTCGACTATGCCACTGATCTTTCCGCGCAGATCGGCCGCTTCAAGGAACACACGTTCAACGACCTCGGCGCGTTCGAAGCGCTGCTCGCCCAGGAGTACGGCGCGACCAAAGGCGGCGCCAAGGGCAACAAGACCTTCATGACTTTCGACGGCATGAAGATGGTCAAGGTGCAGGTCGCCGACACGATCGACTTCGGCGCCCAGCTGCAGATCGCCAAGAGCCTGATCGACGAGTGCTTGACGGAATGGTCAGCCGACAGCCGCCCGGAGATCCGCGCCATCGTGACGCGCGCCTTCAACACGGACAAGGAAGGGCAGATCAACCGCGCCGCGATCTTCATGCTGCTGCGGCTCGACATCGCCGACGAGCGCTGGCAGCGGGCCATGGCGGCCATCCGCGACGCCATGCGGGTGGTTGGGTCAAAGATCTATGTCCGCTGCTACGAACGCGACCGTCTCGATGCCGACTGGCGGGCGGTCACGATCGATCTGGCGAAGGCGTGACGGCTATGACGCTCTGGATCGAAACCCTTGAGCGCCTGGTTCCGCTCGTAGAGCAGAAGCTTGCCGAGGCGAGCGCTGAGGTCGGCGAGTACAGCCACGCCGACTATGACGGATGGCGTCAGCGCCGAGCAGCGGCCGAGGCGAAGCTGACCACTTTCTTCACCGATCAGGAAGGCGCGCGCTTCAATGTGGGCAGTGAGAATTCGGTGAAGATGGCAGGCCTACGGGCATCCTCAACCAGCGGGCTCGTCGGCGCACCGTCGAACTGGCGGACGGCGGCCGGCAAGCAGATCGCGAAAGCTGACGGCTTTAATCCCCATGGTAGCGGCCCAGTGCCGATCGAAGCGCGGGAGGGCTGAGCGATGCAACTCTTTCATGGAACCGACGAGGAATACCCTGCTGAGCCAGGCGACAGCGTGGAGATCTGCGCGGCAGAGGTTCGGTTTCCTGCGGTTATCAGGAAGCTCCATCCGAGATCGGGCGAAGTGACGGTCAGTTTCGAGGGGCAGGACCCCGTCCTGGACATGATCCTCCTCAGAAAATCGGCCCGTGTCCCGTTTAGCGCCGTCTCTTTTGTTGGGAGGGGCTGCTGATGACCAGGTCAACGTCCAAGCAGCGCGGGGCTCAAAACCATGCTGAAAAGCGAGGTGGCAGCATGACGCCGGTACAGCGCGACCTCGCCCGCCATGCCCTCGGTCTCGACGGACGGCACACGGAAACCTTCCGCAACCATTTCGTGACGGGCGAACGAAGCACCGACCATCTGCACTGGCTGGCCATGGTCGAGGCCGGCCACGCTACGAGACGGAGCAGCTCGATCCTCACCGGCGGCGATGGCTTTTTCCGCCTGACGCGGGCCGGTGCCGAGCTGGCGCTTAATCGCGGCGAAACCCTCAATCCCTACACGTTTCCGACCCGTGATGGCTGCGGGGTCGCGTCATGACCCCGCTCGCCGCCATCCACGTCGCCAACAAGCAGCTCGGCCTGGACGAGGACACTGCGCGCGATCTCTATGAGCGCGTCACTGGCAAGCGCAGCCTTCGCCAGATGAACGACCGCGAACATCAGCGCATCGTCGACGAGCAGCGCCGGCAGGGTTTCAAGCCCGCTGAAAAGGGCCTTCAAGGGCCGTTCGCCAAGAAGCTGCAGGCGCTATGGATCGCCGCTTGGAACCTCGGGATCGTGCGCGATCGGCGCGACAGCGCCATGCTGGGGTTTGTGAAGCGACAAACAAACATCGAACATACACGCTTCCTCCTGGACGCCGACGATGCCGCCAAGGCGATCGACGCTCTGAAAGCATGGATGACGCGAGAGGCCGGCGTCGACTGGAGCCTGTCCGTCAACACACCGGAATGGCTGCGGCCGTCCGGTGCAAAGATTGCACTCGCCCAATGGCACCGCCTGAGCGTTGCGAAAGCCGTCGACCCGAAGGGCTTCCGCCAGTTCGTCTGGGACACCGCAAAGCCGCTCGACCAGATGGCCGACCGTGACTGGCCGGCGGTCATGAACGCGCTCGGCGAGCAGATCCGGAAGGTGCGCTGATGGTCGCCTATAGCTTCAAGGCGATGTTCGGCCCGCAGGTCTCGGGTCTCAGCAAGCGGCACACCGTGCGCGCCGATCGCAAGCGCCATGCTCGGCCGGGCGAGCCGGTGCAGCTCTACCAGGGCATGCGGACCCGCAATTGCGTCAAGCTGGTCGACCCCGATCCCATTTGCATCCGGGTCCGGCCGATCGCGATCGTCACCACGCCGCTCCTGGATGAATTCATCGGCTCGATCGTCATCGATGGCCGCTCGCTGCATCGCGACGAGATCGAGGCGTTCGCCGCAGCTGACGGCTTTGGCATCGAGCATGTGGGCGATTGGCGATGGAAGCGCATCGGCAGGGTCGGATCGGCACGTTGGAACATGGGCGCTTTCTGGCAGGCCGAGCATGGCGCCGGTCTGTTCGAAGGCAAGCTGATCGAGTGGAAGCCAGCATGAGCACGCGCAGACGTTTCACCGGCCGGGTCAAGATCGACTTCGCCAAGATCGAGGCGTTCGCGGCCTCGGAGCTGGCAAGCAATGCCCTTGCGGCCGCCAAGGGCTGCGACTGGACGCTGACCAAGCATTCCGCCCTATATCGCTGCCGCAGCGGCCTCTACACGCTCTGCCTGACCTGGCACGGGCCGAACCGCGAGACGCTGACCACCACCATGCGCAATCTGCGGCTGGAGGTGGCGTGAGCGACGAACTGCGATCCGCTGAGCTGCTCAGCCTGATAGGCCTGGCGGATTTCGTGCGCCTCGCGGAAACCTATGGCGGCCGCCGGCTCTACGTGCCGGCGTCCGGCGACGACACCGCCCTTGCCAAGGACCTGGGCGCCCCGGTCGCTCAGAAGCTTGCCCGCCGCTATTCCGGATCGTATATCCGCGTGCCTCTTGCCCGCGAGCTTCGGGCACGGCAGTATCGCGAGAACGGCGCCTCGAACGGCGAGATCGCCGGACGGCTCGGCATCACCGAGACCGGCGTCGACAAGCTCTTCCGGCGCATGCCGGACAAGCCCGTCAAGGGCAGTCGCGATCCTCGCCAGATCGACCTCTTTTCCAGCAACTGACAGACCGCCCGCCTAGTCGGGCATGATTGCCGCCCGCCGCCAAAGGCATGGTGATGCGAAATGGCCGGGGACCTCTCCCGGCCGATTTCACAGGCGGAGACTCCTTTCCCATGGGCGCGATCAGAACCACTGGCACAGCGGCGACGGTTGCCGCCGGCATCGCCGCAGCAGCCACCATGGCCGCACCTCAGGAAGGCTATCGCGGCTACGTCTACCGCGACCCGGTCGGCGTACTGACCTATTGCTATGGCGAGACGCAGAACGCCAAGGACTTGATCGGCCGGAAGTTTTCGGAGGAGCAATGTCGCGCGCTGCTGACGAAGCGCATGGCTCATTACGAGCAGGGCAACGCCAAATGTGTCGCCAATTATGAGCAGCTCGACGTCTACGTCCAGACTGCCTTCAACGACTTCTCCTACAATCTCGGCAACGGCACCTTCTGCCAGAGCACGGCCGCAAAGTACCTCCGCGTTGGAAACGTCAAGGCCGCCTGCCAGGAGATCGGCAAGTTCGTCTATGCCGGCGGAAAGGTCCTCAAGGGCTTGATCAAGCGCCGAGCCCTGGAGCAGCAGTACTGCCTTAAGGGCTCGCATTGATGCAGGCGCGCCTGATCATGCTCGGGCTCGTCGTGATGGCCTTCATGGGCCTCGGCCTCGTTGCCTACCACTACAAGGTCGAGGCGCGCGATGCCCAGACTGCCGAGCGCGCGGCCAAGGCCGATCTGAAAGTCGCCGAGGACGTGAACGAGGCAAATCAGGAGGCGATCGGCCGGCTCCAGGCACAAGCGGCCGCAGACGCAAAACTGACCGCCGATCTGGCGGAACAGATCGCGTCCGCAAACCAGGCCTTCATCGACAACAACGCGGCGCTGGTCGCCCTGAAAGATGCCAATGCGGACATTCGCAGCTTCCTTGCTTTGCCTGTGCCTCCTGATTTGCGCAGGCTGTATGACAAGCCCAAAGCCGCAGGTGCTCGTTAAAGTGATGACCGTCAAGGAACGCATCCCTGCGGCATTTCTGATCCCGTGCCCGCCGAACTGGTGGAAGCTCGGCGGGCCGGCCTCGGTCGGCGATTTCGTCGAGCGTGGCGATGTCAACGGGGCCGCACGGGATGTTTGCGCTACCCGCCTCGCCAAGGTCGCGGAGTGGGACAAGCCATGACGGCCGGTAACACAGCCATCGACCTGGCCGAGCGCCGGATAGAGCAGGAGCGCGAAGCCGGCGTCCGCCGCATCCAGGCAGCTATCCGGGCGCAATACCAGGCCGAAGAGGTCTCGCCGTTCTGCGAATGTGGAGAGCGTATACCCGATGCGCGACGCCACGCGATGCCGCGTGCCACCAGGTGCATCGACTGCGAAACCTTCATCGAACGACAGAGCCGGAGACGCGCGTAGATGGAAGACCTGGTTACATGGATCTCGCTCGCCTCGCCCCTGCTGTCGCTCGCGACGGTGGTCTACGTCTGGCTGACCGCCGGCTCGAAGAAGGCGCAAGCCGATATCGACGCTTTCAAGAAATCGGCCGGCGACGATTTTCAGGGGATCCGCGCGTCGGTCGACGCCAAGTGCGGGGAGATCGATAGAAAGGTCGAAGACCACGGCATGCGCATCCAGTCGATCGAAGGCGAGATGAAGCACCTGCCCGACGTGAAAGCCTTCACCGAGCTGCGCCTGGCGGTCTCCGAGATCAAGGGCGAAGCGGGTAAGCAGGCCGAGGTTGTCAACGGCATCGCCCGCACGGTCCATCGGATGGAGAACTTTCTGCTAACCGGATCCAAGAGTGCCGCATGACTGACTTTGATGCCTACCTGACCTACGATGCCCGACTGATCGTCCTGCGCGAGCTGAACCGGCAGACGGACGGCCGCCTCAACGAGGTGCTGCTGACCAAGACGCTCGACACTTTCGGCCATAACCGCTCGCGCGAATGGGTCCGCACCCAGCTGCGCAAGCTCGCCGAGCTGGGCGCCGTCAAGGTCACCGAGGTCGGCAGCGTTATGGTTGCCGCCATTACCCGCAGCGGCATTGACCATGTCGAAAGGCGGGCGATCATCGAAGGCGTGGCGCGGCCGTCGCCGGAGGCCTGAGATGGCGCGCAAAGGCCGGGGCCAGCTTTCGGCGATCGAGCGCCTGCCCGAGGAGTGCGGCCCGATCATCACCTGGGCGGCGACCGCCCTGCAGGACCGTGAGCGCACCCAGACCGAGATCTACGAAGAATTCTTCCTGAAGATGCAGGCCCTGCAGGTCGAGCACAAAGGCGAGCTGGAATTCGTCATCCCCTCGTTCTCGGCGTTCAACCGCTATTCGATCAAGCTGGCGATGATGACGCGCCGGCTGGAAGACACCCGCGAGATCGCTGCCACCATCTCGAAGCGCTTCGATGCACAAAGCTCGGACGATCTGACGCTGATCGCGGCCGAGGCAATCAAGACGCTGGTGTTCGAGCTTTTGACCGACGCCGGCGAGAGCGGGCTGGCGCCGATCGGCGCCATGCAGCTGGCCACCGCCTTGAAGATGGCAACGCAGGCACAGAGCGTTTCCAGCGACCGCCGCACCAAGGTGGCGAAGGAATTCAAGGCCGATGTCGAGAAGGCCGTCGACACCGTCGCCAAGGCCAAGGGCATGTCGGCTGATACGGCCGAGGCGATCAAGTCGCAGATTTTGGGTGTGAGGCCATCATGACGACGCAACCGACGATCTCGGTCACATTCTCGGCGTACGACTTCGGCTGTTTGCAAGGCCTACTCACCCACGAGATCGCCAATGTCGAGCGGCGCCTAACGGTTGTCGGTTATCCATGCCGCCCCGCCGACAAGGACATGACCGATGCCTACCTCCGCCAGCTCCGTTCAGCGCTGGCAACGGTTGAAGAGGTCTATGACGGGATCGGCTCGACATGAACGACCGTGCCCGGCAGAAGGTCGCCAAAATTGCCTTGCCGCTATCGACTGCGCCGGGCGACAGCGGCACGACCACGGTCATTTTCGACGGCAACGGCATCCCGATCGGCGGCACGACCGGCGACAACCATCCCGCCAACGCCGAGCTTCTGGTTCACACCTTCAACTTCGCCTGGTCGGACAGGTCTGAACGAGGCCTGCATTGAGCAACACGATCCGCCTCGAGCTGTCGACAGACGAGCCGTCCTGCCTCAACAACGCCTTGCAGCGTGAGATGGAGGCCGCCGAAAGGCAGCGCGGTAAACCGGCCTGGATCGGCGTAGACGAATACATCCGCCGGCTCGACGCCTGCATTCAGAAGGTGACCAAGGCCTTTGAGAAAGCGACTGGCGCATGATCACCGCCACACTCCCAGCTCGGCGCGCCACGCGGGTTTCCGGCAATCGCAACGATGTCGATTTCTGGCGCAACCGATCGAAGACGCTGCCGATCGTCATCCTTGATGGCAAGGTCTGCGACCGGAACATCTGTGAGGCGTTTTCCGGCACCGATGGGTATGGATACGTCCGGGTCGAAGTGCTCGGCGAAGACGGGCTGCCGCTGCTGGCGAATGTCGTGCTGCCTAATGGGGATATACTCGACCAGGTCATAGCCCGCCGAACAATCCATGGAACGGTGACCATCATTTGGCCGGAGCCCGTGGTGAGGGCGAACTGATGTCAGTCCGATTGCATTGCCTGGTTCCCTTCTGCCGGCGAACGCGCAAAGCTGATTGCAGGGAGTGGATCTGCGGGCCTCACTGGCTCGCGATTTCCGTTCACCTGCGGCGGCGCAAGTCTAAGCTCTCTCGACGCTATCGTCGCTTGTTCGGGGATAATGGGTTCTGGACCTACCCGCCCGGATCGCCATCTCGGCTTCAAGCGGTGAAGCTCGATCGGCTTTGCGACCGCGCCTGGGATCGGTGCAAGCGGGCGGCGATCGAAAGGGCCGCCGGAATATGACCGGCCCGATCTCCAAAGAGGAATGGGAAAAAGTTCGCCGCGAGAGCATGGCGAACCTCGACCATGTGATCGAAAGGGTCGGTTTGCCGAAGGTGCTCCTCGGCTATCAGGGTCGCACCGTCTCGCTGCTCGAAAGCACCGCCGTAAGGGTGCTGTTCATCGAGAAGAGCCGCCGTATCGGCGAGACCTGGGCACTGGCCTCCTATGCCGTGCTGCGCGCCGGCCGGGCCAAGGATGCCGGCGGCATGGACGCCATGTACATCTCCTATTCGCAGGAGATGACACGCGAGTTCATTGACGCCTGTGCCATGTGGTCCCGTGCGTTCGCGCATGCTGCTGTCGCCCAGGAAGAGTTCCTGTTCGACGACACGGACCCCGCCCATCCGGACGAGACGCGGCAGATCAAGGCGTTCCGCATCCAGTTCGCATCCGGCTTCGAGATCCTAGCCTTGTCGTCGGCGCCGCGCACCCTACGCGGCAAGCAGGGCCTGGTCATCATCGACGAGGCGGCCTTCGTCGACAGCCTGAAGGAGCTGCTGAAGGCGGCGCTGGCCAACCTGATGTGGGGCGGCCAGGTCGTGGTCTGCTCGACCCACAACGGCGCCGACAATGAATTCAACGTCCAGGTCCAGGACATCCTCGGCGGCCGATCGAAGTACAGCCATCTCAAGATCGATTTCGACCAGGCGCTGCTGGAAGGGCTCTACGAGCGCATCTGCCTGGTTACCGGCCGCGAATGGTCGCCCGCGGCCGAGGCACAGTGGCGCCAGGACATCATCGACTTCTATGGCGACGGCGCCGACGAGGAGCTGTTCTGCGTTCCATCGATGGGCTCCGGCGCCTGGCTGACCAGCCCGCTGATCGAAGCGCGCATGACGCTGACGCCGGAAGAGGCACCGGTCATCCGTATCGATCTGCCGCTCGACTTCCTGCACCGGCCCGAGCTGGAGCGCCGGCACCTGGTGGCGCCGCATCTCAATGCCATCAAGGAAGCGCTCGACGGACTTGACGAAAACCGCCAGCACGCCTTCGGCTATGACCCGGCGCGCAAGGCCGACCCGGCGATCATGTCTCTGCTGTCGATCGACAAGGTGCTGCGCCGAAAGTCGGCGCTCACCGTCGAGCTGCGCAACGTGCCGTTCCAAGAACAGAAGGAAATCGCCACGCTGATGTTGAAGACGGCGCCCCGCCTGTGCGGTGCGGCCATCGACGCTACCGGCCTCGGCATGAACCTTTCCGAGGATCTCGGCCGCTTGTTCGGCCTGCATACAGAGCAGACGCCGGGCGGCCTGGTCTGGCAGGTGACGCTCAGCCAGAACTGGTACAACGAGAATTTCCCGCCGCTCAAAACCGCCTTTGAAGACGCCAACATCGCCCTGACCAGGGACGCCGAGCATGCGGTGGATCTTCGCCTGGTCAAGATCATCCGCGGCATACCGTCGATCCCGCCGGAGCGCGTTGGCATGGCCGGCGCCAAGCGGCACGGCGATTTCGCGGTTGCCCTGGTGCTCGCGTATTTCGCCAGCCGCATGCAGTGGCACGAATATGCCTATCAGCCGGCAGCGATCGCCAAGAGCCGCTTTGAAGAAAGTTCTGAGGGCGCGTGGCGCAACCGGTCCGATGACATCGAGGGCAGCTTCCGTATGGCATCCGCCCGCCGCAACCGTGGGATTTTCTGATGGCTGAAGAATTCAAAGGGATCGTCGATCGCTACGGCCGCCCGATCGCCAAAGCCACCCTCAAGGTCGAGCAGGCGGCTCCGACCGGCAGCGGCGTTCGGCGCCACGATGCCCTTCACCCGGCGGCTGGCCTCACCCCCGGCCGGCTGGCCGGCATCTTGCGGGCGTCGATCGACAACGATCCCGAGAGTTACCTCGCCCTGGCTGAAGACATGGAGGAGCGCGATCCGCACTATGCCGGCGTGCTTGGCGTCCGCAAGCGGCAGGTTTCCGGCCTAGAGATCACCGTTGAAGCGGCCGGCGAGGATGCCGCCAGTGTCGAGCATGCCGACCTGGTGCGTGAAGTCATCGAGCGAGACGGCTTCGAGGACGAGCTGTTCGATATTCTCGACGCGGTCGGAAAGGGCTTCTCCTGCACGGAGATCATTTGGGACACGTCCGAAGGACAATGGCGGCCGAAGCGACTGGCGTGGCGCGACCCGCGCTGGTTCGTCTTTGACCAGATTGATGGGGAAACGCCATTGCTGCGCGACGGCGGCCAGAATGTGCCGCTGAATCCCTACCAGTGGATCTATCACTCGGCGAAGGTTAAATCCGGCCTGCCGATCCGGGGCGGCATTGCCCGCGCCGTCGCCTGGACCTTCCTGTTCAAGAGCTTCACCATCAAGGATTGGGCAATCTTCTGCGAAGCCTATGGCCAGCCGCTCCGCCTGGGAAAATATGACGCCGGCGCGTCCGAGAAGGACAAGCAAATCCTGCTTGATGCGGTGAGCAACATCGGCGTCGACTATGCCGCCATAGTCCCCGCGTCGATGGCAGTCGAGTTCATCAAGGCCGACATTTCGGGGTCGCATGGGCTCTATAAGGAGCGCGCCGACTGGCTCGACCAGCAGACGTCCAAGGTGGTGCTCGGACAGACGGGAACAACGGATGCAATCGCTGGCGGCTATGCAGTCGGCAAAACCCATGACGGCGTCCGTGAGGATATCGAGAAAGCCGACGGCCGCCAGATCGCAGCCACGCTGAACCGTGACCTCACCCGGCCGACGGTCGATCTGAATTTCGGGCCGCAAAAAAAGTATCCAAGGATCTTGATCGGCCGGCCGGAGCAGGTCGACATCAAATCGTTGGTCGACAATGTGACCAAACTTGTTCCCCTGGGCTTGAAAGTCGGGATGTCGACGATGCGTGATCGTATCGGCCTTCCAGACCCCGCCAAGGGCGAAGAACTGCTCGTGCCACCGAAAGGTCCGGCCCCGACTGACCCGCCTGATGACAACCCGCCCCCGCCACTGAAACCCGGCGAGACCGAACAGACGGTCCACTCCACCGCGGGCACCGGCACCCGCGATGCGATCGAGCGCTCGACGGACGCCATGCTGGCCGATTGGGAGCCGCTGGTCTCGCCGATCGTCGCCGGCCTCGACGCGGAGATCGCAGCCGCCAGCTCCGTAGCCGATGTGAAGGCGCTGCTTTCAAAGCGCTTTGCCGGGCTCGATGCCGCCGCGTTGACCGAGCTGCTCGCCCGATCGGCATTTGCAGCCCTGCTCGCAGGCCAAGTTGACGACACGCTCTGAAGGGAACTCCGATGGTCTATTTCTTCGCGCTCTGTTCGTTCCTCGCCCTGCTCGGCTTCTTCATCAACTCCAAACGCCGAAATGGGCACGGCATGGCATACAGTGCCGCCATGATCGTGATCTGGATGCTCGCGGCGCTATGGTGGTCGGGCAGGATCGGTTGAGCCTGTGACCGCAGATCTGAAGCCACTGCCGCCGGCCGATGCGATCGCGGCGCTGTTTGCGCGCGGCCAGCGCCTCGATCCCGAATTCTCCTGGCTGGACACTTGGCAGGACGTGCATGCCCGCAGCTTCACGGTGGCGAAGTCGGCCGGCTTCGACATCCTGGGCGACATCTACCAGGCATTGCTGGTCGCCCTTTCGCAGGGCAAGACCTTTGCCCAGTTCGGCGCCGAGCTGACGCCGCTGCTTCAGACAAAGGGTTGGTGGGGTCAGCAGCCTGCCTTTGATCCGCTCTCCGGCGAAACCCGCTGGTCGCAGCTCGGCAGCGTCAGGCGGCTCACCACCATCTTCGACATCAACATGCGGGTGAGCTATGCCGCCGGCCATTGGTCGTCGTTCGAGCGCAACAAGGCCACACGGCCGTTCCTGCGCTATGTCCATCTGGAAGGCCAGGAGCACCCGCGCCCGCTTCATGCGCTCTGGCACAACACGGTGCTGCCGGTCGACCATCCCTGGTGGAACACCCATGCATGCCCCAACGGGTGGAACTGCCATTGCACGCTGCAGAGCCTCTCGCAGCGTGACATCGACCGGCTGCAGCGAGAGGGCGAGATCCTGAAGTTCGAGCCGGTGTCCGGCACGATGCGCAAGTTGGTCAACAACCGCACCGGCGAGGTCACGACCGTTCCGGATGGCATCGATCCGGGCTGGGCCTACAATCCCGGAAAGGCTGGCTACCTCTCTGTCGTCGAGCAGGATCTGGCACGAAAAACCAGCACGTCGGAGTGGCTGCCACCTTCACCTTGATCGTCCCCACGACACGGCCCCACAGCCGCACGGCGACCCCTCGGGGCGTGGCACTGGAGCCGCGAGCCGCGTTTTCCGCTGTAGACCCGTTCAAAACCGATTTTAGAGGGCATCTGACCTCCGACCGAGGTCGCCACGACGCGGCCTTGCCGGTTGCCCTCCGCTCGGCTACCGTTGCCTGGCGAATTCGGCGGCGGACCTGTCACCTCAGTCCCGTCAGTTCGATCCCCTGAGAAAGAACTGCCGCCCGCCATGGCGGGCATGATTTGACGATCGCGGCCGGGCCAATGTCCGGCGATGCAAAACGCACTTGCCGCACTCCTTTCGGCCGCCCTGGTCGCTTCGCATTCCACGGCGCTGACGCCGGCGGACGCGAATGGTTCGTGGGTGCAGCTGACGCCGGCCGGAACTTTTTCCGGGCGCACCGGCCAGGGTCCCTGGGTGACCGGCGACAAGGCGTCCATGGAAACCATCGTCGCCAACACGCAGCGTTACGCCGGCTCGACCGACCTCGTCATCGACTATGACCACCAGGCCGTCTTCGGCGCCGTGCCGGGTGTTGGCGGAACAGCGAAAGCCGCCGGCTGGATCAAGGAGTTGCAGGCGCGCGACGACGGCATCTGGGGCCGCGTCGAATGGACTGCGGCGGCGGCCACCGCGATCAAGGCCAGTGAGTACCGCTACCTCTCGCCGGTCTTCTTCCACGAAAAGACCACAGGCCGGGTGCTCGCCATCCGCATGGCCGGCCTGACCAACACGCCGAACCTCGACCTCGTCGCGGTCGCGGCGAGTGCCCTCTTCCCTCTCGACAACCCCACCGGAGACAGCATGGACAAGATCCTGACTGCGCTTGGCCTCGCCAAGGGCACGAACGAAGACGGCATCGTCGCCGCCATCAACGCCCATCTGACCAGCAGCACGGCGATCGCCAAGGCTGCCGGCCTGACGGAAACCGCCAAGCCGGCGGAGATCCTGACGGCGATCAATTCGATTGTCGCCGATCGCACCAGGCTCGCCACCGCCGCCGGCCTTGCCGCCGACGCCAAGGCGGACGATATCGTCACGGCCGTCCAGTCGGCGATCGCTGGCAAGGTTGACCCGACCAAGTTCGTGCCGATCGCGATGGTCACCGAGCTCCAGGGCGACCTGAAGAAGCTGCGCGAGGATCTGACCGCCGACAAGGCGACCGAGGCAGTCAACAGCGCGATCGAGGCCGGCAAAATAGCGCCGGCCCAGAAGGATTGGGCGCTCGGCTATGCCAAGGCTGACCTGAAGGCCTTCGACACCTTCGTCGGCAATGCGCCGGTGATGACGGCCTCGCAGATCCGCACGGCCAAGAAGCCGGACGGCGACGCAGGCCTGTCGGATGCCGACATCGCCGTCTGCAATGCCATGGGCCTCGATCCGAAGAAATTCGCCGAGACCCTCAAGCTCAACAAGGAAACCGTCTGATGGTCGCGTCCAAGGATCTCGAAATCCCGGCTCGCTCCGGCGACCGTTTCGGCTACCCGGTCAAGTCGGGTGTCCGCATCTTCCGCAAGTCGATCGTAGCCCTGCTGGCAACCGGCATGGCGGTTCCCGCCGGCACCGCCAACGCTGTGTCCATCGTCGGCCTGGCTGAAGGCAACGTTGACAACCGCGACGGCGCCGACGGCGACCTGAACGTCGAGACGCTTCGCGGCTGCTTTGGCTTCATCTTCGTCGCCGACGAGGTCGACATCGGCCGGCCGGTCTACGCCGTCGACGATCAGACGCTCAGCTTTGATGGCTCCGGCGCCCGGCTGCTCGTCGGCACCGTCGCGGGCATCAGCGATGGCCGCACCTGGATCGATATTCCGGCAGCGGAAAAGGTCATGATCCCGTTGGCCACCCGCATCGCTACCTTGGTCGGCGCCGGCGTCACCAGGACGATCGCATCCGTCAAGGGCCGCATCACCAGGCTACGCAGTGTCATCGACGGCGTGCTGACCACCGGCGATGCCACCATCACCTGCGCCATCAACGGCGTTCCGGTGACCACCGGCGTCATCACCATCACCCAGGCCGGCTCGGCCGCGGGCGACGTGGACACGGCGGTTCCGACCGCTCTCAACGAGGTCAACCCCGGCGACGTGATCAGCTTCACGGTCGGCGGCACCAACGCAACCGCAACTCCGGCGACCGTCGTCGCCGAAATCGCGCAGTAGGAGAAAGCTTCAGATGGACATTAATGCTTCCACGCTGCGCAGCGTCTACACGGGGCTCAGCACCGCGTTCAACGCCCGGCTCGAAACCACCACGACCCTCTACAAGACGGTCGCCATGGACGTGCCTTCGAGCACGGCTATGAACGAGTATCCGCGCATGGACGATCTGCCGGGCATCCGCGAATGGGTCGGCGATCGCCTCGTCCACGATCTGTCGGCACAGACCTACATCGTCCGCAACAAGGAGTTCGAGGGCACGATCGGCGTCAAGCGCTCATCGATCGAGGATGACCAGTTCGGCTTCTACACGACCATCGCCAGCCAGATGGGCCAGGACGCGGCCGAGTTTCCCGACCAACTCGTCTGGCCACTCTGGAAGGCGGGCGACGCCACCCTTTGCTACGATGGCCAGAACTTCTTCGACACCGACCATCCCGGCTTCGACGAGAACGGTGCGGAGACCTCGGTCTCGAACTTCACCGCCGGTGCCGGCCCAGCCTGGTATCTGGTCGACGACACCCGGGTGATCAAGCCGATGGTGTTCCAGAAGCGCAAGGCCTTCAGGCTTGTGCCGATGGACCGCGAGACCGACACCAACGTCTTCATGAAGGGTCAGTTCATGTATGGCGTCGACGGCCGCTGCAACGCCGGCTTCGGCCTGTGGCAGCTCGCACATATGTCCAAGGCAACCCTGACCCCCGCCAATTTCCAGGCGGCGCGTGAGGCCATGGCCGCGATCCGCAAGAAGAACGGCCAGGTCATCAACATCAATCCGACCAAGCTGATCGTGCCGCCTTCGCTCGAGGCCGATGCCAAGCAGATCGTCGAAACCATGCTGATCAACGGCGGCGACAGCAACATCTGGTTCAAGGCGGCGGAAGTCGTGAAGGTCCCGCTGCTCGGCTAACCAGGGCCGATCTGCATCTTTACCTGCCGGCGCTCCCCAACGGTGCCGGCGGGTTTTTCGGAAGCAGCCGAGCCCCGGCTCCTTCCGCAAGACCCAAAAGAGGAAACTTTATGACCACGACAGTGAAAGTCCACGTGGGCGGAAACTACCGCGCCACCGTCACCCATTCGATCGATGGCACTCCCCAGGGGCCCGTGACGGTCGGTCCGCAGGAAGAGAGGTACTTCACCGCACATCACGGCAAGGCCAACACGTTCGACATCACCGAAGTGCCGGTCGAGCCGGAGAGCAAGTAAAGCCCCGTCCGAATTCGTCCGCCGGCTTCGGCCGGCGGGTTTTCGAAAAGCAGCCTGGTCGGCTCCTTTTCAAAGACCCGGAAACGAGGATTGAACGATGGCGAAAGCCCCGAGAACCCGCAATGCGAAGTCAGTAGTCGCGGATCAGAATATCGCGGCGAATGCTTCGCCTGAAGCCGGCGCCACCATATTGGCACCGGCCGCTCCGTCGCTGGGGGCAGCGACGGAGAACAGCTCCACCATTCAAGAGAGCGTAACCGCTTCGGCGGCCAGCCCAACCACGGTAGCGACGACAAACGCTGCCGTGGAACCATCCGGCCGTGCGGTTGTCGAGCACGCGCCGGATGCCCCGTCGCCACAGGCGGCGGGGACCATTTCCCCCGATAACCCCCCGGAGAGTGAGGGCCAGGGCGGAGCCGGCAATGGGGCCGGCTCCGCCGAGTCGCTCCCTCAATTTCTCGCAAACGACGAATTCAACGGGCCGGGAGGCGATCCGGACGAAATGGACTACGGCACCCTGAAGGACTTGGACACGCGCCTCGGCACGGCAGAGAACGAGTTCCGCTCCAAGTTCCCGCGCATGGCCGCCGCGATCGACACCTGGCAGGCAGCCAATGCTGACGGAGATGTGCCGAGCGGCGTTCGCATCCGGTCGAAGCTCGACGGGTTCCGCCGTGCCGGCATCGCCCACTCCAAGGCGCCGGTCGAGCACGCCATGGAGGCGTTCAAAGGCCCCGAGCAGCTGGAGGCCCTTTTCGCCGAACCGAACCTGGTCGTGGAGCTGATCTGACCGTGCATGTCTTCCTGCCCATCTGGCTCGTGCCGCTGACGCTTACGGTCCTGGACTGGGCCGGGGCACTCCTCGCCTGGCCCGCCTTCATCTGGCTTTTCGTGGTGGGTGCCTGATGTACGCCGTCCAACAGGATCTGGTCGACCGCTTCGGCGCCACTGAACTGATCCAGCTCACGGATCGGACGAACATACCGCCGAGCACGATCGACGGCGTCGTGGTCGGCCGCGCCCTGGCGGACGCCGACGGCGTCATCGACGGCTATATCGGCAAGCAGTTCACCCTGCCGCTTAACGTCGTGCCTCCGGTCCTGGTGAAGGTCGCTGCGGATCTCGCGCGCTACTATCTGCATGGCGAGGCGGCCGACAAGGACAGCATCGTTTCGCGCAACTTCGCCGCCGCGGTCTCCTGGCTGAAGGACGTCTCGAAGGGTCTCGTCCTGATCGAGGAGGAAGGCGAGACGCCCGAACAGGCCGGCGGCGGCGCCATCAAGACCAGTGCGCCGAACCGCGTGTTCACC
The DNA here is from genome assembly GCF_040322715.1 of Mesorhizobium sp. M0106. Lineage (NCBI taxonomy): Bacteria > Pseudomonadati > Pseudomonadota > Alphaproteobacteria > Hyphomicrobiales > Phyllobacteriaceae > Mesorhizobium > Mesorhizobium sp. M0106. Next base: position 4,853 of record NZ_JAMYUA010000059.1, on the reverse strand, counting down.
CGCGACAAGCTGCGGGGCTTCTGATGGCGACCGAAGGCATCCAGATCCGCCTCGTCGACCAGGCCGTGCTGGCGACACTCGATCGCATCGAGCGCCTGGCCGAACATCCCAGGACGATCATGTCGGCGATCGCCGCATACCTGGTCACCTCGACCCAGCGGCATTTCGAGCGCCAGACCGGCCCGGCCGGTAAGTGGCAGCGGCTTAGCCCGCGCACGGCCGCCAAGCGCATCGGGCGCGGCCAGCGCGGCTACGGCCACATGCTGCGCGTCACCAACCGGCTCTACAGCTCGATCACCGGCGAAGCGACCGACACTGAAGCGGCGGTCGGGACCAACCTGATTTACGCCGCCATCCAGCAGCTCGGCGGCGCGGTGAAGATCCCGGCGCGCGAGCAGGATCTGCATTTCGGCAAGACCAATCGCGGCCGGCGCTTCGTCAAGGCCTCGCGCAAGCGCAAGGAAACGGTCCGCGTCTCGATCGGCGCGCACTCGATCACCATCCCGGCGCGGCCTTATCTCTATGTCGACGAGGAGGACCAGGCCGAGATCCTGCGTATAGCCGAGGACGCCTTTCGCGCCGAAGCCGATGGCGGAGCCCGGCCATGACGCTGTCCGCAGAATTCCAGCAGCGCCTGCGCGATATCGACCCGCCGCTCTTTCGGCTGATCGCAGGCGCGGCCGCCTGGGCCTCGCTCAGTGGCGAACCCAAGACGACGCCCGCGGCCTTCGTCCTGGTCGAGGAAGAGCACAGCGGTGAAAACGAGCGCATGACCGGCAACGTACTGCAGCGCACCGAGGCTGATGTCGCTGTCATCATCGTCACCCGCAACGTCTCCGATGGCACCGGCGGGGCCGCTGCCGACGACATCGAAATCCTCAAGGACGCGGTACGCGGCGCCTTGATCGGTTTCGAGCCGACCAGCGTCAACAATGCCGACGTTGTCGAGCACATCTCGTCGAACCTTCTCAAAGCCAAGAACGGCCACGTCTGGCAGCGCGAGCTGTTCGGCGCCGGCTACTACCTCGTGGAGAAAACCTGACATGGCCAAGATCCAAACGCCGATCGCCGGCGGCGCCTACATCCGGAACAAGGACGACACCCTGGCACGGGTCGAGGGCACCGAGCCCGCGCCGCCGCCCGGCACCGAGCCTGAAGCCGCCCAGCCGGCCGGCACCGAGGAGCAATCCTCGATCGAGCCCAGCACGTCCAAGAAGGGGAAATAGACCATGTCGATCCGCCGCTGGAAGAAGCTTTCCGCCCTCATCAAGATGGATGCCACCTATGGAGTTGATGCGGTGCCGACCGGTGCTGCCAACTACATCCAGCTCTCCGACGCGGCCTTCACGCCGCTCGCCGGTGACGAGGAGGCGCGCAATCTGATGCAGCCGTTCCTCGGCCACCAGGGCGTCTTGCTGACCGGCGACTATGGCCAGTTCAATTTCTCGGTCGAGATCGCCGGCGCCGGCGCCCTGGGCACGGCACCGGCCTATGGCCCGCTGCTGCGCTCCTGCGGCTTTGCCCAGGTGATCTCGGCCGGGGTCGACGTCCAGTATGATCTGATCCACGACGCCTTCGAGAGCAGCGGGCTCTATTACAACTCCGACGGCGTCAAGCATGTGCTGCTCGGCATGCGCGGCAGCGTCTCGCTCGGCTTCACACCCAAGCGCATCCCACGCTTCCAATTCTCGATGAAAGGCCTGGTCGGGACCATCACCGACGAAGCCTTGCCCGTCGTCACCAAGACGATGTGGATCGACCCGGTGGTGGTCTCCAAGGCCAACACGGTGATGGCGCTGCATGGCTGGACCGCGATCGCCGAGAGCCTCAACATCGACACCGGCTCGCAGGTCGTGCCGCGCCACCTGATTGGCGAGGAGAGCATCGAGATCACCGACCGTTCAGTGACTGGTACCGCCGTCGTCAAGGCGACATCGCTTGCCACCAAGGATTGGTTCTCAATCGCCCGCGCCCACACCAAGGCCGCGCTGGCGCTTACCCACGGCACGGTGGGCGGCAACACGGTGGCGATCGACAGCGACAAGGTGCAGATCGGCCGGCCGGCAGAGGGCCAGAGCGACAACATCCGCAACTATTCGCTGCCGCTGATGCTGACCAGCCTCGGCTCCACCGAGCTGAAGATCACCGTCAAATAAAGGCGGCTTCAACGCCTCTTCAACTGCCGTTCAAAACCTCAGGAAAGTGCCCCCGCAATGAAATTCGTTCTCGCCAAGGAATATCTCTACTGGTGGCCGATCAAGATCGAGCTTCCCGACCCTGCCAACCCCGGCAAGTGGAAGACCATGAGCTACACGCATCAGTTCGCCGGGGTCGACGAGGACGCGGCAATCACGCTCGGCAATGAGATCGCGGCGCTGCCGACACCTGAGGAGCGCAAGATACGTGAGCACGATCTGCTGATCCAGGCCAGCCGCGGCTGGCGCGACGTGGTCGACGAGGACGGCAACGAGGTCGCCTATTCCGAGGAGGCGTTTCGCCAAGCGCTGCAGCAGACCTGGTACCGGGTCGCGCTCTACGGCGCCTACGCCAACTCTCTCGCCAGCCCGGCGGCCCGAAAGGGAAACTGACAGAGGCCGCTCGCGCCTGGGCGCTGGCACGGGAAGGCTTGACCGACCCGACGCGCCCCGTGCGGCCCGACGACCAGGCGCGGCAGGATGCGGAAGCGTTGGGCGTCCCGCCGGAAAACCTGCCCGATGCGGATGACGAAGAGAGCGACGACGTGTTTGAAGTGTGGGACGTGAACATGCCATCCATGGCGCTGTTTCTCGGCTGCGAGACGCAGTGGCGCGTCGTCGCGCGCGGCATGGCAGGTTTCCTCCACTACATCGGCATCGACTATGCGGCGGCCGCCGTGCTGCTCGAGGCGCGGCCGAAGCGCGAGAAGAAGCGTCACCCGGCCTGGCGGCTGCTCGACGATCTGCGCGACATGGAGATCGAGGCCCGCGCAATCATGAACGAGGTGCGCGAGTGAGCCTCAATCTCGCGCTTATCATCAGCGGCGACGCTTCCGGCGCCAAGGCGGCGGCCGAGGAAACGAGCGCCGCCGTCCGGACGATCGGCGTCACCGCGACCAACGCCGCCAACGCCCAGGCGGCGGCCAACGACGAGGCTGTTGCCGCCGCCAGCCGCGTCACTCAGGTGCTGACAGGCCAGGACGCGGTGCTGCGGGCGCGCGGCGCCGCCGCCGCCGCCAGCCTGACCTCGGTTGCCGGTGCAGCCAGGCTCACATCGTCGCAACTGCTCAATCTGTCGCGGCAGGGCAACGATGTCGTGACCATGTTTGCGCTCGGCGTCCCTGCCATGCAGATCTTCGCCTCGCAGGCCGGCCAGGTCTACGACGCGCTGGAGAGCGGGCCGAAGGGTCTGGGCGGTTCGCTCACGGCGATCCGGAGCTCACTCGCCTCGACGGCTGCCTCCTTCCTTGGTTTCGTGCCTGGCGTCGGCCTGGTCACGACCGGCCTGGTGGCCGCCGGCGCGGCGGCCATAGCCTATGCGCTGCTGACGCGGACAAACATTCAGTCGGTGGACGACGTTCTCAAAACCCACAAGAAGATCATCGACGAGATCGCCGCCGCCTATCCGCTCGCCGCCGCGGCTGCCAAGGCCTATGAGGACCAGGCGACGAAAGTGCCGCTGTCGGTGGCACAGGCCGACGCCATCAAACAGGCCGAAGACGAGAAGAACACGCTCGCCGCCACGCTCAACAATATCCGCCGGCAGATGTCGATCGCGACGACGAACTCGCCAACGGACCCAGCCGGCGCGGATTTCGCGAAACTCGGCCAGGCCGGTGTCGTCGCGTTCCGGCAACTGGCGGCTGAGATGCAGGCCGGCCAGATTGACGCCGCCGGCGTCCAGAAGCGGCTCGGCGAGCTGCGGATCGATCCCGGCCTGAGCAAGGTCGCGCACGACTTCGCCGAGCAGCTCCAGGACAGCGCCAACCAAGCGGCGGCGCTGGAGCTTCATCTGCGCGGCTCGAGCGCCGCGATTGCGACGTTCCAGGGCGTCACCGTCGGCCGGGGCGATGAAGGCGCCAATCTGACGAAGTGGCTTGCCGGCAACCGGGCGGCACTGGTCCAGCTGCAGCGCGACCGCGAGACCGCGTTCCGCTCGCTCTATGCCAGATCGCCGGAGGAACAGGCCAGGGCGGCGCGGGCCACCGAGGACGCCAGGCCATTCGACCCGAATGAGGGCAAGGGTGTTCGCGACTATCGCGCCGACACGGCGGCCGCCCTTGCCTACGCCAGAGCGCAGCAGACGCTGGACGAGGCCCAGAAGCAGCGTCTGCGCTCGCTCGACCAGACGATCGCCGCCCAGCAGCTCGACATTAGCCTGATCGGCAAGACGGCGGCCGAGGCGGCCAGTTTGCGCATGGCGTTTCAGCTCGAGCAGGCGGTCCGCGAGGAAGCCGCCCGCAACAATGTCCCGGCCGACGAGGCCGAGATCCGGCGCATCAGGCAAAAGGCCGCCGAATATGGCCGGCTCAGCGCCATCCAGTCCGCACGCACGACGATCGTCGGACAGGGCCAGACCATCGAGACCCAGCGCGCCGAGCTTGCCCTGGTCGGGGCGAGCACCGCCGCCCATGACCGCGTCATCGCCAGCCTGCAGGTGGAGCAGCAAATCCGCCAGCTCGGCATTGACCTCTACGGCACGGAAGCCGAGGCGATGCGCGCCAACGCTGCGGAGCTGGCGGCGCTGGCCGAAGCCCGGTGGGCGGCGGCGCAGGGGGCCCGGCAGCGGGAGTAGGCCGCGCCCCCATCGCCCCGGCCGCCAGGCGGCGGGGGTTTGAGCGCGGCGGAGGGGCGGCCGGAGGGGGGGGCGTCGGAAGT
>NZ_JAMYUA010000058.1:0-28310 GCF_040322715.1 Mesorhizobium sp. M0106 | reverse complement strand
CTTGGTCTCAATTACCGCCCATCCGCCGGCGAATTTATCCGCGAGTTCCTGCCGGGCGTAGAATGGGTCCTTGAGGCCGGAATGGCGTTCCACATGCTGATGGGGGCGGCCGGCATGGGCTGCAGCGAGACGGTGCTCGTGACGGAACAAGGCCCGGAACGCCTGACCACCATGGAGCGCAAACTTTTTTCATGGAACTAAGGGCTAACGACATTGGAAAACAGTGGCGCATGGGTCGTGATCGCCTGGTACAATGGCCTTTACAACAAACGGTGCGCAACGGTGGATGCAGTTGGACGAGGGTACTTTATGCATCCGGTGGCTGTGATGGCAAAGCATTACCAATGATACGAAGCTTGGCGGATTGGCCGAGTTGATCTGCGGGGTGGGCAACACGAAGAAGTCGCAGAGATCGCGGATTATGGAATCCTGATCGCCCCCGGACTGCGCCGCAGTGTTCGCTTCCACACCATTTCGTCTCTCGAAAGCCGAAGCCCGCCTTGAGTCATAAACTGGCACGAATTCTTCATCGTGCTTAAATGAATACGCAATACTCTTACGAGAAATAGAAATGAAGATTGAACGCCTGGATGTAAATGCCCGCCGGAGCCGTCTGGTCAAGTATAATGGTGTTGTCTACTTGTCGGGCCAGTTCAGTGACAAGGGTGGCGATGTCGCCAGCCAGACGCGTGAGGCACTGGCGAAAATCGACGAGCTGCTGGCAAGGGTCGGGACCAATAAGTCGCGTCTCCTGGCCAGCGAGATCTGGATTACGTCAATGGCGGATTTCAAGGCAATGGATGAGGTTTGGAATGCATGGGTGGTTCCGGGCAATCCGCCAACACGTTGTTGCTGCGCGGTTGAATTGGGGGATCCGGAAATGCGCGTCGAAGTCATGGTCAGCGCCGCATTAGGTGATGTTGAGATTATGGACGTCTGATCGCCACTTGGACAGAGTAGAGGTCGGGCCCGCATTAGGCATACTTATCGCATCCGAGATCTAGGGCTGAGCACAATGACGTGACGCACATACTGGGTCAAAGGGCCTGAACGCAAGCTGTTGCAGATAGCTGACCTCACTAAAGGAAATTTTCCACCAAGGCTCCGGCAACGGTTTGCACGCCACCCGAAACGCGCTCAGCGCAACAACTTGTCCGCTTGTCCGCGCTCGGCACGGACTGCGGCCCGGCTATTCGGTCGGCTTCTAACGAGGTTTAACCATGCGCGAAGTGATTGTTCTCGGTGCTGGCGTTGTCGGGTTGGCATCCGCCTATGTTTTGGCGCGCAAAGGATTTGGAGTTACTGTCATCGACGCGGCGAAAGGGCCAGCTGAAGGCGGCGCTAGCTTTGGCAATGGCGCACAGCTTGCTTACGCTTATACCGATGCAATGGCTTCCCCATCGATGGTTGCCAACCTTCCAAAATACCTGTTGGGCCGCGATCCGGCATTCCGGTTGAAACTGACGCCTTCCCTAGCATTCATGAATTGGGGTTTGCGGTTTCTGGCTAATTCGAGCCAGAAAAGTTTTGAACGCAATACGATCGATGCCTTGAAACTTGCGAAGGAGAATCGTGCTGGTCTCGCCGAGCTCTCTGAAAAAGTCGATTTCAGTCATAGAACCTCAGGAAAGATGAGCCTCTATTCCACTCATGAGGGACTCAAGCAAGCCGAGGTGCTTAGTGCGTTGAAAAACCGTCATGGGGCGGACCAAGCGATCCTCACCAAAGAGCAGGCAATAGAACGCGAGCCGGCTTTGATTCACTATGGTCATTCTTTTGTAGGGGCATTGTGGTCACCTTACGATGAATCCGGTGATTCCTATCTGTTTTGTCAAAATCTCAAATCTTTGCTTGAGACAGAATATGGGGTCACCTTTATGTTTGGCACCAACATCCAACATATCGCGACACGCAATGGAACCCTCAAAGGCGTCGTGACGAATACAGGTGAGCTTCCATGTACCAGGGCCGTTCTTGCACTTGGGGTTTGGTCTGTGGCGGTGGCAAAGACTGCAGGTATCCGACTGCCAATTTGGCCGGTTCAAGGATATTCGATGACGATTCCGGTCTCGGAATATGCGCCGACCGCAAGCGTTACCGATACGGCGCGCAAAACTGTATTCTGCCGTATTGGCGATCGGATCCGGATCGCCGGCCTCGCCGATATCGATTCTGATAATGGGGTTTTCAAGCGGGAGCGGTTCAATACACTGCTTGAAACCGCAAGGGGGATTTTCCCCAGGGCGGGGGACTACGATGGAGAAGTTGGTGCTTGGACCGGCTTGAGACCGATGACACCGAACAGCCTTCCGATCGTCGGACATTCAAAAGTGCAGGGGCTGTTCCTAAACTGCGGTCACGGTGCACTCGGTTGGACCCTTTCAATGGCTACGGCCGCGCGATTGGCAAACTATCTGAGTGTTTGCGCCTGAAAAATCATTTTTCTTGAAGCATGCCTACAAGCCTCAGAAGGAAATCGTCAGACCTTGGTGACGTCTGGTCTGCAAGCTTAACGTCCGATCCGTTCTTCAGACTTCCTACCGAACGTGACATGCTCCCCTGAGATGTTCGCCATTTTGGGTCAAAGGCGGAACTCTCCGCCGACGAGTTGTGGAAAACCGTTGGCGAATTGTCAAACTCGTGGGACCGCAGGAGTGCGCCAACTACTTTGCCGCAGCAGGATACGACCTCGATTAAAGTGGACGCGCTCTCTATCTTACTGAGTCACAAAATCCCTGGGCTTCCCGCTGGGCCATGTCGGATTATTAACCGATCGGGTTCCAAAGGTTTAGCTCTGCGCTAACTTGAGGTTTTGCATTTAACCTTTTGCTTGTCGCGCTGTACGTTATGTGAGAATTGGCCGTTGCAACATTTATCCTGCGGTGCGAGCCGCTGTGGCCAATCGTATCCCCGGCTGCAAGGAAACTGGTAACGGGGGCTCGCTCTCGGTCCTAGGCTTCCAATACCTGACCCGTCCGAAATCCTACCTCTTAAGAAGGCACTCTGAAATGACGATTACCGCCAACTGGAGCTATCCGACCACCGTGAAAATGGGCGTCGGCCGAACCAAGGAACTGGCCGATGCCTGCAAATCGCTGGGCATGAAAAAGCCGCTCCTGATCACCGATCGAGGCCTTTCCGCGTTGCCGATCACGCAAGGCGCGCTGGACGTACTGGAAGGTGCGGGCCTCGGCCGCGCGATCTTCGCCGATGTCGATCCGAACCCGAACGAAATCAACCTCGAAGCCGGTATCAAGGCCTTCCGTGACGGCGGCCATGACGGCGTAGTCGCTTTCGGCGGCGGCTCGGGCCTCGACCTCGGCAAATGCGTGGCCTTCATGGTCGGCCAGTCACGTCCCGTCTGGGACTTCGAAGACATTGGAGACTGGTGGACCCGCGCCGCGGTTGAAGGCATTGCGCCCATCGTCGCTGTGCCGACAACCGCCGGCACCGGCTCGGAAGTCGGCCGCGCCTCGGTCATTACCAATTCGAAGACGCATGTAAAGAAGATCATCCTCCATCCGAAATTCCTGCCCGGCGTCGTGATCTGCGATCCGGAACTGACGGTCGGCATGCCGAAGATCATCACCGCCGGCACGGGGATAGATGCCTTTGCCCACTGCCTCGAAGCCTATTACTCGCCCTTCTATCATCCGATGAGCCAAGGAATTGCGCTCGAAGGCATGCGGCTCGTGAAAGAATATCTGCCGCTCGCTTATCAGGATGGCACTGACATTGAGGCCCGCACCAATATGATGTCGGCCGCTGCCATGGGCGCCGTCGCCTTTCAGAAGGGCCTCGGCGCCATCCACGCGCTGTCGCACCCGATCGGCGCAGTCTACAACACCCATCACGGCATGACCAATGCGGTGGTGATGCCCATGGTTCTGAAGTTCAACCGCTCCGCCATCGAAGAGAAGATCGCCCGCGCGGCGGCTTACCTCGGCATTTCTGGCGGCTTCGACGGCTTCTATGACTATGTTCTGTCGCTACGCGCCCAACTCGGCGTTCCCGAAAATCTAACCGCTTTCGGCGTGGGCAGCGACCGCATCGAGGAACTCGCATCCATGGCCATCGAGGACCCTAGCGCAGGCGGAAACCCGGTGAACCTTACCTTATGCTCGGCAAGAAGGCTTTATGCAGAGTGCATGTAAGTGAGCCTAGCAACCAGCTTTGAAGGCGCTGTGAGGTTATCAGAGGTTGGACGTGAAAGGACCGCTGACAGGGATAACAGGCGAGGGCTCGGGGCACAGCTTTCCATTCCGCCATAGCATTGAGGCGATGGAATGGATCTGAAATGCGGAGCGTGACTGGGGATGAAGAGATTACGGCGGGCTGAGAAGATCGAGACGAAGCGCTGCAGGCGTTGTCACGTCTGAAATGTGGCCGCGTGAGGACGACCTGGCACTTTTCAGGCAGTCCGTGCACTCACGGTTTCCCAACGGCCAGGTGATGTTGCTGACGTCCTCCGATTACAGGAGGTTCGATGAGCTTGACGAGGCGCTTCCCCTCCGTTTCGGAAGGCCCGAGGACTGGCCTAGCCTCGTAGCCACCAAGCTGTTCGACGGCGAGTGGTTTCCGGTGTGCTCGCCGGCCTTCCTTGTGCTGTATCCGGCAGTCGCGTCGGAGAACCCCAAGGCATTCCTCGATGTTCCGGTTCTGCACCTGACCACGCAACCGGGTGCCGTTGACAGCTGGGAATCTTGGATCGGCACCGAGCGGGAACTCGATGGCCTGCGGTTCACCAGCTTTTTGTCTATGATGGTGAGACCATCGCGGGGCGCGGCGCTGCCCTCGCCTGGGCGGGCTACGTTGAGGAGTACCTTCGGCTAGGCCGGGTAGTGTGCCTGACCGCCACGTCGCGGCGAGGCCAAAATTCGTTTTACATTCATCACCCGGAAGAAGAGCAGCCCTGCCATCCAGGCCGTCGTGCAGGCACTTGTCGACTCGGTCGAGAATATGCCGAGCTTGAACTGCTGAGGCAGCGTACCATATCCTCGCCCGGCGTTGTCACGGTGTTTGAGCGGTAAGGAAGTTGAGGTAGCAGCACAGCCATGACTGTGAGTGCACAGACCTACAAGAACCACCGCTATCCGATCGAAATCGTGGCCGTACTGTCTGGCTCTACTTCCGCTTCAATTTGAGCCTGCGCGATATGGAGGAAATGCGTATGCGCCGCCTACATCCCATTGATTTCGCGTGTTTGTGAACATTGAGGTTTCTGCCAGAAGATTTTCGGCAAGAGCTGGAGATTTGGCATGGCGGATGGTGAGGGATTTGTTGGGCGATGCGAAGTTGTCGAGCCTCGTCGTGGAAACCGGCGGTGGCCGAATGATCTGAAGGCGCGGATTGTAGCGGAGAGCCTTCAGCCCGGTGCGCGGGTTGTTGATGTTGCGCGTCTTTATGATCTCGCTGCGCATCAGCTTTCGGACTGGCGACGGCAGGCGCGTCAGGGTCTTCTGACGCTGCCTGCTGAACTGATGACGGCCGTGCCGCCCTTTGAGAACGGGCCTGTCGAACCCGCCTTTGTGCCACTTGCGATTACGGCGGAGCCGAAGACGGCTACCGATGCTTTGCCGGTTCGGGAGCCGGTTGAGATCATTTCCGGGATCGTGACGGTGGAACTAGGCGCAGACCTGGTGGTTAGGGTTCCCGGCGATGTACCGGTTGATCGGGTCGCGGCCTTGGTGCGCGCGATGCGCGGGACGGCATGATCGTCGCGGGCCAACGATTACCGATCCTGATCGCGACGCGGCCGGTGGACTTCCGCTGTGGCCATCAGGCGCTGGCATTGAAGGTGCAGACCGAGTTGAAGCTTGATCCGCATTCCGGAGTCACCGTGATCTTCCGGTCGAAGCGCGGGGATCGTCTAAAAATCCTGGTATGGGATGGCACCGGAATGGTGCTGACCTACAAAATCCTGGAACAGGGCAGCTTTGCCTGGCCCAAAGTGCAGGATGGAACGATGCGGCTGTCGCGGGGGCAGTTCGAAGCCTTGTTCGAAGGTCTTGACTGGCGACGCGTGGTGGCGCAGCGGGTAGCGCCGCCAACTGCGGCAGGGTGACTCACCTGTTCGGTTTTGGCGCTTGTTTTATTGGGCTTTTTGCTTCGATTTGCTATGAAGGCGCATGTCTGCGCCTATCGATCTCAGCCGGTTCCCGGACCTTCCTTTAGAGGTGGTGACGGCTTTTGCGGCCGTGCAGTTCGAGCTGTCGGTCGAGCGTGCGGCACGCCAGCATGAGCAGGCGGTGGTGGCTGAAAAGGACGCCTTCATCACCGAGTTGAAGGAACTGATCGAGAAGCTGGAGAGCCAGGTTCAGGACTACCGCCGCACGAAGTTCGGGCCGAAATCGGAAAAGCTCGATCCGACGCAGATGGAACTGGCGCTGGAGGACCTGGAGACGGCCATTGCCGAAACACAGGCCCAGATCGCCTTCGTCGAGGAAAAGATCGCGGCCAGCACAGCCAATTGCGAAAAGACTGCTTCACGCAGGCAACGCAAGGCGCGCGCGCTGCCCCAGAGCCTGCCGCGCGTCGAACAGGTGATCGAGCCTGATAGCCTTGCCTGCCCCTGCGGTTGCGGGAACATGGTCCGGATTGGCGAAGACCGGACGGAGCGGCTCGATCATATCCCGGCGCGCTATCAGGTGATCGTCACGATCCGCCCGAAATACGCTTGCCCCAAGGGGCGCACGGGCGTGGTTCAGGCCAGGGCGCCGGCGCATTTGCTGGAAGGCAGCTGGCCGACCGAAGCCCTATTGGCGCAGATCGCCGTGTCCAAGCATTCCGAACACATGCCGCTGAACCGGCAGGCCGCGGTCATGGCCCGACACGGAGTGCCGATCGACCGCACCGTCCTGGCCGACTGGCTGGGCCGGACGGGCGCTGTGATCGCGCCCGTGGTTGACCACATGGCCATGGTCCTGAAACAGGGTAGCTCACGACTATATGTCGACGAGACCACGGCTCCGGTGTTGGATCCCGGGCGCGGCAAGACGAAAACTGGCTATCTCTGGGCTATTCTGCGCGACGACCGCGGCTGGAACGGATCGGCGCCGCCGGGCGTGGTGTTCCATTATCGGCCTGGCCGTAAAGGTGAATATGCCGCAGAAATCCTCGACGGCTTCAACGGCACGATCCAGGTAGATGCCTATGGCGGCTACTCCCACCTCGCCACGCCAAAACGCACGGGCGGCGATCCGTTGAGGCTGGCCTTCTGCTGGGCACATGGCCGCAGAAAACTGATCAAGTCCCAGCCGAAGAAGGGGTCGCCCATCGTCGACGAGGCGTTGTTGCGCATCGCCGCCCTCTACACGATCGAGGACAGCATCCGAGCTTGTGATCCCGAACATCGCCGGTCTGTCCGCCAGAACCTGTCCCGCCCGCTGGTGGACGAGTTCTTCACCTGGCTGACAGCTCAGGCCGCACGCGTCTCGCGCAAGTCCGACCTCGGCGAGGCCATGGCCTATATGCTGAAACGCCAGGCCGGCTTCCGGCTGTTCCTGGACGACGGCCGCGTCGACATCGACTCCAACCTCGTCGAAAACGCGATCAGAAGTCCAGCCATGAACCGCCGCAATGCTCTCTTTGCCGGCCATGATGAAGGCGGCCGTAATTGGGCCCGTTTCGCCAGCCTGATCGGCACATGCAAGATAAACAGCGTTGAACCATACGCCTACCTGCGCGATCTCTTCATCAGCCTCGCCAATGGCCACCTCGCCAAAGACATCGACGCCCTCATGCCCTGGGCCTATGCGCAACGGATCAGCGCCTCACAATGAGCACGTCCGGGACTCCCCGACGTGCTCATAGGACCATCTGCAAGCGCTAGACCTGACCGTTGCAACCAAAAATCAATGGGGCGGAGACGCCGCATACGGAAATGCTGCTCGATCGCGGGATCGTCGTTTCCTACGAGACCATGCGCCGATGGTGCCGAAAGCACAGCCCTGACTATGCGCGCCGCATACGCCTCAAGTCGCCGACGAAAGATAATGCCTGGCACCTGGGATGAAGTCGTGGTGCGCATCAACGGTCAGGGTGACAACGCCCATCCACGCTCTTGCATCGCGCTCGCATTTATCGACCGGTTCCTCGATCACCTTCTGGAACGGCTGTCATCGATTATAATCCTGTCGAAGCTCTGCGTGAGGGATGCCACATAAAGCAGTGCATGCCAGTCTGGCGCTCGTTGGTATCGTGTAATCCAGGACAGGCTCTCGCCAAATTGCGCCAGCCCAAATCGTTTCGGCAGTGTGCTGGGCGGGATCATGGCTGAGCATGTCGCTATGGTGGGTCGAAGAAGATAATACACTTCGCAACCCGAGTGGCGGGTGGCAGTTCTCCGATAAGATGGAAGAACGGGCCTCACTCATCGAATGGAGAACAGGACGACTCTATCGGGCTGGACCTATCGATGAAAGAGACAGCGGTGTCGATCCGCCGAGGCATGTTAGGCCGGCTTCGTATGCATCCTAGTTAAGGGCAATTCCAACCACGTCCCGTTGCACTTACGGCACCATCTCGAAGCCAGATGATGACCATATAGAAACTACAATGGACGAAGCGGTCGGGTTTAATCCACATATAGTTCCATTAATGCCATCTATTACATAATTCACTGCTAGGTGCTGTCGTGGAAATACGAAGCCGCGTCGCCATACTCGTCAGCTCTAGGTGCAAACAGGAGGAAAAACAATGAATGAACGCATCGTCGGACAGTTCTCCAGCCAGTACGGGCTGTTGAACGCGGAGAAGCGGCCCGGACCAGAGGGCTTGGATATCGCCATAGCGGGCGTACCCTTCGACCAAGGCACATTCGGCAGCAGGATCGGCCAACGATTTGGTCCGGACCAAGCGCGCACCTTCTCCGGAAATTGGCGGGCTCACGCGCTCACTGGCCGCGCGCCTTTCACCTGGTGCCATATCGCGGATGTTGGGGACGCCCCGGTCGATGTCATGAACTGGGAGCAATCGATTCGAGGCATCTCCGACTTCTTCGCGCGTATCGCTGCAGCCGGGGCCGCGCCCCTGGGGATCGGCGGCGACCATACCATCACGTTGTTGATCATGCGGGGCATGGCTCAGGCAGGAGCAAAGGTGCCCTTTGGAATGATTCATTTCGACGCCCACCCCGATACGGAAGACGAGGTTGGCGGCAGCCGTATCAACTGCGCCACCGGATTCCGACGAGCCATCGAGGAGGGACTGGTTGACCCTAAGCGCTACATCATGATCGGTATACGCGTAATGCGCAGTATCGAATGCTTGGATTGGGCCCGGACGCAGGGAGTCACCGTTTTGACCGACGACGATTGTGCCGCGCTCGGCCGCCAGGGCGTGATCACTCGCATCCGTGAGGTGGTCGGCGAGCAACCGACCTTCCTCAGCTTCGATATCGACGCACTCGACATCGCTTACGTCCAAGGTACCCAAGCGCCCGCTCCGGGGGAGCTTAGCGTGCGGGACGTACAGGTAATCATGCGCGGACTACGTGGCGTCGACGTTATCGGCGCAGACGTCGTCGAGCTGCTGCCGCTACTCGACCCGACCGGCCACACTGCCATCTCTACCGTCAATGTGGCCTACGAAATTTTGTGCCTGCTCGCCGAGGCCCGGGCTAATCGCAAGGCCACCGGCTAACGCGAGGCGGCTTAGGGGGATCGACGAATCCGCCGAGGCGAAGACTCGGCCGCGTGAGCAAATCGGGCGGCACCTGCTCAGAGGTGCTTGCGGTGCGCAAGGCATGATCGCCTCAGGGTGTTGTCGTTTACGTGTCGTGCCAGCCGGTCGACTTCCGCAAGGAAGCCGCATCGCTGATGGCTCTAGTGAGGGATGGCGGTCTCGACGTTCTCTGGAGCGCTTCACGCGTTCCGCTCGAAGCGAGCGGACCGTGTTCGCATAGTGTGGGTGGGACGGCAGCGGAGTCTGCCTTTACTCGAAAACCCTGGAAGAGCACAGCTTCTGCTGGCCGGTGATATCGGCGCCGCGCCATGCGTCTCAACCATTCGCAACTGATGGCGCTCCTGACTGGGCTCGATTCGAAGAAAATCCGGCCGGCCAGGGTTCGCCGACCGTTGTTGACAGGCTGAATCAGGCCTGCGGCAAGATGAATCATGTGACTGCAATGGTTGGGAAAGCGGCTGTTTTTGTGCTCTCCTTCCCGCATGGTTTTGCCTGCTCCCGACCTGCCGGACGACGTCGATACGCTGAAGGCGATGATGCTCGCGATGGCCAGCGAACGGGTTGCAAACGAAGCTCAGCTTGCAGCAGCGACGGCGGAGGTCGCCCGGATGACGGCCGTCGAGAGAAGCGCCTGAGCGGATCGCCAACCTCACGTCGATCGTGAAGGTGCTGGAGCGCGCGCAATACGGCAAGCGTTCCGAACGGCTGCGCCTATCAATCAACATCTGAGGCTGCGCAATGTGGAGGAGATACTGCTCGATCGCGGGATCGTCTTTTCCTACGAGACCATCCGCCGATGGTGCCGAAAGCACGGCCCTGATTATACGCGCGGCAAAGGCCGCAAGTCGCCGAGGAAAGATGATGTCTGGCACGTGGATAAAGGTGCGCACGAACGCGCGAAGGGGAGGAGCTATGATTTAGGCACTTCCCAAGCAGCCATGCTGCACAGGAGATGAGCGCTTGGCCCCTCGGAGCCGGATTGAAGGAGCAGCTTCAAACTACCTCAAGCTGTGTCGTAAAGAGCGATGGCGGTGAGCGATGTGGAAAAGGCCGGATTTGATAGCAAGGAGACGAGCGTGAGCGAACCGCTGAAGACGTGTCGAAAGTGCATAGATGGGCATCCGGGATGAAAGTGGCGTGACTCTTGCGTCAGGCTCTTGTGCGGAACGTGGGAACCTGTCGCCCCGATGCAAAGGGAGACGTCCAAGTGGAAGCCCCATGAGGATCGAGTACGGATGCGGGGCACAGGGAAAGAGTTGCGTGCAGTAGTGAAGAAGGTGCGGTAATGGCGTTGGAGCGAAGGCGCAAATGTCCGGCTTTATCGAAAGGTCAACCGTCATGCGGGAGGAACCTTTGGGTAACGGAAAGCCGTTCGAAATTCCCAAACATGCTGTTTGGGAAGCCTATGAGGCACTTTAGGATATCCCCAAGGGAAGTCAGAGAAGAAGGGTTCAAGGCGATGCAGGTGGCAATTCACGCCCATCGCCGTCAAAATCGGGCTGTTGATCGAAAGGAACCGCGTCAGAAGGCGCGTGAGCATGGCTCGACTGCGCCTGGTCGTTCGGCCGGCCGGAAGCGCGTGAAGTACTTTCCCACGAACTTTGCGCAGTACCGGCGGCCTCATCGCGAGGTAGCTCTATCAGGCTTCTTTTCGTCCTTTCTTTTGTGTCAAGCTGGGCATGGAAGTCAGGCGCTACCAGCACCATCTCGGCCCCAGATGACAGCGATACACAAACTGAATTTGACGCAAAGTGGAAGACACAGCAGGAATCCTTGTGGAGGAGCTGCCTTCGTTCGATACCAATCACGTCAAAGCGGAACATTTGCCGAAATAGGTATCACTGCGATGGTCCGCGGTAGACGCGGGGGCGGCCTGTCGGATCGGGGTGAGCGGGTAGACGCACTGCCGACGGGTGAGCCTAGTCGGCAGTACGTGTGCGGCCATGACAATGGAAGTTTCATTCTGCTGGGCCGCGAAAAGTTGCCGCCGACTCGATGTTACTACCAAGTTGGCGTGGATCATTGACTCAAAAGGGGGATAAAACATGACAATCTCTCGACGCGATCTCATTAAGGTAGGCTTGGCCGCCGGAACAGCGGTATCCTTCCCATCAGTCCGGCGGGCACAAACAGCACCGGCCGACTCCCGGACGGTCCGGATGGTGCTTGGTAACCTCAGCGTCTTCGATCCGATGTTGACGACGTCTACCGACACTGTCACCCATGGCTTGGCGATTTACGACACGCTGTTTGCGTCTGATTCCAAGTATATGCCTCAGCCGCAAATGGTGGGGAAGTGGGGCGTTTCCGACGACAAAAAGATCTATACGTTCGAGCTCCGGGATGGCTTGGGCTGGCACGACGGCAGCGCCGTTACTGCGGCGGACTGTGTGGCGTCTATTCGCCGGTGGGGCCAGGTGGATCCCGGCGGACAACTGATCATTTCGCGGACCAAGGATATCTCGAAGAAGGACGACAAGACCTTCACCATCGCGCTCAAGGAACCGTTGGGGGCTCTGCTCGATCTGCTCGCGAAAGTGGCTGGACCAGTCCCGTTCATGATGCGCGAGAAAGACGCAGATCGGCCCGCAACCGAGCAGGTGACCTCGAATATCGGATCGGGACCATTTAAGTTCAATGGGGCCCTTGCGAAGCCGGGCGCGAATTTCACCTACGACCGCAACGAAAAATATGTGCCGCGTGCGGAAACTTCAGATGGCTTGGCCGGCGGGAAGGTGGTCAAGGTCGATCGTGTCATTTGGGACATAGGTTTATTCGGCAATCAGCAGACTGCTTTCGCCGCGTTGCAGGCAGGTGAAGTTGACTACATCGGATCGCCATCTCCCGATCTTTACCCACTCATCCAGAGCGATTCTAACATCGAACTCCGCACCCCAAAGTCGAACCAGGTATTTTTCATGCGGATGAACTGTCTGCAGAAGCCGTTTGACAACGTCAAGGTACGCCAAGCAATGCTTAGCCTGATCGATCAGGAGGCAGTCATGCGCACTACGTACCCCCCGGAATACTCCCGCACCATCACTTCGTATTTTGGAAATGATACATTCTATTCGAATCGTGAAAATACGGGATGGTTCAAAAAGGGCGGCGATCCGGAAAAAACTAAGCAACTCTTGAAGGAGGCAGGATATGCTGGCGAAAAGATCGTCATTCTTGATCCCACGGACTGGGCGGCGGCCAACAATATGGCGCAATATTTAGCGGCCACGCTACGCAAAATTGGCGCGAATGCGGAGCTCGCTCCGAGCGACTGGGGCGGGCTCATCGCCCGCCGCGCGAACAAGGGCTCCGTTGAGAACGGCGGCTGGAGCATTTTCATCACGAGCGAGTCCGATTTCTCCCGCACCGATCCGGTCGGAAACCCCACTCTAAGCGCCAATGGCGAGAACGGTTGGTACGGCTGGCCGAAGAGCGACGAGTATGAGGCTCTTCGCGCCAAATGGGCGAATGTCGACACGGCAGAGCGCAAAGCGCTGGCCCGCAAGATGCAACAAGTACACTGGAATTTTGTAGGCACCGTTCTGCTGGGTGAAGCTATCTCGCCGACCGCGAACCGCAAATCGCTCACCGGCCTAATCAACATGCCAGATTGTACCCCGATGTGGAACATGCAGAAGAGCTGAGACCCACGATGGCTGCCTATCTCCTCCGCAGGATAGTCTCGACCATCGCCGTCATGGCGATGGTCGGGATTTTCGTATTTCTGCTTCTTAGGTTGGCGCCCGGAGACCCGGCGGACATCATCGCTGGCCGCAACGCGACGCCAGAGATGATCGCCGGAATCCGTGAAAAGCTGGGCCTGAACGATCCTATGCCGGTTCAATTCGTACGTTGGGTGCTCGACATGCTCAGCGGTGATTTCGGCACCTCGATCTTTTCTGGACGACCGGTTCTCGAGCTCATGTCGCAGCGGCTTGAACCGACCCTTTCCCTGTCGATCCTGACGATGATCCTTTCGGTTTCGGTCGGGCTCTCCTTCGGCATCCTTGCCGCGTGGCGAACTGGCGGGCTCGTCGATCGCCTCCTGGCGGCCTTGTCGGCGTTTGGGTATTCCGTGCCGGTCTTTGTAATCGGCTATTTTCTCATATACTTCTTAGCTATCAAAGCATGCTGGCTACCGGTCCAGGGATATGTGCCGATCGATGGTGGCCTCGGGCCTTGGTTTGTGCACCTGGTCCTGCCCACACTGGCGCTAAGTCTTGGCTACATCGCGTTCATCGCCCGGGTTACGAGGGCGAGCATGCTCGAGGTCCTGTCGGAAGACTACATGCGAACGGCCGTTGCGAAGGGTGCTTCGTCCTATGCCATGCTTTTCCACCATGCTCTGAAGAATGCCGGCGTCCCCATCCTGACCGCGATCGGCATAAGCTTCGCCTATCTGATCGGTGGGGTTGTCCTCACGGAAACCGTGTTCAACATCGCCGGTATCGGTCGTCTGGTCGTCGATGCGATCAACAATCGCGACTATCCCATAATCCAGAGCGTGCTCATCCTGACTTCGGGTCTGTACGTCCTTATCAACCTCACGGTCGATCTGGCCTACACGCTGATCGATCCCCGGATCCGGTACTGATATGACGCTCCTCTCCGCACCAGTTGAAGCCGTGCCGATGGCTCGGCTGCAGCTATCCGATCTTCCCCGTCTGGCAAAGCGACACCCGCTGGTCCTGGTCGGCGGCGGCCTGGTGGCGCTCCTGATCATTCTGGCGCTTGCCGCCCCGCTTTACGCCAGCGATCCGGTGGACATGGATCCGTTCAAGCGCCTGCAGCCGCCTTCCACCGAGATGTGGTTCGGGAGCGACAATCTGGGCCGGGACGTGTTTGCGCGAACGATCTTCGGCGCCCGGATCTCCCTCATGGTGGGATTGATGTCGGCGGCATGCGCGGCACTTGCCGGGGCTCTGATCGGTGTCATCGCTGGCTACAGCCGCAGCTTCGACAATGCCGTTATGCGGGTCATGGATGGCCTGATGTCGATCCCGACGATTCTGCTAGCGATTGCCCTCCTTTCTCTGACAGGCGCCGGAATCGGCATCCTCATCGTCGCAATCGCGATACCCGAAACGCCAGCCGTCGCGCGGCTGGTTCGTTCGGTTGTTCTGAGTGTTCGCGAGCGTCCCTATGTGGAGGCCGCGCTCTGCGGCGGTGCGCGCGTGCCGAGGGTGCTATGGCGGCACATCCTGCCGAGCACCATTCCGCCGCTGATGGTCCAGTGCGCTACCGTCTGCGCCAGCGCGATCATGACCGAGGCGGGGCTGAGCTTCCTCGGCGTGGGCGTGCCGCCCGAGATTCCAAGCTGGGGCAACATGATCGCCAGCTCGCGGCTGTATCTTGCCATCGCGCCGCTGACGATCTTCGCCCCTGGTATCTGCCTTTCCGTCACCGTCCTTGCCGTCAACCTACTCGGCGATGGCCTGCGCGACTTGTTCGACCCCCGCGCGAAGCGGAGGCGCTAACATGCATATGCATCAAACAGCAGGCAACGACGTGCTTCTCGACGTTCGCGATCTTGAGACGCACTTTTACGGCGAAGAAAGCGTTACTCGCGCCTTGGGCGGCATCAGCTTCCAGGTTAAAAAAGGCGAGACGCTCGGCGTCGTCGGCGAATCCGGATGCGGGAAGAGCGTCACTGCCCTCTCCATCCTTCGCCTGCTGCCGAAGCTGTCCGCCAGGACGGTGGGGGGCGAGGTCCGCTTTCACGGACGCGACCTTCTTGAGCTATCCGATCGAGAGATGCGAAGGATCCGCGGCGACCAGATCGCCATGATCTTCCAGGAGCCGATGACGAGCTTGAACCCAGTCTATACGGTCGGCCACCAGATCGCCGAAGCGGTTCAGATCCACACCAAGGCCTCGCGGTCCGTTGCCATTGCAAAGGCTGAAGAGATGCTGCGTCTCGTCCGCATCGCGGATCCCGAGCGGCGGGTCAACAACTATCCTCACGAAATGTCGGGCGGGATGCGCCAGCGCGCCATGATCGCCATGGCCCTGGCCTGCTCGCCGGAGCTGTTGATCGCCGACGAGCCAACGACTGCGCTTGACGTCACTATCCAGGCGCAGATCCTGCGGCTCATCATCGATCTGAAAGATCGCACGGGAACGGCCGTCATGTTTATCACACATGATCTGGGCGTTGTAGCCGAGACATGCCAACGCGTAATCGTGATGTATGCCGGCCGTATCGTAGAACAAGCGACCGTTACTGATCTGTTCGCGCGTCCGGCGCATCCCTACACCCAGGGCCTGATGCGATCGGTGCCTGATCCGCGGCGAGGCCGTCTGCACCGCCTTCCGGAAATCCCCGGCATTGTCCCAAGTCTGCGCGAGCCCATTGTCGGGTGCAGCTTTGCGCCTCGCTGCCCGTTCCCTAGCGACATATGTCGCGAAAAGACGCCGGTCCTGCGAGATGTCGGGTCAAGCCACACGGCGGCCTGCTGGCGCGCCGAAGAGGTGATGGGCGCATGAACGGTCCTTTGCTGAAAGTCGAGAATCTGACCAAGCACTATCCGCTTGGCTCGGGAATCTTCAAGAAAAGCATTTCGGTTATCCGGGCGGTGGAGGATGTATCCTTTTCCGTCGAAGCGGGCGAGACGCTGTGCATCGTCGGTGAATCCGGCTGCGGCAAGTCCACCGTGGCGCGGCTCCTGATGCGGCTCGTGCAGCCGACTAGGGGGCGCGTGCTGATCGACGGCACCGATATTGCGGGCTTCAAGAAGGACTCGCTTCGCGCGTGGCGCCATAGGATGCAGATGGTCTTTCAGGATCCCTACTCGTCGCTGAACCCACGCCTAACTGCCGGGCAAATCATTACGGAACCGGTTGAGAACTTTGAGCGTCTCAGCCGGAAGCAGCGTAACGCGCTTGCTGCGGAGCTTCTCCGAAAAGTCGGAATGTCGCCCGACATGATGCATAGGCTTCCGTCGGAATTGTCGGGCGGTCAGCGCCAGCGGCTCGGCATTGCACGCGCCTTGTCGCTGAGCCCGTCTCTCATGATCGCCGACGAAGCGGTGTCAGCCCTTGACGTATCCGTGCAGGCGCAGATTCTGAACCTGCTTCTGGATGTCCAGCAGCAGATGGGCATCGCATTCGTCTTCATCTCGCATGACCTCGGCGTCGTGGAGCATATCGCGCATCGCGTAGCGGTCATGTACCTGGGGCGCATCGTCGAGCTCGCCCCGAGCGAGGCGCTGTTCGTCAACCCAGTCCATCCCTACACCGAGGCGCTAGTCGCGGCAGCTCCGGTGCCGGATCCGACGCGGGTTGGGCTGCAGGCGCCCGTGGAGGGCGAGGTGCCAAGCCCCATCAACCCGCCGAGCGGGTGCGCGTTCCACCCGCGCTGCCAGCTCGCGGTGGAGCGGTGCCGCACCGACGTACCGCCTTTGGTGCCGATGGAGGACGGGCGCGTCGTAGCCTGTCATGTGCGCGCTCCGGCTATAGGCATCCCGGACCAGCTGGCTGAAGCGGCGAATGCCTCGGCCACGACAGGTTATGCGGTCAGTAAGCAGTCAACCTATTGAGGAAGCAATGGAAGAAAATTCACACGATACCGGTTCCCATCCAGCTCGCCGGGGTGATGGCTACGACACGGTCGGTTCAATCGAAACGAATGTTGCGGACGGCTTCACAATGGTCGCAGTCGGCGACCTCATCGTGGCCCGGCCGCTAATGAGCGGTCGGCATCCCGGCTTCGGCGACGTCGTCGAGGTCCTTCGCAATGCGGATGCCACCTTCGGCAATATGGAAACCCTCCTCTTCGATATCCGGTCGTTCAAGGGAAGTCCACAAGCCGAGTACGGCGGTGCGTATCACATCAGCCTTCCAGAGGTCGGACCCGATCTGAAGGCAATGGGCTTCAACATCATGGGGCGTGCAAATAACCATACACTTGACTGGGGCCTTGAAGGGATGCGCGAGACCGGCCGTATCCTCGATGAAAGCGGTATCATCCATGCGGGTGCGGGTGAGAGCCTTGCAGAAGCCGGCGCCGCCCGCTTTCTGGAGACCGCGCGGGGACGGGTGGCGCTCGTGTCATTTACTACGTCCTTCACGCCAATGTCCCGGGCGTGCGATCCCGCCGGCGAAGCGCCGGGCAGACCCGGACTCTACGCCCTTCGTCTGGCGCAGAGCGTTGTAATCCCGCCTGCGATGCTCGAAAATTTGCGGCAAGTGCGCGATATACTGCCCGGCGATAATCCGGGCCATAGGGACCCGAACCGGGTGGCGCTCGCCGGAGTCACGTTCAAAGCGGGCGCCAAGGCCGGTTGGAGCTATGAACCCGACGCAGGCGACCTCGCCGATATTCTGCGAAACGTTCGCCGGGGCAAGCAGTTCTCCGACTTCTGCATCGTCACCAACCATTGTCACGAGCCCGGAAACTGGAGCCAGGAACCGGCGGACTACGAGCAATCCTTTGCGCGTAAAATGATCGACGTGGGAGCCGATGCATATGTCGGACACGGGCCGCACCAGTTGCGAGGCATTGAGATCTACAAAGGCCGCCCGATCCTCTATAGCCTTGGGAATTTCTTCTACGACGACCTGCGGACGCCCGTGGGTGCTGACATGTTCGCCCTCTACGGCAAGGACCCACGAACCGTCACGGATGCCGAGGTGACGGTCGATGAAGAGACGAAAGGATATCCCACGGCAGACGGCTTTGTGGGGGCGCTCGCCTCACCCATCTTCTACGAGAGCGTCATCGCCGTCAGCCGATTTGAGCAGAACCGGCTTGCCGAACTGCGGCTATATCCAATCGAGCTCGGCTTCGCTAAGAGGTTTGCCAACCGTGGCATCCCCCGGCTGATCACCGGGCCGCAAGCAAAAGCCATTCTGGAACGTCTACAGAACCTGTCGGAGCCATTTGGGACCCAAATCGCCATTGAGAACGACGTTGGAGTGATAAGGCTGAAGCCCGGCTCATCACTATGAGGCGCTCAAAGGCGAATTGGCTTCCTTATCCCCGAAAGTCGCGACGCACTTTCGACCCGTGATTTGCGGCATCCTGGTGACCCAGCATCACTGAGCAGTTATCTATCTCTGCGCTAAATTGCACGGAACATTCTGACGCCAGTCTCGCAATATCCACATCAATGAAGTTAAACAATGGGCGAAGAACCACATCTTACATTCGATCTCGACAAGCCCGGCACGAGCAAAGGGCATCTTATTGTCCCAAAAGGCGCCGATTGCGAAGCTCTTTCGCTCCCGGTCTTCAGCCTCAACAAAGGGGAGGGATCGCGCCTCCTTATCACGGGCGGATGTCATGGCGATGAATTGGAGGGGCCGATTGTTGCGCGAAGGCTTATTGAGTGGCTGCCCCTAACGCATTGTGGAAGAGCTATCGTCGTACCGGTGCTCAATCCACCGGCTGTGCAGGCGGGGAGCCGGAATACGCCGGTCGATGGGTTCAATCTCAATCGAGTGTTTCCGGGCCGCGCCGACGGATCGGTAACTGAACGCGTCGCGGATGCGATTTCGCGCCTATTGTTGCCAATGGCGGAGACTGTGTTCGATCTGCACAGCTTCGGACCAAAATGGGATTTCCCACGGAAAAAGAGCTTCACCACCACGGTGCCCCCGCCGTCGAACTGACCGCGCGGAACGCGCCGCACAGGCCTTCGCTTACCACGCATTACGAAAACGGTGGTGGCGAGGCCTTCCGGAAACATCTCAGCTGCATTTGGTGCATAGAGGACATCGGCACCGAGCGGCATCACCTTTGGGGCGGCGTCCTCGTGCCCGATGCGCGGATAGACCGCGATAGCTCCAGCTTTGTGGAACTGCTTCGGATTACGGATTAACGAAAAGCGTCGCGCCTACCCAATGACCTTCCCAGGGGCGCATGCGCAGGGCTCTCATGGTGGGCACGCCCCCCTCCAGGATGCAATAATGCTGCGCAACCCGCGACAGTAGGTTCTGCCGCATATTTGGTGCAGGGACTACTTTTTTCGGGTGTCCCTTTGTCCGGTAGCGTCAAGCGGCTGCCAGCAGTCGGCTCCGGAGGAGTGGATAGGCGGCGCGCCCGTACATCTGGCGCTTTTTGAGGTGGTTGATCTGGCCTTCGACCTTCGACCGGGCTCGTGCTCCAGGGCTCGGTGCTGAATGCCGCCCGAACAGCCTCAATGTCATGGCGGATGCCTGCTGCAAGGGAGGTCAGCTCACTGTCCGTGGCATCGGCGATCCATTGCTCGAGGCCGGCATCATCGTCGCTGCGTGTCGCTGGAGCAAAAAGGCGGGCGAGGTCGCCCGCGATCGAAAGCTCCGGCGCATTTTCGTGGAGATGGTGAAGGAACCACTCGGTCTGCTCATCCAGAGAAGTCGAGTCTGCGCTCAACAGCCATGCACAATTCCGGCGGTTGTCGCCCGCGAGCTGTCGCGGCGTCGGATACGCGACCGGGTCGCGGGCTTGTTGTCGCGGGTCGGTCTCAGCGCCGAATATATCCAGCACTACCCGCATGCCCTTTCGGGCGGGCAAAGGCAGCGCATCGGCATCGCCCTCGCCCTGGCGATGAACCCCGAGCTGGTCATCGCGGACGAAGCGGTTTCGGCGCTGGACGTTTCCGTTCAGGCCCGGATTCTGAACCTCTAGCGGGACCTGCAGGCCGAGCATGGGCTGCCCTTCCTCTTCATTGCGCACAATCTCTCAGTGGTCCGGCATTTCTGCGAGGCGATGGTCGATGCCGGCGCTGACATTGTTGCGCATATGGGCCTGACCACTGGCGGCAAGATCGGTGCCCTAGTCTAAGCGGCGGACCCTTGACGATTGCGGTGCAGGACGTCGGCGGAATCGCGCACGCGGCGCGAGCGCGGCGGCCGGATGTGGTCGTTCTGTGCCATGGCGGACCCATCTCGATGCCTGGCGACGCCAGCCATATCTTGGATCGATGAACGGAATGCTACGGCTTTTATGGCGCCAGCAGCATGGAGCGGCTGGCGACCGAAGAGCGATCGAAGAGCGATTATGGTGTCGCAGGAAACGATCGGCTCGTGGTTGGTCTGGCTCCCGTCGATTGACGACGCGATCCGGTCGGCCATGACGCTCCAGCGCCTTTGTGAAGAAGCCCCTGGCCGCCGGCAGGTCGCGCTCCTAGCTGAACCAAAACTCGACTGTGTCACCGACATTGTCCATGGCGCCACTGGCCGCCGACTTTGATGTAGGTCTCGTCGACATGCCATTTGCCGGTCACACTACGCTTGCGCCGGTTGAAGCGCTCGAGCAACAAGGGCTGGAAACGAACGTCAGTG
Organism: Mesorhizobium sp. M0106; assembly: GCF_040322715.1. Lineage (NCBI taxonomy): Bacteria > Pseudomonadati > Pseudomonadota > Alphaproteobacteria > Hyphomicrobiales > Phyllobacteriaceae > Mesorhizobium > Mesorhizobium sp. M0106. The sequence goes on along the minus strand of NZ_JAMYUA010000058.1, from coordinate 7,361 downwards.
GTGGATGGACGTGTGATCGACCGTAATGCGCTCGGCCATCATCTCCTCAAGATCGCGCCGGCTCAGATTGTAGGCCAGGTACAGCGCGCGCAAAGCAGGATCACGACGGCCTTTGAACATTGTAACCTTCCGAAACGATCGAAGGTTCCTTGCCACAGCGCTGCTAATCAAAAGGTTGCAACAGAACCCATTCGATAACTGCGCCGCTAAAATGGTCGATCTCTCTTGATTTAGGTGCAACTAAAGCGACGACAATCGACAGCCCAGTTCCATCGCGCAGTCGCCGGGAGGTATTCCAAGTTCAAAAGTGTTGCCTAACTACCCAAAGTGGTAGTGGCAAACTCATTTTGCGTGCGCAAGAGTGGGAAGCAACATTGAAATTGTCTTGCTGACCTGCAGGTAGCCGATCGCAAAGTCATCGGCATCAGCTACAGCGACCGAAGAGGTCATACATGGTACTTGAGACCCGAGCTCAACAGATTGCCGACGAGCACTTTGATCTAGTCGTGATCGGCTCCGGCTTTGGTTCAGCCTTTTTCTTGCACGAGTTCTCCAGGAGAAGAAAAGCGCGCATTCTCGTCCTGGAATGGGGGCGCCACAACACGCATGATTGGCAACTTGAGCACGGCTCAAACAGCAACGTCCAGGACGCCAGCACCTATTCCAGCAACTCCAGCAAGCCGTGGGTCTACACCATTGGCCTGGGCGGCGGAACGAACTGCTGGTTTGCGCAGACGCCGCGCTTTCATCCAAACGATTTTAGGCTGAAAAGCCTCTACGGTATCGGTCTCGATTGGCCGCTCAGCTATGACGATCTGGAGCCTTTTTATTGCACGGCCGAGGCGATCATGTCGATTTCCGGGGATCCCGACATGGCCGCGGTCATGCCGCGTTCCAGGCCTTTCCCTCAGCCGCCTCATTGCATGTCGGCGCCGGACCGGATGATGAAAGCGGCGCAGCCCGGCCAGCATTTCGTTATGCCGACTGCACGCGCGCGCGTCGCGACGGAACAGCGCTCCGCCTGCTGCGCATCCTTCCGGTGCTCGCTGTGTCCAGTCGATGCGAAATTCACCGCGCTTAACGGCTTCATGCATCTCTTCGAACATCCCGATGTTGCGGTGTGCCTCAATTCGGAGGTGCGCCGGCTGGAGTACGCCGGCGGATCTGTTCGGTCGGCCACATTCGTGAATGATGACAAGGAGTTCCAGATCACGGCGGATCTGTTCGTCCTGGGGGCGAACGCCATTCAGAGTCCGGCGATAATGCTGCGATCGGGTCTCGACGGCGATTGCGTAGGACGTGGATTGCACGAATCCTTTGGTTGGAGTTTCGAGGCCTATCTCGACAGCATCGACAATTTCGACGGCTCGACGATCACAACCGGACTGAATTTCGGGCTGTACGACGGACCACACCGGTCGGACCACGCTGCCGCACTTGTCTATTTCGAGAACCGCTGGTTGTTCGGGATGCGTCCCGAACGGGGACGGCTCCGGCACACCCTGCCGCTGAACGTCGTGACTGAAGATCTCCTGAAGCCGGAGAACCATATCACCCTCGACGAGAACGAGAACGCCCGCGTCGTTTACGCGGGGCCTTCGGATTATGCCGTGGAGGGCATGGTGCAGGCCAAGCAGCGGCTCGGTGAGCTGCTTTGGCCACTGCCGGTGCAGGAGATATTCGACCGAGGGCAACGTGCTACCGAAGCGCACGTTCAAGGGACGCTGCGAATGGGCGGGGATGCCACGGATTCTGTCGTCGACCGGGATATGATCCATCATAAACTTAGGAATCTCGTCGTCGTGGGTACCAGCACCTTTCCGAGCTGTTCGTGCGTCAATCCCAGCCTGACTGCTGCCGCCCTCTCTCTCAGGGCGGCGAGCCGCATCGCGTGAGGAGGAATTCCGGCATGATCACGGTTTCGAGACGCGTCGTCCTTGGGCTTTTGGGAGGCGGTGTGACCTCTATCGGTCTCGCTTACGCTTCGGTGCGCTCCTTCGCCCAGGAGGAACTGGTCTGCATGGTACTTGAGCGCCATCTTGGGCCCCTGAACATCGCTGAGAACGAACTCCGGTTGTTCACCCAGGAGTTCCGTGCTCAGCGTCCGATGACCTTTCCGACCGAAAACTTAGCGGCCGTTTCCGCGCTTCTGGAGAAGCTTAGGCTTGCATCCGCTGCCCGTCCTATCCTACCCGGCAACCGTGCGCAGCGGCTGGAGCATTTCGAGCGCTGGCTGCTCGCGGACTTCCATCTTTTGACCGACTACACCTGGCGTCAATCACCAGGCGATCCGATCCGTTTCACAGGCCCGCAACCATGCGCAAACCCGTTCGCCAATATCGAAACAGCCAATAATTCCCAGCATGGCCGGGGGTTTTACCGCCATACGCTGTTATAAAGGATTCTAGGACATTGATTGGAGGATCAGAGCCTCAGTTGCATCTCGTCCAACTGCTTGTCGGCCAATTCAATTACTGGTTTCTGTGTAGGCGCGGATCATCTCCTCGTACCGCCGACGGTCGGAACGAAACCCCAAGCCACCCTTCGGCGGGCTGCAACAGGTGCTGGCCTATCTCGGCCGCTACACCCGCCGCGTCGCCATCACCAACTCCCGGCTCATCAACATGGCCGCGATCTCGTCGCGTTCCGCTGGCGGATTATCCTCATGGCGTCCACGACGAAGGTCATGGCGCTCGATGCCCATGAGTTCATCCGCCGCTCACATGGACGTGTTCAGGTCAAGTGATACCAAAGGCGCATAATTCTTCCTTTCTGTTGGCGGAGCTACCAGGGTTTGAGCCCAACTGCGTTGACGCGGCGCGACGTATTTCGTATTTCCGTGCCTGGTCCAACTCACATGCGGTCGCCGTCCGGGACGGATGCACCAATATCCCGCTTTCGGCGGGCAAGGGCTCAGGACGACGAGACATTGTTCGTGTCGGTAGTTCAGACCAGCGGCGGATTCGGTTGTCTCCCTGCATCCGCGGGGCTGATTGGCCCTCCGGACAGGTATGTAGGTTGGTCGCCTTAGGCGGTCTTCATGACGGCGCTCTCGCTGACCACCCCTGCGGTCGCACATTCCAGAGAGCGACGAGCAACTTTCGTGCGAGCGCGACGATCGTTATTTTGCTTTGAGACGCCTTGCTCGCGGTCATTCTCTGCTCCCCCAAGGCATCGGCGCAAGCTCGGCATAGCCTGCAACCTGCCTTCGGTTGTCGAACTTTCGGAACAGCCCTTCCGTATACAAGATGGCGGCACTCTCGGGGCCAATTGGTCGAGCGGCAACTCGAGCCCATCGAGCTCGCGAATGAGCTGCGCCTTGAGCTGCCTGCCCAGCACACGGCCATGTCCAGTCCCGAAATCGGCAAGCCGCTCGCGCCACGTCGCAGCGGATCATAGCCGGTTATCCCTTGCGCAAATAGCAGCCCCTTGATGCGCGCCCGGTCTCACGGGTTGATCAGATACCCTAGAAACCAATGGGCGAAAGATCACATGATAATAATGAGCCGCTTTGAGCTGTCGCAAATCAACCGGACGTATGGTCGCGGCACTTGCTAGTGACAGACATCGATAAATCTCTCCATCCCGGTTTATTTCCTCCAGGTCGAGAGAGCTCAAAACATCCTTATACACGCTCGTCCCATTGCTCGAAAGCTTTATACTCTCCAATTGCAACCATTCATAGTGTTCCCCCAGAAGCAACTTCAGTCTTGCGCCGCTTACATGTGGCAGCATGATGGAGAAATAACCATCATGTAAATGGCTTGCTCTAAGCGAGAAGACCTTCGGCTCGTCTATGCTTTCTACCAAGACCTTCAGAGGCGAAAAACGCACATTCATATCTTCTGGCCTCAGATCAAGTTGGAATCTTCTTTGAAGCAGACGGCTGAATACGAAGTCGAGCCCCAAGCAGCGCGTTTCATACGAACCCAGTCGATAAGGTGAGGGAAGACACCTCACATTCTTCCAACCGCTGTCTGGATCATAGAGCGTCTTAGTCCGATCTGGACCCATAAACTTGTCGTTCTGGAACCCCTCGAAAAATTCCAGCTCCGCTTCATTAGGCATGTAGGCATGACGAAAAAGAGCCGCATGGGCGGCCCTTTGCAAAATGGGATAGTCGTGCGTCACGCCAGACTCCGTAAAAAACGACGTCGCATCATTAATGAACCGCAAGCATTCCTTTTGAACTTTGGAAACTTTCTCGTACTGCCTCTCACTAAGTTTGATCTCACCAAGAACTGGATCGCCGTCCAAGTCATAGTCAACAACCATTCCTTCCTTCAATATACAGCACTGCTCAAACAAATCATATTCCCAATGAGGTGTGGTAATAAGTGATTTTCCGTTCGCCGGTCGGTAGGGTTCGTCGGAGGCGACCAAATAGCGACCTAGTATGTCTACGTTAAGGTCTTCCTTGAAGGTCCGAATCAAATATTCTTGTGTCTTGCCGTAATAGGCTATGTCCGCCAAAATAATGGTATCGCCTTCCTCAAGATCCATTTCCTTTGAGATATAGCGCATTAAGCGGACACGCAAAGCATGTGAGTTCTTAAATATCAACTCCAACACATCGTCGTCGCGCAGCACTTGATGGAATGCCGTTCGCGGATCGGCAGATTTATGGGCAATCTGTATTAACAGTTCAGTCACTTCCGGCGGAAGCAAAAGCTGTTTTGCAGTGGCATCAAAGTCGTCAACCACTTCGGGGTAGATCCCGCCAATATAATGATCGACATCGGCGCGGGTTTTGAAAGAGGCCGCAACAGCAAGAAATTTGCGGAGTCGTACCAGTTTGCCGACTGGCTTGCCCGCATAGGCTTCGCATGCAACGGAAAGAAGATAAGCATCACGCAATAGGAAGAATACTTTTACCCGCTTGCCTTGCTGTCGCAATGCCTCCACCTCGTCCATAAGAAAGCGAGCATAGGCGTATAGCACCGGGCCAAACGACATATAGCCGATCATCGTCTCAGGCGCGTACGGCGCCAGGTTTGCAGCGGCAAAGACCGGTCGAAACGGACTATACCGTGGCAGAATAACTGCTTCAGGCGCCGCCTGGTCGAGTACAATCAACGAAGAAGCCGCGTCCTGTAGGCGCAAGAGGTCAGCGACCTCATGATCAAACGGCAGAAAATGCAGCGCACGTACACCGAATTTCTGGGGAGCTTGGACATCGGCCACATCATTATCTCCGATATGAAGTAGTTGCGCTGCGGGCACTCCGCACTCTTTGGCTACAATCTGAAAGAGGGCGTGGCTCTTCGACGTCCCATAATCCACAGAGCAGTAAATCTTGCTGATTGCTTCCATAACGTCTGCAGGCAAATGCCGAGCCAAGAGGCGCTTCAACTCGTGTTCGCGCAAATACGTGTCGCTCACGATGATAACCTTGATTCCGCGGGTGTGAGCCAGCCTAATCAGCTTTACGAACGGTGAGAATGCAAAGCAAACATCCATTTCGGTTCGGATTTCCGCCTCGGCCAATAGCTCCCGTTCCTCACCAGAAAGGGATGTAAAACGCCGATAAATATCGCTGATATCGATCTCACCAGATCCGTTCTCCAAAGGCTTCGCTTGATAGGCACGCTCAGCAGCGCTGACGCGTTGGTGAGGAGCTATCCCTAACCGTCGCGCGATGGGATTGTCGGCGAGCATGGCAAAAACGTCCTCAGGTGTCGCTGTCTTGCGCCACAGCAATGTATCGAAACAGTCAAGTGAGAGTACCTTCACGAGTCCCCCAAAGTTGTCTAGAATGGTGGGGATGTCATTGGCTTGAATTTGGAGTGTTGCCTTATGGTGAGCGTCATGGGTATTGCTCAGGTCAGGATTCACAACATCGTCAATATGGGTTTCGTCGTGAGACTTCTGATTAACATCGGCTTCTTTTATCTTGGCGGCCAAGCGCTTCAGTATAAGCTGCATATATCTTTCCTTTGTGCAATCCAATCGTTCTGGATCAGAACTTCTCACGGTCGTCAACCTCGGGTCTAGCACCTCAGCATCGGCAAAGGCTTGACGTCAGCGGCTACCGCTTGCGCCACGGAGCTTCGAAGGAGCCGACATTTAAAAAGAGATGTCCCGAACTGGCCGAGAGCTTGGGTTCGGCCAAAGTCGCGTAGCAAACCCCGCTCTCCTACTGCCACAATCCATATCTCATTGTTTATCCATGCTCTCGCAAAAACAATGCGGTTAACTGCGAAATACATTCAGTAGTTGGTTGGAGTGCGAGCCTCCTCATAAAGTCGCTCGAGAGTATCATTTATCTAGGTCCCGTCAACGCGGCGGGGGGGGTGCGACGGTTCTACCAAGTGGTTGATTATGTTGAGAACAACTGCGTTTGGCGCGCTGGCCTTTGTGATGTTTTGATAAAGAAGTGTTAACCCATGTCAGCACTACTTTGGCAGAGTGTTATTCTGGGAGCGTTCGAGGATTGAACGAAGCCGCTGACGTGGCACTTGGTGCACCGGTTTGCGGATGACGCTTCTGTTTTGAAGGATTGCTGCTGTTGAAGCGCAACCTTGAGAACAGGAGCAATGAGATGGCCGAGTTGAGCCCGCTTCGCCGGCGCATGATCGAGGACATGACGATCCGCAATCTGTCGCCGGCCACGCAACGATGCTGCGTGCACGCGGTAGCGAAGTTCTCCCGCTACTGTGGCCGATCCCCGGACCGGCTTGACCTGGAGGACGTTCGCGCCTTCCAGGTGCATCTGGTCTCTACCGGAATCTCGTGGCCGGCGCTGAACCAGACGGTGTGCGCACTGCGGTTCTTTTATGGCGTGACGTTGGGTCATGCCGAGATCCCTGAGCGGATCGCCTATGCCCGCGCTCCACGCACGCTGCCGGTGGTCCTCAGCGCCGACGAGGTTGTCCGCTTTCTCGAGGCGGTGCCGAGCCTGAAGACGCGCACCGCCTTGACGACGGCCTATGCCGCGGGCCTTCGCGCTTCTGAGACCGTCGGGCTGAAGGTCGGCGACATCGATAGCGAACGCGGCGTCATCCGGGTCGAGCACGGCAAGGGCGGCAAGGATCGCACCGTGATGCTGTCGGCGCAGCTTCTGCGCATCCTGCGGGTCTACTGGCGACTGGCGAAGCCGCAGGGCTGGCTGTTTCCAGGCCGGGATGCAAATCGCCCCATCGACGTGCAGGTGCTGTATTCAGCCTGCCGCTCGGCGCGTGCGGCCGCCGGCATCGACAAGCGTGTGACGGTCCACACGCTCAGGCACAGCTTCGCCACGCATTTGCTGGAGAACGGCACCGACATTCGCATTATCCAGGTGCTGCTCAAAACAACGACATACTGCCCGCCAACATCCCGAAGAAGGGTGGATTTACTATCCATTTCATCCGCGCTGTGGT
>NZ_JAMYUA010000057.1:0-30028 GCF_040322715.1 Mesorhizobium sp. M0106 | reverse complement strand
TCGCCAACCCGTTGCGGTCCTCAAATGGCGAGAACCGTCCTTATCGTTACGAGCCCGCTATGCCTTGGTCAGTTGCCGGCGCTGATATCGGAAACGAAGCGCGGAAGGGCACTCTGCCGCCCAGAGTAACCGGCCTGCACGGTGAAGACGAGAAGGACGCTCTTCCAAGCGCGGAGTTCGAATCCTCCCTCACCGCCATAAGTCATCAATAAAAATACAAGAATAGATTGGGCGTCCGCCATAAAGCCCGCCTACCGAAAACGGGGTATTCGCGGCACGTCAGCTTACGACACAAATATGCGGGGTTGATGGTTCGACCTGGTAGATGGCAGAGATCAACTTCGGCTTCGCTAAGCGAAGTCGTGGGGTTCATGCGACAGCGGAATCAGGATATGCGACGAGCACCCCGTGCCGGGTCAACCTCGCCGTCGGGAAGTACCGATCGGTGCGGAACCAAGCGGATTCACGCTTGTCGGCAGCGGACGGCGGCGGTGGCGGTCAGCACCCGAGCAGGCTCCCAATTAGCGAGACAACCGTCCAGAGCGGAGGCCAATCTTGGCACGCGACTTCGCCAGCCTGAACGACCGCTCTCCTCGGCTTAGTCAAGCATACCTACGGAATGATGCGCCTGGCCGGTGACAAATGAATCGCTGCTGGACCGCCGATGATATGGGGAGGCGCTCGCAAATCGCGCCCTACGCGCGGGGTGATCGGTTGATCAACATCAAAGCTTGAATATGAGAAATGCGCTAACTGTGACGGCGGTGGTCACCGTGGCTCGTGTGTCAGCAGATGTGGTAAGGTTGAGTGTCGGCGAGTGGCAGAGGTCCAGCAACAATGACTTTGAGACGAACCAGAGCTCACGGCGCGTCCGGCTTGGTTCTAGCGGTTTGCACTGTGTTTGCTTGGCAGAACGCCACTGCTGCTCAGAATTGCGACGCAGCCGCGACGCCTGGCGTCAATTGGCACGAGTGTGACAAGAAGCTTCTCATCCTAGAAGGACAGGACCTGAGCGGGGCGAACCTGTTCGGTGTTGATTTCACTTCGACCGACCTCAGGAACAGCAATCTTCTTGCGGCAAATCTTGAGAAGGCAACGCTTGTGCGTGCTTCCCTGGCCGACTCGACCGCCAAAGGCGCCCGGTTCGACAGAATCGAGGCCTACAGGACCGACTTCAGCCGTATGGACGCGCAGGGCGCTGTGTTTGCGAGCGCGGAAATACAGCGCTCGAATTTCCAGGGCGCCAATCTGACCAATGTTGATTTCACAAAGGCAGAATTGGGGCGTGCGCAGTTCCATGACGCCGATATCAGCGGCAGCCGCTTCTCGTTTGCCAATCTCGCACGGGCGGACTTCCGAGGAGCGACGTTCACCGCGCCGATAGACTTTGACCGCGCCTTTTTCTTTCTGACCCGTATCGAGGGCGTCGATCTTTCCAATTCGGCGGGTCTGTCCCAGTGGCAGCTCAACATGGCTTGCGGAGACGCCCGGACCGAGTTGCCTTCTGGCTTGACGAGGCCTGAAGATTGGCCCTGTCAATTCCAGCAGGAATAGTTGTCGGCAAGCGAACTGTGCAATGCTGCACCCAACAGGATGAAACTGAGAACCCCTATGTCATCGTTTGCGCTATATAACTTTTGCGACAGCCGGGAGCGGATGAATGGAATCGGGCCGTATTTCTTCCACTACCCACGCGGTCCGAGGCGGCAGAAATGGGGCCGAGCAGACCGTCCGCTGCTAGGGTACCCAGCACGCGAGCGGACATGTGAGAGCTCGGTGCGAAGGTCCGGGATCAGGCCCCGACCCTGCGCTGGCGCTTTGGCGGGAATGGGAGACCGCCCACAAGCTGACCGAGCGGCTTTGCCGCAAGCAGCAGCGCCTGGAGGCGAGGCTTGTCTCGAGCGTCGGCTTTCCTTGTGCGACCGTCTGCGTGCCCGAGGGTGAGGACGTGGCGGTCCACTCGATCGAGGCGCTCAATGAAGTGCTCGGCGAGGGGCGGATATGGCAGCTCTCCGCGAGAACGCCGAAGCTGATTTTGCGGCACATCAGGCTCGCTGGGATGCAGCTGCCGAGGAGGCTGGTTACACCGCCGCGCACAAGGCCGAGTGCGAGGCTGGCGACGGGCACAGGATCTGCTGGAAGCGTTCTCAACGACCCCCGCTACGACTCTCGCCGGTGTGGCGGGCAAGCTCGATGCCGTGTTGCGCGAGGGCGAAGCCTGGGAGGAGTGCTCCGTGTTCCCTTGGCCGCAAATCCGCTCGGCGCTCAGCGATCTGGTGCTCATCGCCGAGCAGACGATGCCGGAACAGTTCATTCGCGGCGAGCAGCGTCGCAAGCTCGGCAAGCGGCGGGCTGGCTGCTGTTTCCGCGCCTGAAAGACGAAGAAGGAGGCGAGCTATGAAGCCCATCCAACCCAACTTCCGGCTTCAGCCGAGAACCCCTCAACTTGCGCGAAGCGTCTGCCTCACGTCACCCTTCAACCGCCAGGAATTGCCAGCACAGAGCACTCTTGCGGCATCTCACCATCCGGCGGTGAGCGATCCCGATCTGCTGGATGCCTTCAACCGCGATGCCGCCGTGCACAAATGGACCGTGGCCTGAAGCTGCAGAGGCAGCGACAGCCCTGTGGGGAAAGACAGCCGCAACCGCAATCGCCTGGGGCGCCGTGTCGGCGCGTTGCGACGGGCGGACACAGGAGTATCGATTCTGGTTTCGGGTATTCGCGCATCTTCAAGCGGGTTCGCCCAATGCCGTGGCGGAAGCAGCGTCCGGCAAGGCTCGTCCAGACTCTTCCCGATAGATGGGGAGATTATGTCCGGCAAGAGAACTGCCCGCTTGTCGAGACGAAGCCGGACCGAAGCCAGCCCGTCAAGGCCAGAGCCGCTTCGCGGTGGCGCGTGCCGCGCCAGCCTGGACCGGCAGTTTTCGGCCCAGCGGACGCTTCGGACGCAGGCAAGGCTGCGATACGAACGATACCGCTCCACCCCTCAGGCTGGGTTACTCCGGCAGTTCGTCGCCCTTGATCGGCGCCTTCCCTTTGCCGGCCCGCTTCAGGATGTCCAGCGCCTTAGGGATGTCGGCACGGGCAGCGCGTTCCTGAAAGTAGCTTTCCGTGCGCAGCGCCGAAAGCTTCTCAGCGACTGCCACATTAATGAACTGGTTGAGCGGCACGCCCTCGCTCTCCGCCACCTTGCGCGCCTCATCGAGAAGCGAGAGCTGAAGCCGCAGTGCGAAATTGCTTCTCCTCATGTCTTTCTCTCCAATCGTCTCAGCGCCTCACCCGGCGACAGGACCATGATACCGAAGCGCTCGGCCACCTTGCCGAAGTCGCGCAGGTTGAACGTCACTATAGCATCCGCCCGTCCGTTTACCGCAGCTTCCAGCACCATGTCGTCGTCCGGATCGCGAACGGCGGGTCGCCAGAGGAAAACAAGGCGAACCGGCTCGGCGACGGCCGCCACCGCATCTAGCAACGCGTTCACATCTTCAGCGGACAGGCCGGAAGCTTCAAGGTGCTCGGGCCTTGTCATGACCGCCTGGTACTCGATCATCAACGTCACCGAAGCGATGAGCGTCAGCCGGCGTTCCAAAGCTGCCACCAACAGTTGGCGCGAGGCGCCAGCGTCACTTCGGATCGCCGCCACCATGGTCGCCGTATCGAGAAGCAGTCTCATGCAGACATATTGGATATCGCGTGCGATATTGCAAGGGGGCCGAGCTTTTGGCGATTTAGTCTGCCTTCGGTATTCCAAATCGCAGTGCTCAAGTATTTGCACGCCACACTACGACAGCTCGGCAACTGACGTTGTCTTGCTGATCATCACGTCGCTCAATGCCCTTGATCTACACAGAATAGCGGGCATTCCATGGTGGACGAGGCCAAACCTGGGAACGACACCGCAAGCCATGATTACAGTGCTGACATGTCGGTACGAGACATGGTTGAACGAGCCGTCCTGTCGATCGCTCGATTGTTGGGCCGGCGGGTTGCTCGGGAGCATTTCGAGGAATTGCAGGCGGCCAACGACAACAATGTTCATCCTCTTGAGAAAACACCGTCAGAAGGGGAGGATGGGGACGGCGGCGGACAATAGCAACGAGAGGAAGAGGAGCGGTTCATGACCCGTGTCGCGCTGTATGCTCGTTACTCATCTGACAACCAGCGTGAAGCCTCTATCGAGGATCAGCTGCGGCTTTGCCGAGAGCTCGCGGCCAGGGAGAGGTGGACTGTCGTTGGGACCTATGCCGATGCTGCCATATCCGGCTCAAGCATCATCCGTCGACCAGACATCCAGCGGCTTCCCGCCGATGCTCAAAGCGGGCAATTTGAGATCGTTCTAACCGAGGCACTCGATCGCTTGTCACGCGACCAGGAAGACGTAGCCGGCCTCTTCAAGCGGCTGCGCTTTGCCGCTGTCAAGATCGTCACTCTCTCTGAGGGCGCCGTGGACGAACTGCACGTGGGCCTGAAAGGAACGATGAACGCGTTGTTCCTACGCGACCTAGCCGCCAAGATCAGGCGGGGCCAAAGCGGCCGCATATTGAACGGCTACAACGCCGGCGGCCTCTCCTACGGCTATCGCGTGGTCAAAAAACTCGATGAACGCGGCGAACCGATCCGCGGTCTGCGCGAGATCGATGAGGATCAAGCCGAGGTCGTGCGTCGGATTTTTCGGGAATTCGCGGCTGGTCAATCGGCGGGTACGATAGCTGCAGGCCTCAACAGGGAAGGTATCCCATCACCCTTTGGGGGTGCGTGGGGCGCCTCGACCATCAATGGCAATCTCAAGCGGAGAAGCGGCTTTCTCTACAACGAAGCCTATATCGGGCTGCTCGTCTTCAATCGTCTTCAAATGCGCAAGGATCCCGAGACTGGGAAGCGCATCTCGCGGCCGAATCTGCCGGAAACCTGGCAGGTCGTTGAAGTGCCGCATCTGCGTATCATCGACGATGAGCTATGGGATGCAGTGCAAGCCCGCAAGAAGCTTTATGGAGGCATGAAACTCCATCACCGCCGACGGCCGAAGCACATGTTCTCGGGGCTCGTGCGGTGCGGCTGCTGTGGCGCTTCCTATACGGTGAAGAACAGGAACCAGCTTGCTTGTGCCGCGCACCGTGAGAAAGGCACTTGTACCAATAACAGAACGATCCGTGTTGGCGAGCTTGAGAAGCGTGTGCTGGAAGGCATCCAGCGGCGCTTGCTGGCGCCAGATGCCATTGCGGGCTTCCTTGCTGAATATCATGCTGAGCATAAGCGACTGAACGCCATGAACCGCGAGCGGCAAAGGGAAGTCGAAAGGCGGCATGCCGGCATCGACAGGCAGATCGCTAACATCGTCGATGCCATCGCTGAAGGTGTCGCGACGACCAGCATGAAATCGAAGCTACTGGACCTCGAGCGCGAAAAGGAGAATCTAGCCCGAGAGCTTCAGGCGATGGCGGCCGCGGAAAGCATTGTGGAGTTTCATCCGGCTGCGGTAACGGTTTACCGTCGGCAAGTATCCGAGCTCCAGGACGCGTTGCAATCCGACGAGTGTGAGCGGCACGAGGCGGCGAGGATCATCCGCTCACTGGTCACGGGGATCGAGATCATTCCGACGGAGGGTAGGGGACAGGTTGAGCTGAAAGTTCGCGGTGCGCTGGCGGAGCTTCTCAACCTGCCAAATCGTAAACCAGGAAGAGCGCCTAGCGCTGCAGTGATGGTACCGGGAGAGCGCTGCCGCCTTCCCCACACTCATCGAACTCCCAGTTCCAATTTCGCTGCTACGGCTGAGCGAGGCGCGCTATCCTAATTGCGGCCTGGCGGGTGACGGCATGGGGCCCAGAAGCCGACGTTCACGAAAGTGAAGTCAAGTTTGGACAGCCCCATCAATTTCCAATGCGATACGCATCAGCTGCTCGATAAAGTCGCTAACTACTCTCGATGGACGTCGGTTGGGTGGCAACAACAGAAGGGTTCGGAAGGAGATTCCCGGGAGAAATGGACGGAGGCTGAGGTTTCCGTTGAGATAGGGAAGGGCAGTTAAAGGATTGACCATTCCGCATCCAAGCCCCGCATTGACCATCGAGCAGATGGTGGTGGAATAGGGGGTTTCTAGAACCACTTTGGGCTTGATGCCGTGATCAGCGAAGATGGCCTCTGCTTCCCGTCTCGTAGTGTCCTCCGGAGCCAACGCGATGAAGGCCTGCCCATGGAGATCGGCGGGACGGATCACTTCCCTCTCCTCTAGCGGATGGCCCTTGGGCATGGCGATCGCGACCCGGTAGTTCCGGAATGGGTGGGCTTCGACGCCCGCAAGATCGATCTCGTCCGCCGCCAGGCCGACGTCGAACTGGCCGGAGGCGACGAGTTCTTTGACTTCCGAGGATAGCCTTGCCTGAAAGGTGATCGCAACGTCAGGGTGACGGTGTTGAAATGCCTTTAATGCCTTTGGCATTACATTCGTACTTAATGCGGAGAGACTTGCGATCCGGATTTCCCCCGAACCGAAGTCGCGAATCCGCGCCGCGGCCCCTTTCAAATGGATGAGGCCGGAGAATGAGGTCTCCACTTCCCTGAAAAACAGGTTGCCTTCTGCCGTCGGCGACATCCGTCCTTTGATGCGGTGGAAGAGCGCGAAACCGATGTCGCGCTCCAGTTCTTGGACGGCCTTGCTCACCGCAGGCTGTGAGATGCGTAGTATGTCCGCGGCGCGTGAGGCGGTTCCAATCGTCATCACGGCGTGGAAGACCTCGATCTGGCGAAGATTCATGGCGCACCTATAACCTGAGAGAATAGCACATCCCGATCTTGATATTGGACGGAATAGGTTTTGTCATGCTGTAACTGTCTCCAACACATGAGGAGCAAGCATGAACGATCTCACCCAATGCGTTGTGACCCCCAAAGTCAAAACAGACGGCTTCGAGGCTCTGGGTGCAGCCGTCCATCGGGCTTCGACGATCGTATTCGCGGATGCCGCAGCCTACGCCACTCGCGGCCAGCGAGGGCCTGACGGCTATTCCTACGGCCTCTACGGCACCCCGACGACGCGTACACTGGAGCAAAAGATCACTCAGCTCGAGCAGGGTCACCGGACGCTTCTCGCGCCATCGGGCCAGGCCGCAAACGCAATCGCAATGCTCGCCGTCCTCAATGCCGGAGACAAGGTACTGGTGGCGGACACGGCCTATCCCCCGGTCCGTGATTTTGTGAACACCGATCTGGCAAAGTTTGGCGTCCGAGCGGAGTACTACGATCCCACTTCGCCCGAGGGGCTCGAACGTCGGATCGACGGGAACACGAAACTGGTGTGGTGCGAGTCCCCCGGTTCGACGACCATGGAAGTCCAGGATCTGCCGCGGATTGCCGAGATCGCGCATCGGCACGGCGCGCTCGTCGGATTCGACAACACCTGGGCGACCCCTCTTAACTTCAAGCCCCTCGTACATGGGGCCGACATCGTGACCGAAGCGCTCACCAAATATATCTCGGGCCATTCCGACGTGCTGATGGGATCGATCACGGTGGCTTCCGAGCAGCTTTTCAACGCGCTCAAGGCGACTATGGGGCGCGCCGGGATCGGTGTTTCCCCCGACGACGCCTCTTTGGTGTTGCGGGGCATGGAGACTCTTGGCGTGCGAATGAAACACGCGCACGACGGCGCGACGGCGATGATCAACTGGTTCCGCGGCCACCCAGCCGTCGAGCGTGTGCTCTACCCCGCCCTGCCGTCTTCTCCCGGGCACGAATTCTGGAAGCGCGACTTCCTCGGCGCGAGCGGAGTGTTCAGCGTGGAATTGGTTCCCGAAGCACTGCCGCACGTGCCGGAGGCGCTCAATACGCTAGAGACGTTCGCCATCGGCGCCTCGTGGGGTGGGACACGCAGCCTCGTTGCCCCCATGCCCGTGAAGAGCAACCGCTCCGCGACGACCTGGAGTGGGCAGGACCTCCTTCTGCGGTTCAGCGTGGGGTTGGAATCGCACGACGATCTCATGGCCGATCTCGAGAAAATGTTGGCCCAAATCCAAGCACGGATCGACGACGAGCGGTTCGGCAAAGAAAACATCCGGCAATCAATGCTGTGAGTGAACACAAAAAGGGGAATGACAATGAACAACAACAACGAATTCATGCGAATAGACAGGCGCTCCTTCCTGGCGGGCGTCTCAAAACTGCTGGGAGTTTCGGCGCTATCCTCCATCCTGCCGTCAATCGTTGCGGCATCAGAGGTTAAGGACACGCTTCGCATCGCGATCGCCAAGCCCGCAGGGGATATCAATCCTCACAAATACACCGGCCTGTGGGGCGTTCAGGACCTCGTTTTCGAGCCGCTGGTTAAATACGGCCATGACGGTAAGATCGAGCCAGGGCTGGCGACCGAATGGTCGGTCGAAGACGGGGGCAGGCTGCTTAAGCTCACCTTGCGCAAGGGCGTGACTTTCCACGACGGCACTCCGTTCGACGCCGCGGCGGTGGAATGGAACCTGAAGAGGTGGATCGGACTCGAAGCGAACAACTGGATGAATTCGTCCCGGCTTTACGCCGGAACGGACATCGTCGACGACGATCACGTCAACGTCCGGTTCAAGGAACCGGTCCTCGGCCTGCTCCAGGAGTTCGCTTATGTCCGGCCAGTCAGGCTCCTCAGCCCCAAGTCGGTCTCTGGGGACGGTAGCTATAAGGCACCCGTCGGCACGGGACCGTGGTATCAAGCGACTGCCGGGAATGAGGGCAGTGCCTTCGAGCGCTTCGACGCCTACTGGGGTGACAAGCCCTCTTTCAAATATCTTGAGGTAAAAGTCCTTCCGGACTCGCGCGGCCGCATGGCAGCGTTGCGCGCGGGCGACGTGGATCTGATCGGCGGAGCGTTTGTGTCGCCTTTGACCGCAACGGAAGCAGAGACGCTGAAGGGAGCGGGCATCGATGTCGTCATCGATCCCGGCACCACCACAATGATTATGGCCTTCAACACTTCCCGCGTCGAAGCGCTGAGGGACCCGAAAGTCCGCAAGGCGATCAACCTCGGCATCGACCGGGCTGCGATCTCGCAAGTGCTTTACCGCGGTCTGGCGACCTCCACTGGCAACCTGTTCTCCGAAACCGTTCCGTATTCGGGGAAGCGCTTCGATGTGCCTAGGCGGGATACCGAGACCGCAAAGTCGCTGCTCGAGGAGGCAGGCTGGGTCGGGGGGCCTGTCAGGCGGAAGGACGGCAAGGACCTTGCCATTGAACTGGTCGTTAGCGAGGAGCAAGTACCGGGGTCCCGATCCGTCGCGGAAGTGATCCAGTCCGAGCTCCAGGAGATTGGCGTCACGCTCACGATCCGCTCGGTGGATCATGCGTCGCGGCACAGCGACATTCCGGAGCGCAAGTTCGATCTCGCTTTCTTCCAGACGTTCGGCGCGCCATACGAACCTTTCGGGACTGTGGTGGGCCTGTTCCTATCCACCTATGACAACGGCGTGGACGGCAAGCTCTTCATCGACCCCGAGCACCTCGATCCGTTGGTGCTCGCCGCGATGTCCGCGCCCGAAGGCGAGATGGAAGCAGCTCTACAGAAGGTCTATGACTGGCTGCACGACAACGACGCCATCGCGCCGCTGCTCTTCGTTCCGGGCATATGGGCGCATGCCGCTCGGGTGAAGGGCTTCCAGAGCCCCGCGACCGAGTACGACATGCCCTACGAGAATATCACACTGGCGGAGTAGGATACGGCCGTGTTCGCCTTCATCGCTAAAAGGGCCCGCAACGCAGTCTTGTTGCTGTTTCTGGCGTCCGTTCTATGCTTCGCGCTCGTGGTATCCGCTCCGGGCAACGTGGCGATACTCATCGCCGAGCTGCGGACGCCGACGGCCACCAAAGCCGATATCGCCAAGGTCGAGGAGGAATTGGGGCTCAACAAGCCGCTTCTCGAACGCTACGGCTTCTGGCTGAACGGAGCGATCCACGGCGACTTCGGCATTTCCTACAAGACGGGCGAGGCGGTCGGCGCGTCCCTCAAGAGCCGCCTTGCCGTGACCGCCACCCTCGTTGCGGGCGGAGCGGTCGTGGCTTTCTTGCTGAGCCTGTTCGTCGGCTTCGTAGGCGCGCTCTGGGCACATAGGGCGCCAGACGTGGTCACCCGAGGGAGCGCTCTTCTGGGCGCTTCGACTCCGTCCTTCTTCGTCGGAGCACTGCTGGTCTACGCCTTTTCGGTCACGTGGCACGTCTTTCCGACCTTCGGGTTTGCCGGACCCGTCAGTTGGGTGCTTCCATGGCTCACTCTGGGATTTCTTCCCGCAGCAGTTCTGAGCCGCGTCGTCCGAGTTGGCTTCGAGGAGGCGATGGCCAAACCCTATGTCCTAACGGCCATGAGCAAAGGACTGTCAAGGACGAGTATTCTGGTTCGCGACGCGATCCCGAACATCGCGCCGACGTACTTGAACGCCTTGGGAACGCAGATCGGGACGATGGTCGTGGGCGCGGTCGTTGTCGAACCTCTGTTCGCTTGGCAGGGCATCGGCGACCTCTTCCTGACCGGGGTGAGATTCCGCGACTTCATGGTCGTGCAGGCCTGCCTTCTGGTCTTCATCACGTTCTTCATCATCCTGAACGTCGTGGTCGACATCTGCATTACGCTGACCGATCCGCGCCTTAGACTTCAAAGGAGCTGAACATGCAGCCAGTCAGACCACTCCTGAAGGCCATTGGCGCCTTCCCGCGCTCGGCGGTATTTACTATCGGCGCGTTCGTTCTGTTGGGACTGCTCGCACCCTACATCGCGCCACATGATCCCAATGCGCAAGACCTGCTGATCGCTGGCCAGGGCCCGACGCTCGCCCATCCCTTCGGAGTCGACCATCTCGGGCGCGATACATTGAGCAGGTTGATTGTGGCGGCTCGGACGTCGCTGGTCGGAGTCTGTCTCGTCCTTGTGTGCGCGCACGCCATCGGCATCGCCATCGGCACGATTGCCGGATACCGGCGGGGCTGGACGGACGAACTGCTGATGCGCATCGTTGACGTCGGCCAGGCAATCCCCAGCCTCATCGTCTCACTTGCGGTGATCGGCATTGCCGGAGTCAGCTACTGGAACATGATCCTCGCGCTCGCGCTCGCCTGGTGGCCGGGTAGCGCCCGCATTAGCCGGGCCGTGGCTGTCAACACCATGAACAAGCCCCACATGGAGGCCCTAAGAGTATTGGGCGCAAGTCCCGTTCGCATTTACTTTGTCCATCTTCTTCCCACGACGATCGGGGCGGTGCTCGTATATGCCACGGCCGACGCCGGAGCAGTCGCGCTCGCAATCGCAACGTTGAGCTTCCTCGGGCTGGGCATCCAGCCGCCGACGCCTGAATGGGGACAGATGTTGGTCGACGCGCTTCCATATCTCGAGTCCGATCCGCGCCAGGTCATCCTGCCGGGACTGACCCTGACTTTAGCTGTCATCGGATTCAACATCCTCGGTGAAGCGGTCGCCCTCAACAGAGTTCCGAAGCCGCTGACCTCCCGGATGCTCGCGGCCCGCCGCCGGGTAACCGCATTCTGGGCCAAGGAGGCACGGCCATGAGTTCTGAACCGATACTCCGCGTCAAAGATCTGACCATAGACCTGCTGACGGCGCATACCGTGGTCCGCCCAGTCGACGGAGTAGCCTATGAACTGAGCCGCCGAGAGACCCTCGCGATTGTGGGAGAAAGCGGTAGCGGCAAAACGGTCACCTGCTTTGCGCCTCTCGGCCTGATGCCCGTGGGCGTCCAGGCGGATATATCGGGCACCATTTTGTTCGACAGCCGCCAGCTCGTCGGATCGGACAATGAAACGCTTCGCAGCCTGCGCGGAAAATCCATTGGCTTCATTTTCCAGGACCCGATGAGCGCGCTCAATCCCGCCCGCCGGGTCGGACGGCAGATAGCCGAAGTAGCCGAGCTTCACCTCGGCATGACCGCAAGAGCTGCGGAAACCCGGGCGCTTGAACTTATCAAGATGGTCGGGATGTCCGACCCCGAAATACGCCTCAAGCAGTATCCCCATGAGCTTTCGGGCGGTCTCCGACAGCGTGTCATGATCGCAATCGCCATTGCCGCCGAGCCGACACTTCTCGTAGCCGACGAGCCGACCACCGCGCTCGACGTGACGGTCCAGGCGCAAATCCTCCGACTGCTGAAGGAAATCCAGTCCAGAATGGACATGGCCATGATCTTGATCACGCATGACATGGGTGTCGTGGCGGGCTCGGCCGACCGCGTAATGGTGATGTACGCGGGGCGCCACGTCGAAACCGGACCGACCGAGCGTGTACTCTCCCAGCCGCAGCATCCCTATACGATGGGCCTCATCGACGCAATTCCGAGGAAACAGGACGCAATCGGATCGCGTTTCCGTGGATTGCCGGGCGTTCCGCCCATCCTTGGCGCGCCGATCACAGGGTGCGCTTTCATGCCCCGCTGCGGATACGCTGTGGATGCCTGCGGCGAGCGGCGACCGCCGTTCTTGCCGACGGCAGTTCCGGGTGTGTCAGCCGCCTGTCCCGTTCTGAATATTCGGGCGAAGGAGTGCGCATAATGAGCGCGGTACTCGAAGTCGAGCATCTGGTCACCAGCTTTCCAAGCGCCAAACGTGGCCAAACGATCAAAGCGGTAAACGACGTCTCAATCCACCTCAATCAAGGCGAGATCGTCGGCTTGGTGGGGGAGTCTGGCTGCGGCAAGTCCACGCTCGGCCGTTCGATCGTCGGCTTGGAAAAACCCCAATCCGGACGTGTCGTTTTTGATGGCATCGACCTCGGCTCCTTGAGTGGACGCCGTCTGCGGGAAGCGCGTCGGGCAGTTCAGTACGTGTTCCAGGACCCCTATGCATCGCTGAATGATCGCCAAACTGTGGGCGAAGCCATAAACGAAGCCCTCATAATTGCAGGTTTGCGTTCGCAAACGGAACGCGAGGGGAGGATCGCTGAGCTCCTCAACCAAGTCGGTCTGGCGACGACGGTCCGGGACAGATTCACCCGTGAACTCTCAGGCGGCCAGAGGCAACGCATCGCGATCGCGCGCTCGCTGGCCGTAGAGCCGCGGGTTTTAATCTGCGACGAACCGGTCAGCGCGCTAGACTTGTCTATACGGGCGCAGGTCATGAACCTATTCCTCGACCTCAGAGAGAAGCTCGGCGTGTCCTGCCTCTTCATCGCGCATGACCTCGCGCTTGTCCGGCAGGCGGCGAGCCGGGTCTACGTGATGTATCTCGGCAAGGTGGTGGAAAGCGGTAGCTCGGAAGAGGTCTACCGGAATCCGAGCCATCCCTACACCCAACTCCTTCTCGCGTCTGTCCCCGAGGCTGATCCTGCCACCGAACGTCGGCGCAACCCTCCGTTGATCACGGGCGAAATCCCAAGTCCGACGAATCCGCCCTCCGGCTGTTTCTTCAGGACGCGGTGTCCCCTTTCAGTGGAAGCTTGTGCGGAGGCTGAGCCTGTGTCGCAAGAAGTAAGCTCAATGCACAAGGCGGCGTGCAGGTTCGCCGGCGACCTATTCGCGAAGCGGGTCTCGGCCGCATGATTAAACGTCAGATCTAGCTGAGCGTGCGGGACCTGATGCGTTGCGCATTCTGGTGGCGAAGCAGAGATTTGCGCTCCTTCCTTCCGGTACCGGGCCGGCAGTGAGTGGGAAAGCGCTCTGTCGGCAGCCCTGGTTACTCAGGCGGGCCGAGAGGAACCTCTTGCCGGTTATTATTCCGCTTCTTGTAGCGTTGGCTTAAGTGCCTGCCATTGCTCGTGAGACATGGTTGGCAGGTCAAACTGGTGACCGCGCTCAGACAGATATGAGATTCTTGCAGTTGAGGAGGGGTTCTCCGTAACTCGGGTTGCGAAGCTCGAATCATAGGAGAACCCCATGCAGGTTTTTGGCCTGCCCGGTATATTATACGCAACGCCGGCCGGGCGTCGCGGCTTCTCGGCGCGAAGACCCCAACTATCGAAGCAGAGAGAAGACGCGACGCGGTGGCGCGATGGCGGCGCGCGATGCGGGACGGACTGGATGCCGGGCAGGCAGCGCGGGCCGTCGGAGTGCCGCGTTCGACCCTCTATCGCTGGGAAAGCGCATTGAGGCCGACCGCCGCCGCATCATCCTCGCAGGCGACCCGCCGAGCCCGAGCAATCCACCGCCGGGCTGCCGGTTCAACACGCGCTGTCCGGTGGCGATGGATATCTGCCGGTTGGACGAGCCCCAACTGCGTCCCGTTCCTCATGGCGGCGTCGCCGCCTGCCATCTGGCTGAGAGTGATCACCGCCCGGTGATCTGACAACGAATGGCAGTTGGTCTTCCGAGAATAACGTTAAGCGCCGTCTGCCAGCGTCTGATCTCGCTGCGACGGGATTAGATTGGCCTACCACCACCCTCGCAAGGCGGGGAGACCGGAGCGGACGCGCGATTCGCGTCCGGGTGTGAAAGGTGAACTCCTGCGTGTCCAACAAGCCGTAGCGAGACGCGATGTCGTAATAGCAAGCGGCCTCAACGCTGGCGGCGGCCTCTGCTCCACCGATGCAGGCCACCGAGCAATCCGATCTTGAAGATTACGAAAAGGGCCACGAGTGCAATCACTGTGTAAGAGATCGGATTTGAGGCGTCGCTTAGACCGCGCCACGATAGCCACCAGGGCGCGCCTGCGTGCATGGCGATCAGCGCGACGATGCCTAGCACCAGGCCTATGGTGTGCAGGTGGCTCATGGCTGCAGGCCGTGCCGGGCCTGAGGGTTCTTCCGTGCCGAGAGCGACAAACCTATCGCGAATACGGGCAACGTCGGCGGCCGCCGTGGCTAGCACGAACTGCAGGTTCTTCGTGCCAACCGCGCCGCTAGCGACGATGTTGAGACCCGAGTCCCGGAATTCCGTTATGATGTCGTCGACTGTGCTGACGCCGTGATGGTGGAAGCGATCGATGAAGCCTCCATCCTGTGGCGCTTGCACGAAGTCGACGGCGAGTACGCGACCGGATGGCTTCAGGACTCTGTGTATCTCATGAGCCATCTGATTACGTCCATCGGCAGAAAGATGATGGAGCATCAGCGTCGTCGTTACGACATCGAATTCGGCATCCCGGAACGGTAATGCCTGGGCGGCGGCCTTTTCAAAGGTGACCTTCAGACCGACTCTTCGAGCCTTCGCACCCGCCCTGGTGATCATTTCCGGTGACGCATCGATCCCGTGCACGGTGCCCGTCGGCCCGACCTGCTGCTTGGCAAGTATAGCGAGCGTTCCCGTCCCGCACCCTATATCGAGGACCTCTCCAGGTTCGAGCTGCGTCAACCGGAGGATCTTTTCGCGAAAGGCGCGTTCGCGGCCTAAGGTGAACAGCCAAGTCATCAGATCGTAGCGTGCTGCCCAATGTATGATGCGGCCGGGCGCGCCGGCTCCGCTGTTGTTATGCCCATGTTTTCTCATCAGAGACTCCTTGGCCACTCTCGCCGGTTGATGGACATCATGTTCGGAAACTGACATGATATCCGGGAACGCGTCAACGACCATTCGCGGCAGAATGTCCGGTACCGCACGGTCCTCTGCCATCTGACCGGAAAAGCTCATGGTAACGGAAAAGACGATAGACCGCCGTGTCGCCCGGACCCGGTCGACTCTTCACCATGCGCTGATCACTTTGATCCTGAGAAAGGGATATGAAGCAATTACCGTCGAGGACATCTGCAATGAGGCAAACATCGGCCGATCGACCTTTTACGCGCACTTCACCAGCAAGGACGACCTCAAGCGCAGCGGCCTGGACGATCATCTGCGCGCCATGCTGGTCGAACGCCAGCGGCATGCGCTTGCAGCGCCAGGCGAGCTGAAAGATCGCAGCTTGGGGTTCGTGCTCGGTATGTTCGAGCACGCGCGTGAACATATAGATCTCTACCGAGCTCTGGCCGGGGGCCGCGGTGGGACTATTGTGCTCGGCAGCATCCGCGAGATTCTATGCGATCTCGTGCGCGCGGAGCTTGCCGCAAAGAAGGACAGGAAGCTCCCCGATGTCGTGCCGAACGAACTGATCGTCCAGTTCGTCGTGGGTGCCTTTCTGTCGGTGCTGATCTGGTGGCTCGACGGCGGCGCCAAATTGCCGCCGCAACAAGTCGACCAGATCTTCCGGCGTCTGGCCACCGAGGGCGTCCCGTCGGCTTAGATATCAGGCCGAAGAACTGTGAAGCAGTCAGTTGCAGTGCCGGCGTTGCCAATTCACCAACCACCGGCTTTGTTCGACGCATGTCCTTGAGGTCGCGATACACCGCCGTGAGGTCTGTCGACCAACGCCTCCGATACGTGGCTTGCGGCCGTCAGACGGCCGTCGGCGTGGACAGCAGCCACAGCCCGAAAACCGTATATCCGACCATAAAAACGGTCAGCGGAAATTGGCTGAGCGCCGCGCGGCTGCGCGCCGGATGCAAACGGAACGCCAGCCCATGCGCGACCAGAACGGCAAGTATATGGCCGCCGATGATCGCCGCCGCCTGAAAGTTCCAGATGATCCACGCTGCATCGGAGCCCATGATCACTCCCGCCCCGACATTCATGTGCGCCGTGCCGAATAGGTTCCATCCCCGATCAAACGGATCCGAAATAGCGACGAGCGCATTCTGGCCGTTCACCAGGAGGGCCGTCAGATAGTGGGAAAAATGATAGGCGAGCGCGATCGGGACGATCGACCAGACAAGGAGCCCGACCGCTTTTCCGAAAGAGATGCTCCCGGCCAACCGCTCACCGACAAACACTGCGGCGAAGAACACGGCGACAAGTGCGATAAACATCAGCACAAGACCGGCGCTGTTGATTCCGACTAATGCCGAGCGCCCCGGAAATTCGAGCGGATTGACACCATTCGCGCCCAGCCAAGAGAAGGTCTTCGACAGACCGTCGAAGGACACCGAGCTCAACGTCAGCAACAGAAAGAGCATACCGCTCGCCGGCAAGGCTTGCGCGCTCCACAATTTCGCTCCAGGCCAGCAGAGTGAGAGGGCGCGCCCCCCGCTTGGGTGGTCCGGCGTCGTTTCGACGATGGCGAAGCGTGACACCATGCGGAAGAACGCGGACAGAAACTCGCCGCGCCGGCTCCAGCCTTCGTAGCCGAAGATGATCATGCAGACGAACGTCGAGAGCCAGTAGGCCATGAGAGCGAACGCAAGCCGCGCCGGATCTTCGGGCGCCGGATAGATCAGCTCGAACCAGGCGAAGCTTGCAAACAAAATCAACGCCGGCCAGTAAGCCAGTCCTTGTGGCATTGTGCGATCGCGGAATGCCGGGAAGACGCTGGAGAAAATGCGCCACGGCCCGTACCACGGGTTTGTCCACGACCAAACATTGCCGAATACGCCCTGAAGCAATGTCAGTCCGACCCAGACCAGCGTCCACACCGTTAGCGGAAGTGGATTCGACAGCGGATCTCGGCTGCCGAGAATTCCCGCCGCCACGAGTATGGCGAGAACCGCGAAGGCGAGCGTGCTGATCCAAATGCGCGCGGCGTCGCCGAATTGACCAATTGGCAGGCGGGATGCCGAAATGCGTTCGAGCAGCCTGGGCGGGAGGACAGCCAGAACCAGAAAACTCGCGGCTACGGCCACCGCCCCGCCCACGACATAATATCCGGTCGGCAGGAGCATGACATAGCCGCGCTCGGAAGCATGGGCAAAGGCTGGGGTTGTGAAATGCGGCACGAGGGCAGCAGCTGATAATGCGATGCCCAACGCTCTCGCAGAGATGCTTTTATGTTCGCTGTCCGCCGCCATCCATCCGTCTTGCCACATGGCATTTGCGAAGGAAAGCGGACTACTGCTCGCGCAAGTGGAGGTGCCAAAGTGGGTGCCCGACTTCGTGCTAGCCCCCAAAGCCCGCTTGGTGAACAGGCCATATGATGCAGCTACGACTTCGAGTCGAGAGTTGCGTTGTGGACGACGTTCTCGTCCTCTGCCGTCTGCTGCAATACGTGGCAGCTGTGCCTGCGCCGGCCGGCGGCGCATTATCGTCGAAACAGGACCGGAGCGCCCACCGCCAGGCGCCCGGATCGTCGACGTGCAGAAGTTGTGGGCCGAACATCTACCAATGGCCGGAACTCGCGGCGCTGTCGATCCTGTTTCGCGAACGCCTGGTGTATTCCTTCGAGAGTCGGCCGCGCTTGTTCGACATTATCTCGCGCAGCATCGAAGGCGTCGCCGGCCTGATCCTGGGCCGGCGTCGCGGTCTGGCAGGTCGCTGCGCGCTGACCAGGCCCCGGATGGATTTCTGATTTGCGTCTGCCCATCCGGCCGGCGCATGGGCTGGCGGGAGAGGTTCGCTAGTTCAGGATCTGGGCAAGAAACAGTTTGCTGCGCTGGTGACGCGGATGCGAGAAGAATTCGGAGGGCGTGTTCATCTCGACGATCTCGCCCTGGTCCATGAAGACGACGCGGTCGGCGACCTGGCGGGCAAATCCCATCTCGTGCGTGACGCACAGCATCGTCATGCCATCGTCGGCCAGCGCGACCATGGTGTCGAGCACTTCCTTGACCATTTCAGGATCGAGGGCGGAGGTCGGTTCGTCAAAGAGCATGATCTTCGGGCTCATACAGAGCGCACGGGCGATGGCGACGCGCTGCTGCTGGCCGCCGGACAACTGGCCGGGATATTTATGCGCCTGGTCCGGGATCTTCACCCGCTCCAGATAGTGCATGGCGGTCTGCTCGGCTTGCCCGCGCCGCATCCTGCGCACCCAGATCGGCGCCAGTGTCAGGTTTTCCAGAATGGTCAAATGCGGGAACAGGTTGAAGTGCTGGAACACCATGCCGATGTCACTGCGGATTACGTCGATCTGCTTCAAATCGTTGCTGAGTTCGACGCCTTCGACGACGATCTGCCCCTGCTGATGCTCCTCCAGCCGGTTGATGCAGCGGATCATCGTCGACTTGCCCGAGCCGGACGGACCGCAGATCACCAGCTTCTCGCCGCGATGGACGGTCAGGTTGATATTCTTCAGCACATGGAAGTTTCCGTACCACTTATTCATGCCGGTCATTTGGATAGCGGGCGGAGCGCTGGGATCGGTCATGGACGGAGCGCGCGATAACATCAAGGCATTTCCTAGTGAGCGGTCGGGCCGCGCCGCTCCAGGAAGTCGGCGAAGCGGGCGAACGAGAAGGAGAGCGCGAAGAAGATCGCGCCGATGAACAGGAATGTCTCGGCCGCCGGCGACGGCCAGTCCGGGTCAGCCAGCGCCGCTTTACCGGAGCTGATCAGGTCGAACAGGCCGACCACCAGGACAAGGCTGGTGTTCTTGATCATGACGATGATGGTGTTGGCCAGCGCCGGGATCGCCACCCGGATCGCCTGCGGCAGGATGACGAGATATTGCGTGCGCCAGAAGGGCAGGCCGAGCGCTGCCGCAGCCTCGTACTGGCCATTCGGGATGGCCTGCAGGCCGCCGCGGATCACCTCGGCGAGATAAGCCGCGGCGAAGATGGTGAGCGCGACCAGCGCGCGCACGAATTTGTCGGGCAACAGGGCCTCGGGCAGGAACAGCGGCATCATGATCGACGCCACGAACAGGATGGACAGCAGCGGTAGTCCGCGCACCGATTCTATCAGGACCACGGCGCCGATGCGTATCGCTGGCATGGTCGAGCGCCTGGCCAGCGCCAAGAGAATGCCGACCGGGAAGGCGACGCCGATGGCAACGACGGTGAGGATGAGCGTCACCGGCAGGCCGCCCCAGGACGAGGTCGGAACCTCGGTCAGGCCGATGCCGCCGCCCATCAGCCAGAAGATCAGCACGAACGCTGCCACCCAGAGCGCCAGCAGCCGCAGGGCCCAACTGGCGGGCCGCACCGACCAGGCAAGCAGCGCCAGGATGAGCAGGCAGACGATCGCCGGGCGCCAGCGTTCGTCGAGCGGATAGATGCCGAACAGCAACTGCCCGGACTTGGCGTAGATGAAGCTCCAGCAGGCTCCGGTGGCAACCCGGCAGGCGCCTGGATTGGGGTCGAACAGCACGGCGTCGATTATTAGCCAGCGCAGCATCGGCGGTACCGTGGCGACGAGCAGAACGCCGAACAACAGCGTCAGGGCGGCATTGAGCGGCGTGCCGAACAGGAGCTTGGCTGACCGCCGCAAGGCGCCGAAGCGGATCTGTCCTGGCATTGGCTCGGCCGGAAGGGAAAGAGACACGGCCTTCATAGTTCAGCGCTCCACGATGGCGATGCGACGGTTGTACCAATTGGCCGCGCTTGACAGGCTCAGGTTGAGGGCGAGATAGACGCCGAGGATGATGAAGACGCCCTCGATCGAATGGCTGGACTTGCTGATGATGGTGTTCATCACCGCAAGGAAGTCCGGATAGCCGACCGCGATCGCCAGCGTCGAATTCTTGACGACGTTGATGTATTGGCTGTTGAGCGGCGGGACGATCACCCGCAGCATCTGCGGGATGATGATCAGGCGCAATATTTTGCCGCGCGGCAGGCCGAGCGAATGACCTGCGTCCCACTGACCGCGGCCGACCGAAAGCACGCCGCCGCGCACGATCTCGGCGACGAAGCCGGTGGTGTAGATGGTCAGCCCGATGAGGATGGTACTGAGTTCGGGCGTCAGTTCCCGGCCACCCTTGAAATTCGACCCGGTGAAGGTCGGCCAGTCGACGGAGAACTTCGCGTCGGCAAGCCATAGTCCGGCAACGCCCACCGTGAGGATCGCCGGCGCGGCCAGCGGCGGCAACCATCCTCGTCGCGCCGCCGCCCAGCCGGCGGCCGCCAGTGCCAGGGCGAGAGCAATGACGAGCAATCCCTGGGTGGCGACGTCCATGCTGACGGCCGGCACCACAAAGCCGCGCATGGAGGCCGTAAACACCGGGCAGGGGATTGAGCGCTTCGCCGACCGGCGGCAGCACCTTCCACCACAGCGAGTAGAGAAAGATCAGAAGCACGATCGGCGGTGAATTGCGTGCAACCTCCACCCATACGCGGCAGGTGCCCGCCGCCAGGGGATTGCTGCTCAGCCGGGTGATGCCGACGACGAGGCCGAGCGCGGATGAAAAGACGATGACGACCGCGGAGATGAAGACCGTATTGGCGAGCCCGGTCGCGATCGCCCAGTAATAGGGGTCCCGCGACTTGTAAGTGAGGATTGCTTCGGAGATGACGATCCTTGACGGCATCGTCAGGAAATCGAAGCCGATCGGGATGCCGCGTGCCCTGAGATTGGCGAAAGTCGTGCTGACGAGCAGGGCAGCGAAGGCGGCAGCCACGGCCACCAGGGCACACTGGATGATGATCGATCTGGTCTTGGCATCGCTCAGCATTTCGACCTCGACGGTTCGCGGCGTTGGCAGGGAAAGGGAACGGCGGGCGCGTCCCCTTCATGTGCAGCTCAATCCCAAGGGAAAGGATAGTTGAGGCCGCCGTCCTTCCACAACGCGTTCAGGCCGCGCTCGACCTTCAGCGGGCTGTCCTTGCCGAGATTGCGATCCCAGATCTCGGCGTAGTTGCCCATTTGTTTGATGACGTTGTAGGCCCACTTGTCGTCCAATCCGAGCGGCTTGCCGAAACCGGGCTCCTCACCCAGCACGCCTTTGACTTCCGGACTGCCCGAGGCAAGCTTTTCATCGACGTTTTGCGAGGTGATGCCGTTGGCCTCGGCCCAGAACAGGGCATTCAATGTCCAACGCACGACGTCGAAGAGTTGATCGTCGCCGCGGGCGACCGCGACGCCATTGGGTTCGGCGGCTTTGCCGACCTTGATGATGTCGTAGTCGTCCGGGTTCTTGGCCACCGCGGCACGCTGTCCTGCTGCCGCGGTGCCGTCGGTGACGTAGGAATCGCAGCGGCCGCCAAAGAAGGCGTCGCGCGCCTGAATGGTCGAGTCGTAATAGACTTTCTCCATCGCGATCCCGAACTCTTCCTCGGTTTCCTCGATCGCTTTCTCGGTCAGGCTACCACCGCCTTGCAGGCAGACGGTCTTTCCGTCCAGCAGTTTGGGCTCGGTAATATTGTCGGCCTTGCGCACGAGCATGCCGTCCGTGTCGTAGAGATTGATCCAGACGAAGCGGACAACCGTATCGCGACTGTAGGTGATGGTGGATGTGCGCGACAGAACGTCGATCTCTCCGGTCTGCAGCGCAGGAAAACGTTGGCCTGCGTTAAGCGGCACGTAACGGATCTTCTCCTTGTCGCCGAGGATGGCGACCGCGAAAGTGCGGCAGATATCGGAATCGAAGCCGCGATAATACCCCTTCTCGTCGGGCCGGGAGAGACCAGGCACGCCCTGGCTGGCGCCGCAGCTGACATAGCCGCGTTCCTTGATCTTGTTGATAACCGCCTGCGCGCTGGCGTCCACGGCGCCCGAAGACAGGCTGGCCAGCCCTATCGCCAGACCCGTGAGCCATTTCAGACCTTGATGTTTCATAGTCATTCCCCTTCTCGTTGAGGTTCTAATCATTCGGCGGCCTTGGCGTCGGCTGCTGCGGTTCCGTTGCGCCGGGCTTCATCAAAGAGTTCGAAGGCCTGGGAAAGGTCGGCCAGAAGATCTTCGAGCGCCTCAAGGCCGATCGACAGGCGCCAGACCGGGCCGGGCTTCAGCCAATCGAGGCTGGCGCGCCCTTTGCGCGGATCGCTGACGGCAATCAGCGAATGCACGCCGCCCCAGCTTGCGCCGAGCCTGAACAGCCGCAGGCTGCGCAGGACATCGGATTGCAGTGGCGCCAGTTCCGGCCGCAGCACGAAGGAGAACACGCCCGCCGATCCGGCGAAGTCACGCTTCCAGACCGCGTGGCCGGGATGGCCAGGCTCCGCGGGATGCAAGATCTGCGCGACTTCCGGGCGTTCCGATAGCCAGGCGAGGATCTTGCGCGCGGTGGCGTCGGCATGACGCACGCGCACCGGCATGGTCATCAGGCCACGCTCGCACAGCGCGCAATCCTCCGGCGAGACCCCGTAGCCGAGGAAGCGCGCCGTGTCCTTCAGGCGTCGGAACAGCGCCTCGTCGCGCACTGAGACTGAACCCATCAGGAGATCGCCATGGCCGCCGGCGTGCTTGGAAAGCGCCTGCATGGAGATGTCGACGCCATGAGCGAGCGGCTTGAACAGCAGATGCGAGGCCCAGGTGTTGTCGGCCGCGACGAGCACGCCGGCCTTGTGGGCCGCGGCTGTGATGGCGGGCACATCCTGGACTTCGAAGGTGGCCGAGCCAGGCGATTCTACCCAAACCAGCCGCGTTCTGCCGTCGATCATGGCCGCGATGCTTGCGTCCAGCCTTGCATTGTAGGAAACCGCCTCGATCCCGAGGGGGCCAAGAAAACGCTCTGCCATGTCGCGCGCCGGGCCATAGAGCGTCTCCGGGATCAGAACCCTTTCGCCGCCACGGCAGACAGCCATGGTCGCCAGCGTCATGGCCGCCATGCCCGACGGGACGACGAGGGCCCGCAATCCGCCTTCCAGCACGGCGATATGATCCTCGAGCTGCCGGCTGGTCGGTGTGCCGTAAAGTCCGTAGCTGAACCCGTCGTACAGACGCTCGACGCGACGCTCGAACGATTCCAGATCGTCAAAGACCACGGTCGAGGCTCGCTCGACCGGCATCGCCACCGCCTGAAACGGTTCCTCGGAGCGCTTGGGAGGATGGACATGTGAAGTGTCGTCGCGTCGGTTCATGGGCGAAACTTAGCGGGCTCATCCATTGCCATCTATGACCGCAGCGATAAAGTTAATTCGCTTTTGATATGGGCTGACTATGAACCTGCGCGACATCGATGTCTTCAACGCGATCATGATCACGCGCGGCGCCGGCGCGGCGGCCGCGCTGCTGGATACCTCGCAGCCGGCCATCAGCCGTTCGCTAGCCAAGCTAGAGGCCGAACTCGGCTTCAGGCTTTTCGACCGCATTCGTGGCAGGCTGGTGCCGACACGCGAAGGGGAGTTGTTCCATGCCGAGGTGAAAGCCAATCTGGTCGGGCTCGACCGGCTCAAGCTGCGGGCGGCCCAGATCAAGGAGGTCGGCACCGGTACCATCCGCGTCGCCTCCCTGTCGGCACTCGGGCATGGGCTGGTGCCGCGCGCCATCGTAGCGTTCTCGCACCGGCATCCGCAGGTGCGAATCAGCTATCAGGTCCGCACCTCCAATATCGTGCGCGACCTGGTCGCCTCTGGCAGTTTCGATATCGGGCTCGCGGCCGACGAGGTCGATACCAGCGGCGTGCTGCACAGCATCTTCACCACGCCGCGCGCCGTCTGTGTAATGCCGAAGAACCACCGGCTGGCGCGGAAGCAGATAATCACGCCGGCCGATCTCGCCGACGAGGCCTTCCTGGCATTGTCGCCGGAAGATACGGCTCGGCTCGCGATGGACAAGATCCTGGCCGCGCATGGGGTACGGCCGCGCATCCTGATCGAAACGCCCTACGGCCTGACCATCGCTATCCTTGCAGCGAAGGGCATGGGAATCGGCTTGGTCAATCCCTCCGTCATTGCGGACGGCATGATCGGCGGTATTTTGGCCAGGCCATTCGAGCCGGCCGTCAATTTCCGCGCGCTACTCCTGCGCCCGCCGGACGGCATCAATTCGACCTTGATCACCGACTTCATTGGCGAACTCTATGCCGCCCGCAATATGCTATCGAGCGAGGCATAGGCAATGTGGCTCGCCGCCTAAACATAGACGCGACCGGTCTTGCCTCAGTAAGGCGCGGACGTCCATGGCCTCACGCAGCCTCGCACGGCGCAAATTCGTGTTCGCCCTTTAGCCGGCTTCCTCGTTTGCAAGAAACCGGACGATCTCGGCGAACGCGGAGCTATCCTGCCAGAGAAATAGATGGCCACCTTCGAACATGCGCAAGGTCGCCCTCGGGAGTCTTCCCACCATGCATTCCTGAGATGACGGTAGAGCGATCCCGTCGTACCACCCGCCACATATTAGAACTGGGCACCCGATTTGGTCCAGGCGCTCCCAGGGGCGTTGTCACGGTAACCGCGTGTCAGGGATCGCTGCGATAGATGCTGGGGACGAACACTTCGCAGATCAGCTACAAACGGCATCGGTTCCCACCCGAGATCATCGCCCACGCGGTGTGGCTGGATTATCGATTTCCGCTGAGCCTGCGTCGTGTCGAAGAAATGCTGCTGGAGCGCGGCATTGTCGTTTCCTACGAGACGATCCGTCGGTGGGGAAAGAAGTTCGGGCTGGACTACGCCCGGCGCCTGCGCCGCAAGCAGCCCAGTCGAAATGATATCTGGCACCTCGACGAAGTCGCCATCATGATCGCCGGCAAGAAGCATTGGTTATGGCGGGCCGTCAACCAGGACGGCTATGTGCTCGACGAGATCGGCTAGACCCGGCGCAACACTAAGGCCGCCAAGCGCGTGCTGACACGGCTGTTGAAGAAGCAGGGCCAGGTGCCGAAGCGCATGATCACCGACAAGCTCGGCTCCTATGGAGCAGCGCGGCGTCTAGTCATGACGGACATCGAGCACCGGTCGCACAAGGGCTTGAACAACAGAGCGGAGAATTCGCATGTGCCACTGCGAAAACGAGAGCGGATGATACAAGATTTTCGATCACCGGGGAGCCTCCAGCGTTTCGTCTCGACGTTCTCTGCAGTCCGCAATCTCTTCGTCCCGCCCCGTTCAAAACGCTCCGCCTTTCAAATCCATCTTCACCGCTTGAATGCCATGGCGCAATGGAAAGCTGCTGCCGGCGTGATCGCCTGAAATCATTCCCAAAAGTCACAACGACAGCCCATCTCCGTTTATGTGACATCACCTCTTGGGGTTGATGATGCTCCCGCGGGTCGAATAGAGGTCGCCAAAGAGGTAGCGGCGCCGTCTTTCCCGGCACAAACCAGCTCCTGCGCTCGTCGTTCCACCTCGCTCGCGGAAACGCCCCCGAAATCGCTCGACGGTCATTCGGTCATAAGGAAAGTTCGCCAAGGCACCGGGCGTGTCTTGTTTCTGAGGCGTAGAATGATGCTTGGATTCCTCCACGGTCGTGCCGTCAGCTGTTGGATCCGCAGAGCAACGTCCCGCCGGCCTAATGGTTCACACGCGAGCCAGAACTCTGGGCGCGCTGGGATTGGGCAGGCTAGTACTCCGTAATCATTCGGCGCGGCGGAGCGCAATTAGGAGTCTCACGAGTGCACCGTGGACTTGCGAAGCCCGTGAGCAAATCGCCGATGGCGGTAACGAATCCGGAAACTCGTCCCGGCTGCGTTGTTCAGCGCTGGCGCCTGATTCCTGGCCGAGGAACGCTTGCCGCGCCAACCCTGCAACCTAGATCACCTCGTGCTGCGCGACTTTATAGGCAGCACAGATTGCGCGAGCGATGGCCGAAAGATTTAAGGCAGAGATCTTGAAAACTTCCGCAGCTGAAATGGTACACGCTTACATTGCTAGACGGCACGCCTCCGTTCCGGCAAAGCTGCGAATCGCGGGGCCAATGGCAATCCGCAGGTCGGCGGGTTCGGGCAACGCTCATTGAAAAATGGGCCGCCGACTTTCCTTTTGGCTGTAAGCTCGCTTCATGGCGCTTGGACACGCTAGACTAACTCTAGCAATCAACTGTAGCGGCCACCTGAACGAGTAAGTAGCGCCATTACCGGACCCTCACCGCCGCTCTCAACAGCGGACCTTCGCTCTACGGCCGGAGTCGACCCGAAGACGACCTTGGCCCGCCGGGTCATGAATGGCAGCCCTACTCCCGCAACTGCCCTTTCCGACCCCCGCGCTGGATCCCCATATCTGCCACGCGGGCCCTTGCAGTTGTTGTCCGGCTGTTTGCGCATGTCACATGTCAATAGCCACAGCCGCGTGACCGCGATCCTGGTTCATTGAGGTCGAACCGTCCGGAAGAAACGCCCTCTCCGAATCGTTCTTCCGCGTCCTTAACGAAATAATTGACAGTCCAACCAAAACGGCGCTCCGTGGTTCGACGGGGATGGATCTTGGCACTCTTGGCGATGCCGGACTTCGCCGTCACGATAGGGAGGATGCAATGCCGACAGTCATTGGCCACCATAACATCACAAAAGGAGCGAAGCACTGGCTCGACTCGCCGAAGCGCAAAGAGCTTTTTGGTCCGCTCGGCGTGACCAACATACGAACATTTGTAGATCCACAAAATCCGACCCGGGTGGCCGTTCTTATGGACGTTCCGGACATGGACGCCATGATGAAAGCTATGCAGAGCAAGGAAGCCGCGGATGCGATGGCCTTCGATGGAGTGGTGCCAGAGTCCTTGGTGATCCTGGTCGAATCGTAAAGGTGATTGCTCCGCTGGCCAAGGTTAGAAGGGTTTGCTCAGCGATTGCCGTGCGGTTCCGGTCATTCTGGAAAGCGCCCATTATTGGCGTAGAGCCCGCTGGGCACTGGCTTCAAGAGCCGGTCCTGCGCGTGAGCGCCGCCGTTGGTCTCGGTCGTGCCAAGATCAGCCGCTACAGCTTGCGCAACCTAATGCCGGCTCAGGTCCGCAAAGCAACTATTCCGCGCGTTCACGCTGGACTTCCGCTTGCCACCCCGAGGCTGCCATTGCGCGCATACGCAACGCTGCGAATTTGGCACTTCAACCGAACAGGAAAATGCCTTTCTCTGCGCGGGATTAAGATTACTTCATGGCGACTTCGAGCCGACCGGACCTGAGTGATATTCATAGAGGTGACTGGGTGGATCGCCGGCTGCCGCGTGCATGGCGGCCCTACACGCGGCTCGCGCGGCTGGATCGGCCAGTGGGCATATGGCTGACGTTGTTCCCTGTTGGGCCGCATTGATCCAAGCGGCACATGGTATCCCCGCCGTTCAGCAATTGGCGCTATTCACCCTTGGCGCGTTTCTGATGAGAAGCGCCGGGTCCACGATCAATGACATTGCCGATCGCAGGTTCGACGGCCACGTTGAGCGGACCCGCTTTCGCCCTCTGGCAAGCGGCCAGATCGGCATGGTCCCAGCAATCGCCTTTCTGGCAATTCCGCTTGCGCTTGCGGCGTCGCTCCTGCTCTTCCTGACGCCCTACACGCGCCTGATCGCCACTTGCGTATTGCCGAAGGGCTGGCGGTTTCTAGTTATCGCGTCCGGGAGCCCAGGATCCCGAGTCACGTTATGTGAGGAAAAACATTCCTCATTTAGGGTGAAATAGGCGAGAAATTGCTTCACTAGGCCAAAAAAGGCAACATTGATCTAAATTCTATCAATTCGGTAGATTTGACGCGAGTTCAACGGAGGCGGAAATGACCAAACCTCATTTCATGAAACTGCTCGGCGCACTGGTCGCCACATCTGTCCAGTTCGGCACGCTCGGTTTCGCGTTTGCCGATACCACCATTCTCAACGTGTCCTATGACCCGACGCGTGAGCTCTACAAGCAATTCGATGAGGCTTTCACCGCCCACTGGAAGTCCGAGACCGGCGAGACCGTCGCCGTCCAGCAGTCGCATGGGGGATCGGGCGCTCAGGCTCGCGCGGTAATCGACGGCCTCGACGCCGACGTGGTGACGCTGGGGCTGCAAGGCGACATCGACGCGATCGTCTCGAAAACGAAGAAGATCAATCCCGACTGGCGGACGAAGTTCGAGAACAATTCGGCGCCTTATACCTCGACCATTGTCCTCCTCGTCCGCAAAGGCAACCCCAAGGGCATTCACGATTTTGGCGATCTCACAAAGGACAGCGTCCAGGTGATCACGTCCAATCCCAAGACCTCCGGTGGTGGCCGGTGGGCCTACCTCGCGGCCTGGGCCTGGGCCAACACCAACGATGGCGGCGATGAAGCCAAGACCAAGGAATTCGTCGGCAACCTCTATTCCCATGTTCCGGTGCTTGACACCGGCGCGCGTGGCTCGACCGTGACCTTCGCGCAAAAGGGCCTGGGCGACGTGCTGATCGCCTGGGAAAACGAGGCCTATCTGGCGCTGGACGAGTTCGGCGCCGATCAGTTCGAAATCGTCATCCCGCCGACCTCGATCCTGGCCGAGCCGCCGGTCGCCGTTGTCGACGCCAATGTCGATGCCAAGGGCACACGGAAAGTTGCCGAAGCCTATCTGGGCTATCTCTATTCCAAGGAAGGCCAGACGATCATCGCCAAGAACCACTACCGTCCGGCGAAGCCCGACCTGGTGCCTGCGGAGGATCTCGCCAAACTGCCGGAAATCAAGCGGATCAGCATCGACGATCCAATTTTCGGCGGATGGATGAAGGCGCAGCCTTACCATTTCGGCGACGGTGGTATATTTGACCAGATCTATAAGCCGGCCCAATAGCATTTAGATCAGGACGACATGACCACAGCACGCCCGCCAAGGCGGGGTGGCGGTTCAGACAGCCGAGCGTCATTCCGGGTTTCGGATTGACGCTCGGCTTCTCGCTTGCCTTCCTCACCCTCCTCATTCCGCTGTCCGGGCTGATCTGGCGCTCGGCGGCGCTCGGCTGGACCGACTTCTGGGCGATCGTCACCGATCGCCGCACCATCAACGCGCTTGAAATCAGCTTCGGCACCGCCTTCATTGCCGCCGCTGTCAACGTCGTCTTCGGCACGATCGTCGCGTGGGTGCTGGTGCGCTACAGCTTTCCAGGCCGCCGCATCGCCGATGCCATGGTCGACCTGCCCTTCGCGCTGCCGACAGCGGTGGCCGGCATCGCACTGACCACGCTTTACGCACCGAACGGCTGGATCGGAAGCCTGCTGATGCCGCTCGGCATCAAGGTCGCGTATACGCCGCTTGGCATCGTCATCGCGTTGATCTTTATCGGCCTGCCTTTCGTCGTTCGTACCGTGCAGCCGATCATGGAGGAGATCGACAAGGAGGTGGAGGAAGTGGCCGCAACGCTCGGCGCCAATCGCTTCCAGATCATCAGCCGCGTTCTGCTTCCCGGACTGGCGCCGGCCATCGTCACCGGTTTCGCGCTGGCCTTCGCGCGCGGCGTCGGCGAGTACGGTTCCGTCATCTTCATCGCCGGCAACCTGCCGTTCAAATCCGAGATCGCGCCGCTTCTGATCGTCATCGCGCCATCTCGGTCGTGTCGGGCCACATACGCGGGCTAACCAACACCATGCCGCTGCATGTTGAAATCCTTTATAACGAGTACAATGCCGC
>NZ_JAMYUA010000056.1:0-30994 GCF_040322715.1 Mesorhizobium sp. M0106 | reverse complement strand
ACGGTCGCCGACAATATCGGCTTCGGACTCAAGGTCCGGCACGGGCCGTCACGCCCGTCGGCGAAGGAAATCCGCCGCCGCGCCTCGGAACTCCTCAACCTCGTTCAGCTTTCCGGTCTGGAAAAACGCTATCCGGCACAGCTTTCGGGCGGCCAGCGCCAGCGCGTGGCGCTGGCCCGCGCCATGGCGATCGAACCGGCCGTGCTTTTGCTCGACGAGCCGTTCGGCGCGCTCGATGCGCAGGTGCGCCGCGAACTGCGCCGCTGGCTGCGCGACATCCACGACGCCACCGGCCACACCACGGTCTTCGTCACCCATGATCAGGAAGAGGCGCTGGAGCTTGCCGACCGCGTCGTGGTGATGAGCCAGGGCCGCATCGAGCAGGTCGGCACCGCCGACGAAATCTACGACACGCCGAACTCGCCCTTCGTCTACGGCTTCATCGGCGAATCGAGTTCGCTTCCGGTCAAGGTCGAGGACGGCCAGGTCTGGATCGCCGACCGGCCGATCGGGCTTTCCGCGCCGCACGCACCGCAAGGCGAAGCGACGCTGTTCTTTCGCCCGCACGACGTCGATCTGGTGGAAGAATGCAACGGCTGCATCGCCGGCACGGTCGCCGCCAGCCGCCGCGTCGCCGGCACCAGGCGGGTCGAGCTCGAAATCGGCGGCGAACGTCAGCGGGTCGAGATCGAATTGCCCGTCGATCATCCGGCGGCGCAGAAAAGTCGCGTGGCTTTTAGGCCGCGGCGCTGGAAGCTTTTTCCGGCTGCTTGATCCTCTATCAGGCGTTACACCAGCCAGTTCTCGACCTTCAGGCCTTTGATCCGGTTGAACTCCCCGGTGTCGGCGGTCACCAGGATAGTTCCAAGCGCACGGGCGTGGGCAGCAATAAAAAGGGTCATTTTGGCCGGTGGTCTGGCCCCTGCCTTCCAGTTCTGCGCGAATCGCGCCGTACTCGGCATCCACCGGCACATCGAGCGGCAAGACGGGAATCTCAGCCAGCAATTCCTCGACCTTCTTGTGCAACTTGGCTGATCTTTTCTTGACGCAACGCCGACGGCATCGGCGCCGCTGCCAAGCTGTCCTGAGACTCTGCTTGAAGAAAAAACTAGAAATCGCCCACAGCGGGAATATTTCTTCTATCGACAACGTGGAGCGGCCGCTCTGCGTGCCTCGTCGCGCACGATGCCTTGCCGCTATGGTCCGGCATTAAGCTCATGGCATTGGAGCCTGTTTTCATGAAGCGATTTTTGCTTGGCGTCGCCACATTGGCCGGCCTGGTCCTCGCATCCTCCCAAGCTTGGTCGGCCGACAGATTGCTGAACGCCTCTTACGATGTCGGCCGCGAACTGTTTGCGCAGGTCAACAAAGCGTTCGTCGCCGGGCACCCCGGTGTGACCATCGATCAGTCGCATGCCGGAACTTCGGCGCAGGCGCGTGCCATCGCCGAAGGCCTCGGCGCCGACGTCGTCACCTTCAACCAGGTCATCGACATCGACTTCCTGGTCAAGAAGGGCCTCATCTCCGCCGACTGGCAGAAGGACTTTCCCGACAACGCCTCGCCTTTCTATTCGCTGCCCTCCTTCTTGGTGCGCGCCGGCAATCCGAAGCACATCAAGGATTGGAACGACCTCGTCCGCGACGACGTGCAGGTGATCTTCCCCAATCCGAAAACCTCCGGCAATGCGCGCTACACCTATCTCGCGGCCACCGCCTACGCCAAGGAAGCCTTCAAGGACGACGACGCCAAGGTGAAGGAGTTCGTCACCAAGCTGTTCAACAACGTGCCGGTGTTCGACAGCGGCGGGCGCGCCGCGACCACCACTTTCGTGCAGCGCGAAATCGGCGACGTACTCATCACCTTCGAGTCGGAAACGCGCGGCGTCCGCAAGGAGTATGGCGAGGACAAGTTCGAGCAGGTAACGCCTTCGGTCAGCCTGTTGGCGGAATTTCCGGTGGCGATCGTCGACACCGTTGCAGACGAGCATGGCACGCGCGATCTCGCCAAGACCTATCTCGACTTCCTCTATACGCCGGAGGGCCAGGACATCGCCGCCCGCAATGGCCTGCGGGCCCGGGACGCGGCGGTCGCCGCCAAATATAAGGCTGAGTTTCCCGATGTCCGCCTGCTGACGGTGGAGGACGTCTTCGGCGGCTGGGCCAAGGTCCAGGCCGAGCACTTTGCAGCGGGCGGTCTGCTCGACCAGACTTATGGCAGCCGCTGAGGCGATCTTCCAACTTTGAAAGAAGCCGGCTTTGCCGGCTTCTTTGCTTTCGCGCCGCGAAAGGTCATTTCTGGCACTTTCCGGGCGCATTCCGTCCAAAACGTTACAAAGAATCAACGCGTTTGTGCCTACCGTGAGAACGGACGGCTTGTTTTCGCGAACGGCTTCGCGTGATCAGACCGTCATGATTTGCACACAAACAGCCGCCAGACGCGGGTGGTTGGGGCTTCATGGGTTGACTCGGGGCATGCTTACCAAAAAAGGCAAATACGGCCTCAAGGCCCTCGTGCATCTGTCGGGCCTGCCGGTCGGCCAGCTCGCATTCGTCAACGACATTGCGGTCGCCAATAACATCCCCAAGAAATTCCTGGATGCCATCCTGGGCGAGTTGCGTAACGCCGGCTTCGTCCAGAGCCGCAAGGGCAAGGAAGGCGGTTACCGCCTTGCCCGGCCGGCTTCCGAGATCAAGATCGGCCATGTCGTGCGTGTCCTCGACGGGCCGCTGGCGCCGATCCCCTGCGCCAGCCGCACGCAATACCAGCGCTGCGAGGATTGCGACGAGGCGACCTGCCAGGTTCGGCACATGATGCTGGAGGTCCGGCAGGCGATCGCCGAGGTGCTCGACAACCGCAGCCTCGCCGCCATGCGCGACGCCGACAATGACGATTTCCCGGTCGAGCTGACGTCGCAAATCTAGCGCGCGAGCAGGCTCAAGGCAGTCGCGACGGTGTCGGCGACCGGACGCGTGCCATCCAATGTTATCGCCGCCTCGTCCGCCGCTGGCGCCTCGAGCGTGGCGAACTGGCTGTCGACCAGGCTTGCCGGCATGAAATGACCCTTGCGATTGCCGACGCGCTGTTTTGCTGTTGCCGGGTCGATTTCCAGGTAAACGAAAACGATATCCGGGCAAAAGCCGCGCAGGCGATCGCGGTAGCTGCGCTTCAGCGCCGAGCAGGCGGCGACCACACCTTGCCCGCTTGCGACCGACGCGGCCATTCGCTGGCCGATCGCGTCGAGCCAGCCTTCGCGCAGCGCGTCGGTGAGCGGCTGGCCGCTCGCCATGCGCGCGACGTTTTCGGGCGGATGCAGCCTGTCGCCTTCGATAAAGACGGCGCCCAATGCCGCTGCAAGCGCTTCGCCGACAACCGACTTGCCGCAGCCGGCAACGCCCATCACCACGATGGCGGGTATCGTTCGAACAGTGCTCGCCGGCTTATATGCCACGTCTTTACCGGTCATGCAGGTCAGCGGCTTGCCGGCGCGCGGCCATAGAGCAGCAGCATGGCGACGATGACGACGCCGTAGATGATCTGCCGTCCCGCCTCCGGCATCTGCATGACAGAGAGAATGGACTGCAAGAGGGTGATCAGGATTACCCCGGCGACGGTGCCGAGATAGGAGCCGCGCCCGCCGAGGATCGAGGTGCCGCCGAGCACCACCGCGGCGATCGACGGCAGCAGATAGGCATCGCCCATCGACTGTGCCGCCTTGGAGGCATAGCCGGCCAACAGCACGCCGCCGAAGGCGGAGAGCCCGCCCGAAACCGCAAAGGCGATCATCACCACGCGCCTTGTATCGATGCCGGAAAGATAGGCGGCACGCTCGCGATTGCCGATGCCGTAGACGGTGCGGCCGAAGCCGGTGCGGGTCAGCACGAACACCATTGCGGCGCCGATCAGCGCCCAGATGAGGACGGCGTTGGGCACGGCAGGAACGGCAAAGCCGGTCGCCAGATAGCGCATCGCACCGGTCGCCGAATCCTGCGGCGAGAAACCGCCCGTGTAGACCACCATCAGCCCCTGCGCGACGGCGTTGGTGGCAAGCGTGATGATCATCGAGGGAATGCGCAGATAGGCGACGCCGATGCCGTTGACGATGCCGATCAGAACACCGCAGAAGATGCCGAACGGAATGGCAAGCGTCACGCCGACGGTACCGTATGCGGCCGCGGCGCAGGCCATCATGGCGCCCGCCGCCACCGACCAGGGCACCGACAGGTCGATCTGGCCGAGCAGGATGACCAGCATCATGCCGGTCGCGATGACGCCGAGAAACGACGCCACCTTGAGCTGCTGCAAAAGGTATTCAGGCGACAGGAAGCTGCGCGAATAGAGGCTGCCGAGGAACAGCAGCAGCACGATACAGGCGAACGCCGTCAGCACCGCCGGGTCGGCACGGCGGAGGAATTTCGGCATGCGGCCGGCGAGACCACTCACAGTCGTTTCGCTCACAGGAACCACTCCAGCCGGTTGCGGACCCGAAACAGGGCGAACGCGCCGAGGCTGACCGCGATCAGCAGAATGACGCCCTGGAACAGGGGCTGCCAGAGCGGATCGAAATCGAAGACGAACAGCAGGTCGCCGATGGTGCGGAAGGCAAGCGCGCCGAAGATCGCGCCGATGGCGCTGCCCTTGCCGCCGAACAGCGACACGCCGCCAAGCACGACCGCGGCGATCGAAAACAGCGTATAGGCGTTGCCGCTGGCATAGGCCGCATCGCCGGTATAGGTGAAGAACGTCAGGAACAGCCCGCCGATCGCGGCAAGCAGACCGGCAAGCGCATAGGCGGCGAACTTTCCACGCCGGATCGGCACGCCGGACATGTAGGCCGCCATCTCCGAGGAGCCGGCTGCATAAGCGGCGCGGCCTAGCACCGACCGGCTGAACGGCACCCAGACCACGAGCACGACCGCCAGCAGCGTCACCAGACTCGCCGGCACAAAACCAAACAGGCGCCCGGTCAGCGCATCGGCGAGCCCTTCATTGACCGAGCCGCCGGGAAACGGCCGAAGCAGCAGCGCGATGCCGAAATAGACCGCGCCGGTGGCGATGGTGGCGACGATCGGCTGCAGGCGTCCATAGATAACGATCGCACCGTTGATTGCCCCGCACAGCAGCCCGGTGCCGAGCACGGCGAGGACGCCGAAGGCGGTCTCGATGCCGGTGCCGACGACCAGCCACGAGGCCAGGCAGTTGGTCAGCGTGAAGATCATACCGACCGAAAGATCGATGCCGGCGGTGATCACCACCAGCGTTTGCGCCATGGCGACGAAGGCGAGCAGCACGCCCTTGTTCGAGGCCGTTTGTACGACGTTGGCGGTGAAGCCCGCCGGATGGTTCGAGGTGTAGATGACGAACATGACAACGAAGATGCCGAACGCCAGCAACGTTCCGCGCTGTTCGGCAAGCCAGTAGCGCCAATCCTTCACGCGCCCGCTCCTTGCCTTGGCATCTCTTCGTGAATGTTGAGCGCGCTGGCGATCAGCGCCCGCTCGGTGATTTCGGCGCCGACCAGTTCGCGCTTGACCGCGCCATCATAGAGCACCAGCACGCGGTCGCAGCAGCCGATCAGCTCGTCATAGTCGGTCGAATAGAAGAGGATCGCCGCACCCTGGTCGGCAAGCTTGCGCATCAACTGGTAAAGCTCCTGCTTGGTGCCGACGTCGATGCCGCGCGTCGGGTCGTTAAGCA
Source organism: Mesorhizobium sp. M0106 (assembly GCF_040322715.1). Classification (NCBI taxonomy): domain Bacteria; kingdom Pseudomonadati; phylum Pseudomonadota; class Alphaproteobacteria; order Hyphomicrobiales; family Phyllobacteriaceae; genus Mesorhizobium; species Mesorhizobium sp. M0106. Next base: position 25,299 of record NZ_JAMYUA010000056.1, on the reverse strand, counting down.
GGATGATGCGCGGCTGCCGCATCAGCCATTTGGCGATGACGACCTTCTGCTGGTTGCCGCCGGACAGCGCGCCGACCGAAATGTCGAGGCCGGCGGTTTTGATCGCCAGAAGACCGACCATGTCGTCGATCAGCCGCTGCTCGGCGGCGCGATCGATGATGCCGGCCCTGGACAGCCGATCGAGGGCGGCAAAGGAGAGGTTTTCGCGCACCGTCATCGGCAGCATCAAGCCTTCGGTCTTGCGGTCCTCCGGGATCAACGCCATGCCGATCCGGTCATCGCGCGCCGCGGCCGGGCTGGCGATCGCCACCGGCCTGCCGTCGATCAGGATCTGGCCCGACAGGCCACGCAGCACACCGAAGAAGGCGAGCAGCAATTCGCGCTGGCCCTGGCCGTCGAGGCCGCCAAGCCCGACCACCTCGCCCGCCCCGACCGATAGCGAGACATCGTGCAGCCGATCCGTCCAGGACAGGCTGCGCGCCTCGAGAACCGGCGTGGCTGCGGCAGCCGCCCGCGCGGGCTTGGGCGGAAAGATGTGGCTGTATTCGCGCCCGATCATCAGCTCGACGACCTCGTTGTCGCTTTTTGTACCGGCCGCGTAGCTGGCGACATTGCGGCCATTGCGGAACACCGTGCACTGGTCGGCCAGCTCGGCGATCTCGTTCATGCGGTGCGATATATAGAGCAGCGCCAGCCCTTCCGAACGCAGCCGCTTCAACACGGCAAAAACCCTGGCGACGTCAGCCGCGGTCAGCGCCGAGGTCGCCTCGTCCAGGATCAGGATGCGTGGCTTGCGCGCCAGTGCCTTGGCGATCTCGACCATCTGCCTTCTTGAAAGAGGAAGATCCTTGACCAGCGCCAGCGGATGGATATCGGAGGCGCCGGCGCGAGCAAGGGCTTCTTCGGCGATGCGGCGCTGCGCCTTGCGGTCGATCATGCCGAAACGCTTCGGCGGATCGGAAATGACGATGTTGTCGGCAACGCTGAGTTCGGGGACGAGCGACAGCTCCTGGAAGATGCAGACGATGCCGGCCTGGTTGGCGGCGGCCGGCGAAGCGAAGGTAACTTCGCTTCCGTCCAGCATCATGCGGCCCTCGTCGGGCGCAACGACCCCCGCCATGACCTTGATCAGCGTCGATTTGCCGGCGCCGTTCTCGCCGAGAATGGCGTGGATGCTGCCTGGAGTGACCGACAGTTCGGCCTTCTCCAGCGCCCGCACGCCGCCATAGCGCTTGGATATGCCTTCCATGCGGAAGAGCGGAACCGCACCGTCCATCGGCCCTCCCCAGGCGCTTGGCAATCAGGATGTCGAGCGCCGACGCCGCGGGATCTCCCGCGGCGTCGGGCTGTCGGAGTTTACTGGTTTTCCTTGCTCTGGCCCATGATTTCCTGCGCCGTGAAATTGATGCCGCAGGTCGGGAAGGAATTGCCGACGAAGAAATTGTCGGATTGGTCGGGGAAGTAGTCCTGGCCTGCCTTGAAGTTCGGATCCTCGACGATCGCCAGCGGCAGCTTGACCGCTTGCGGCACGACCTGGCCTTCAAGTGCTGCAATCGCCGTCTTGATGGCAACCGCGACCTGCGCCGGGCCGGTACCGGCCGACGAGCATTTCAGGCCGTCAGCGGCGAACTTGGCGCAGAATTTGCGGAAGCCGTTCTCCGTCTCGCCGCCGAACGGCACGAACGGATGCTTGGCATCGATCATCGCCTGCACGATGCCGGTATCGCCGCCCTGTCCGGTAATGCCGTCGAAGGGGCCGTTGGTGGCAATGGCATCGGCCGTAGCCTTTTGCGCAACGCCGTCATCCCACTTGCCGACGACCTCGGTGACGTCCCATTTCTTGCCGGAAGCGTCGAGAACCTCGTGGATGCCGTTGTGGCGATCGGTGTCGACGGACGTGCCGGCGACGCCGCGCACTTCCAGCACCTTGCCGCCGTTCGGCACGTGCTTGACCAGCCAGTTGGCCCACAATTCGCCAAGGCCCTTCTGGTCGACATTGACGTTGATGGCATCCTTGGTGTCGAGGATGTTGTCGAAAGCGACCAGCACCACACCGGCTTCCTTGGCCCGCTTGATGACCGGGCCGAACGCGGTCGGGTTCTGGGCGTTGACGACAATCGCGTCATAGCCGGAATCGATGAAATTATTGATTGCCGAAATCTGGGCCGGCACGTCCTCGCCGGTCGAGACCACTTTGAATTCCTTGAGCTTGGCCGCGACCGCCGGCTGCGCTGCATAGGCCTTCGCCGTCTGCACCATCTGGATGCGCCATGTGTTGGCGATATAGCCGTTGGCCAGAGCGATGCGGTACGGGCCATCTTTCTTGGGGAACTTGAAGAACTGCGTATCGGCCGACCAGGGCGCGAAGCAGTCAGGCTCGGCCGATGGCCCCTTGACGATTTCAGGATCGGCGATCGCCGACGAGCTCAGCATGACGAAAGCAGTGGCGGCAACGATACCGCCAACGAGTGACTTGATCATCGATATTCCTCCCAGTTGCAGTTTGTTTGTTGTTACGCCGATGAATTTGCGCGTTTCCGGCCCGGCACCTCCCGCCGTACCCGTCGCGCGTTCAGGTGGCCGAATGCCGACCCGATCCCCTCCTTTGCTGCCCGGCTAGTCCCGCAAAAACTATCATATTATACATAATAAACAAGCATGAGCTGTCGCTTATGTATAATAAACAGCCCCCATCTTCTGAGCGAAGTACCGCCCGGCGATAACTGGTAGCGCTACCATGACGTAGTGTAAAGCGCCATTGCGTTGAAGCGCGCTTCAGCGTGCCGTGCTTTCACGCCGCTTGAGTTCGAAGCCGAGGTCGCGACGACACCTGCGCCACCCGTCGATCCGTTGCATCCAAAACGGCGACAGCGTCTATGAAACGCATTACTGTTTCGTCGCTTTGCGCAGAACAACGCTGGATGTGGGGAGCCAATGATGGAAGGACATATTGATCCAAAACTGGAACACATGTACCGCCGTGGCTACTCAGCTGGCGTATTCGATGTACTGGCGAGCCTTGCGCTCCTTCTTTCCGATGAAGACCGCCAGATTGTGGAGAACTGGGCCAAGAACGACCCTGCCGTCTGGAGAACCATGCGCCTCAATGAAGCGGTTCGGCCTCCGGATTTTCCCATAGGAAGTCGCCCAGATGTTCATGGACCCTGGCCTGCGTAGGTGTCCGAGACCTACTCAGTTCCTCGAACACCTCCGGCGCATCGCGATGGTGCTCGAATACTACCGGATCGCCGGACCCTTTTTTCGAGCTTTCAGCGCGCCGTGCTTTCACGCCGCTTGAGTTCGAAGCCGAGGTCGACGACCCGCTGTTCCGGCCTGTTGCCTTCGATCGCCGCAAGCGCCATGGCGACCGCCCGCCGGCCGATCTCGTAGCGATACGTCCGAACGCTGGTGACCGACGGAAAAGCCACCTCCATCATGTCGAGATCGTTGAAGCCGACGATGCCGATCGTCTTCGGCACGGCGATCGAAGCGCGATGGCATTCGAACAGCACCCCGAGGGCGATATCGTCATTGTTGCAGAACACCCCATCGAGGCTCGGCACCTTGGCCAGCGCGTCACGGAACAATTCGCGGCCGAGGGTGACGCTGGAGGGCACCGGCGTCGTGGTGGTGAGCCTCGGATCGAACAGGCCGGCCGCCTCCATCGCCGCGCGATAGCCGGCAAGCCGCCGCTGCGAACGCGGATCCATGCGCGCACCGATGAAGCCGATCCGGCGATAGCCTGCCTCGATCAGATGTTCCGCAGCCGCCTTGCCGCCCTCGAAATGCGAGAAGCCGACCATCATGTCGACCGGATCGGGCCCGGTCTCCATCACCTGCACCACCGGACAGCCTGCCGTTTCCAGCAGTTTTCGCGAGGCCAGCGTCTGGTCGATGCCGGCCACGATCAGCGCCGCCGGGCGTTGCGGGCCAAACACCTGCAGCAGCCGCTCTTCCTCGAGGCCGGAATAGTGGGTGTTGCCGAGCTGAATCCGGAAAGGGCCGTCCGACAGGCTGTCGTAGATGCCGCGCACCACTTCGGCAAAGACGTTGTTGGTAAGCGACGGCACCAGAACGCCAAAGACCTCGGCGCGCGCCGAAGCCAGCGCCCGCGCATTCGGGTCGGGCACGTAGCCGAGCTCGTTCACGGCCGACTCGATCTGGCGGCGCAGATCTTCCGAGACACGCCCCGGCTCACGCAGGGCGCGCGATACGGTAATGGCGCCGACGCCGGCCTTGCGGGCGACGTCGGCGATGGTCGGGCGGCCGCCGCCGCGGCGCGAGCGCGGCTTGATCACCGTACTCGTCCGGACGCCGGGCAACCGCCCACACGCGACCGTGAAACGATGTTCAGCGTTTTTGAAACTGCTGCCATGCCAAACTGGCCCGTTGCCACACCTTGTCTGGCGTCGCGCAGCCTTCGGCTGTTGTCAAGCGACGGCCGGAGAGACTGTATCCGTACCGCTGTGCTTCAGGCCGCCACAGCGGCGCTGCGCCGGGCCTTCCACAGCAGCAGCACCATGGCCAAAATATTCAGCAGGTTCCAGGCAATGCCGTTGAGGAACGCGGCGGCATAGGAGCCGGTCAGATCGTAGATCCAGCCCGACATCCAGCCGCCGATCGCCATGCCGAAGATGGTCGCCATCATGACGATGCCGACGCGCTGGCCAGCCTCCTTGGCTGGCATATATTCGCGCACGATGATCGCATAACAGGGCACGATGCCGCCTTGCGACAGGCCGAAAACCAGCGAGACGACATAAAGCGAGGCAAGCCCGTCGAACGGGATATAGAACAACAGCGACAGGCATTGCAGCACCGAGCCGATCAGCAGGGTTTTCACACCGCCGATGCGATCGGCAAGGAAACCCGAGCCAAGCCGGCTGACGACGCCCGCCGCCAGCATGATCGACAGCATATCGGCGCCATGCGCCACGCCGTAGCCGAGATCAATGCAATAGGCGACGATATGGACTTGCGGCATCGACATCGCCACGCAGCAGCCGAGCCCGGCCACGATGAGCAGCGCCTGCAAGGCCGCCGGCGACAGGGAGATCGGCTGAACCACGCGGCTGCCCGGCGATCCCGGAGCCGCCCGGGGCGGTGCGCCGCGCCGGAGCAGCAGGATCAAGGGCACCATGGTGACCAGGCAGACAACGCCGATCGCGGCATAGGTGAAGCGCCAGCCCTCGGTCTGCATGACATAGGGCATCGCCGTCGGCCAGATCGCTCCGGCGAGATAGTTGCCGGATGCCGCAGCCGTCACCGCGACGCCGCGGCGCCGGTTGAACCAGTGCGAGATGTCGGCGATCAACGGCCCGAAGATCGCCGACGAGCCAACGCCGACCAACAGGCCCTGGACGAGGGTGAACTGCAGGATCGAACTGGTCAGCGACGCCAGCAGGAAGCCGGCGCCAAGTGTAATCGCGGCAATCAGCGCCGGGATCCAATACCCCATGCGGTCGATGGCGCGGCCGAACAGCACATTACCGGCGGCAAAGCCGACCATGGTCGCGGTGTAGGGCATCGAGGCAGCGGCGCGATCGACGCCGAATTCTACCTGCACGGCAGGCAGCACCACGACCACCGCCCACATGCCGACCCCGCCGATCGTTGCCAGCAGCATCGAGATGCCCAGCCGTATCCAGGCATAGGCACTGTCGATGCCGGAACTTCCTGCCTGGCTTGAGACGATTGGGGTCAAGAGCGTTTCCTGTCCGCAGTTCTTGAATCGGCGGTTCTGACCACTATCGGCGCATTCGCATCGCCGAGCAGCGCCACGACAGGCAAATCCGTGGCTCCAGGGATTCGGGCCGAAGTGGAACAGGGGTGCGCCATAAGGCGTTTTCCCGGCAACGACCTAGTGGAAGGAGTTTGCCATGACCGCGCAACGGAAATGGTCCGCCGACGTCACCGAGCACAGCGACGCGCTGGACCTCGAGGAACACATCTTCGAATCCCACGATCCCAAGAAGATCGCCGCCTCTTTGAAGCGATCGGCCGAGCACAGCGACCGACGCAAGGCAGGGCCGTTTCAATCCGCCATGTCGATGCTGAATTTCTACATCAACCGCGCCGGCAAGAACCTGCCGGCGGCGCAGAAGAAAGTGCTGGAGGACGCCAAAGATGAACTGCGCGTCCTTTTTGGCCGCCCAAAGGAAGACTAGAATCGGTCACCATTAATTGGTTCTGCCAAATTCGGCTGAACTGGACCTAGTGACAGGGCCTCTTTGTCGCCAGTCTGCAGGCTCGGCTTGTATTCCCAAGCCCGCAAAAGCCTGGCGTCATGACGGTCAAGATCGGCATCAATCCCATCACCTGGAGCAATGACGACGTTCCGGCGCTTGGCGGGGATACGTCCTTGGAGACCTGCCTGTCGGAAACAGCGCTGGCCGGCTACCGCGGCACCGAACTCGGCGGCAAATTTCCGCGCCAGGCTGAAGTGCTTGGGCCGCTCCTGTCTTCCTATGGCCTGGAACTCGTCTCCGGCTGGTACGATGGCCGCATTCTCGACCGCACGGTCGACGAGGAATTCGCGGCGATTACCCCGCATCTGACATTGCTGCGCGACCTCGGCGCCAGGATCGTCGTCTACGCCGACACCTCGCGCGGTCGCCATGACGGCATTTTCGCACCGATCTCCGAGCGTCCGCGCCTCGCCGACAGGGACTGGCCGTCCTATGGCGAGAAACTGACCGCCGTCGCCGACCGCATGGCTGCATTCGGGGTCGGCATGGCCTTCCACCACCACATGGGCACCATCGTCGAGACGGACGATGAAGTCGACAGGCTGATGGCGGCGACGGGCCGAAGCGTCGGCCTTTTGTTCGATACCGGCCACTGCCTGTTTTCGGGCGGCGACCCGCAATCGCTGCTGCAACGGCATCTCGACCGTATCGTGCATTTCCATTGCAAGGACGTTCGCAGGGCGGTGCTGGAACGGGCACGCCGCGAGGACATGAGCTTCATGGCGGCGGTAATGGACGGCATTTTTACCGTGCCCGGCGACGGCTCGGTCGATTTCCTGTCATTGCTGAAACCCCTCGCCGCGCGCGGCTATGAAGGCTGGCTCGTTGTCGAAGCCGAGCAGGATCCGGCCAAGGCGCATCCGCTGACCTATGCCAGCAAGGGCTATTTCTCGCTGCTCGCCACCGCCCGCGAGGCCGGCTTCGAAGTGGCGACGCGGCAGGCAAACTGACCGGCCTGCACTTGCGAGCCGGGGAACACAATGGGCGCGCGCCTCGATGGGGTTAGCGACGCGAAAGCGCCCGGCGATCCGCGCCGCCTTGCTCCCTGCGCGGCGCGGATCGCAGAATCCCGGCTCTGGATTGCAAACCCTGACTTTCAAGCTTGAGGCCGGCCGGAAGCCGTGCCTTGATGCAACCGAGGAGGAGCGACATGGCTTTCGAAGCTGCGCTTGGCATGGAACGGCTTTGCACCATCCGGGAGATTGCCGAGAAGGCGGAACTTGGCGCCGCCACCGTGCATCGCGCGCTGAAGAACAGCCGCGAGATCCGCCCCGAAACCAGGCGACTGGTGCTCGACACCGTCTGCCGGCTCAACGAGGAAAAGATCGCCCGCGCCGCCCGGTTCGTCGGGGGATAGTGCCGTGGCCGACCACATGCGCCTTTCCCTCGACATCATGTCGGTCGACCGCGCTTCGGAAGAACCGATGCATCGTCAGATCTACGGCGCCTTGCGACGCTTCATCCTTGACGGCCAGATCCCGCAGAACACGCTGCTGCCGTCGACGCGCTCGCTGGCCGAAGATCTGAAGGTCGGGCGCAACACGGTCATCGCCGCCTATGACCAGCTCCTTGCCGAAGGTTTTATCGAGGCGCGTGCCGGATCGGGCACCTGGGTGGCGCCGATCCAGCAGAACCGCCCCTTGGCATCCCTGCGCGCCGGACTGGCAGCGCCGCAAAAGCTGTCGCGGCGTGGCCAGACCATCGTCAACGGCCCGCAACCGCCACGCAATGCCGGCGTCATCAATTTCCATCCCGGCGTGCCTGAAACGGCATCGTTTCCGTTCACCATCTGGTCAAGCCTTCTGGTGCGCAATGCACGCAGCCGCGACGAGAGCCTGCTTGGTTATCTCTCCTTTGCCGGCCATCCCGGCCTGCGTCAGGCCATTGCCTCGACCATCGGCCTGTCGCGCGGCATCAGCTGCACCGCCGACCAGGTGATCATCGTCACCGGTGCGCAAGCGGCACTCGATCTCGTCTCGCGCGTGCTGATGGACGAAGGCGACCATGTCTGGATGGAGGAGCCCGGCTATCTCGGCGCCAAGAGCGCCTTTCTCGCCAGCGGTGCCAGGCTGGCACCATTGAAGGTCGACCGGCGCGGCTGGCATCTTGCCGATCCGGAGCTGCCGCCGCCGCGGCTGATCTATGTGACGCCATCCTGCCAGTGGCCGTTCGGCACCATCATGCGCATCGAGGAGCGATTGCAGCTGCTCGACATCGCCGAACGCAACGGCGCCTGGATCGTCGAGGATGACTATGACGGCGAATACCGGTTCCGCGGCCGGCCGGTGCCGGCGCTGCGCGGGCTCGATCATGCCGACCGCGTCGTCTATATCGGCAGCTTCGGCAAGACGCTGATCCCGGCGCTGCGCATCGGCTATCTGATCGTGCCGCGCGAATTGTCGGTTCCGTTCGACCGGGCGGTGAGCATCACCGGTCAGTTCGCGCCGCTGATCCTGCAGGCAACGGTCAACGACTTCATCACCCAGGGCTATTTCGCCACGCACCTCAAGCGCATGCGCCGGCTCTACGCGCGCCGGCAGGCGAACTTCGTCAAGCTGTGCCAGGAGCACCTGGCCGAATGGCTGACCGTGACGGAAAACGATTCCGGCATGCAGCTGCTGGCGAGCTTCGTCAGGCCCTATAAGGACAGTGACGTGGTCGCCGCCGCCCTCAAGGAGGGGCTCGACGTCCAGGGCATCTCGATCAACTATCATTCCACTGAACCCGAGCACGGGCTGCTGCTCGGCTATGCGGCGATGGACGAACGCCAGATCCTGCGCGCTGTGCTGGCGCTGCGCGCCGCGTTCCTAAGATTGGATAGAAGCTAGAGCCAGGCTCTCCATCTCGTTCACCGCGGGGTTGAATCAATCGCCCGCCGTGATTAGGAGTATAGGCATCGTTTGTTTTTTGGCATTCGCGCAAAGCGCGCCTCGCAAGGCCGAACCTCCCCGAAAACCAGAAGCATGCCACCGCCGGTATAGGCCGGCGACGCATTCATTTGAACCATGAGGATTGCCATGAGAACCGCATCCTGTGCCTGCGGGCAACTGAGGATCTCTTGTAACGGAGAGCCGCAGCTGGTCGCACAGTGCCACTGCCTCGACTGCCAGAAACGGACCGGCAGCACATACGGCGTCGCCGCCTTCTTTGCGCGCGACAAGGTAGAAGCCGAAGGCGACGCCAGTACCTACAGGCGGTCAGCTCGGAGCGGCCATCACGTCACTTTCCATTTCTGCCCGGGCTGCGGCTCAAGCGTCTTCTGGGAGCCCGAGCAAAGGCCTGAATGGATCGCCGTCGCCGTTGGCTGCTTCGCCGATCCCGCCTTTCCGGCCCCGGCGCATGTCGCCTGGGAAGAATGGCGTCATCCCTGGGTTTCCGGTTAGCGACGCCAACCCGCCAGGGCAGCGCTTTATCTTACTGCTTGATCTCGGGTTCAACGAGCTTCGCCAGATTTCGCAGCGACTCCTGCCAGCCGAGATAGCAGGCCTCAACCGGGATGGCGTCTGGAATACCTGCCTGCGTGATATTGACTTCGGTGCCAACCGACACTTTCTTCAATGTCACGGTCACCTCGATCTCGCCGGCCAGGTTGGGGTCGTCGAACCGGTCGGTGTAGCGCAGTTGCTCATTGGGCACGAGCTCGACATATTCGCCGCCGAACGAGTGGCTGTCGCCGGTGGTGAAGTTGCGGAAGGACATTTTGAACGTACCGCCGACTTTCGCCTCGAAGTGATGAACCGTGCAGGTGAAGCCGTTCGGCGGAAGCCATTTCGCAAGTGCATCCGCTTCGAGGAACGCGCGGTAGACTTTCTCCGGGCTGGTTGTCAGAACGCGGTGCAGCCGTACGGTGCCGGGCATATCGTTAATCCTCCGTGTTGTTGATCGATGCCCCCTAGGACGAGCTGGGCCCGGCCTATCCGACACGGGCCTGCGGATTTTTTGGCGGCCGGTTATGCCGGCCGGAATCCTCGGCCGGCCACCGGACAAGGAACTCGACCGCAGGGGAGCAAACCGCGCCGGAACTGGTCTAGTTCACACTGTCGAACTTCTGCAGATCAACCGGTGCTGCCTTGCGCAATTCGATATCATCGAGCGAAGCATTCTCCAGCGCCACCCGCGCCGCCGCGTCGATGTTGTGGATCATGTCCTGAATGTCGGCATCGCTGTGCGCCGGGTTCATGGCGACCATCACGGTGCGGTTGAGGATGTCGAGCGAGCGCTTGCCGAGGTCGTCGGAATAATCCAGCCGCAGGCCCTGGTTCTCGGGCAGTGCGTAAGGATTGAGCGCCGGATGATGCGCGCCTTCATGCATCAGCACCTGGTCCCACTGGGTGAAATTGTGACGGCCGGTCTTGCCGGCAACGACGCTCGGAATGGTCTTCGAAAAAGTCTGCGCCGCCTGCTCGCTCGGCAGCAGGTACATCACCTGTGCGGCACAATCGTCGTCCGTGCTGTTCATCGGCGAAGGCGTCAGCCCAAGATTGCTAAGGTGGCGGGTGCCGGCCAGCACCGTCTTTTTCTCGGCCCGCATCGCCTCGATGATGCCGTCCAGTCGATCGAGTTGGACGTTGAGCATCGCCCCCATCAGTTCGGAAGCACGCGCGCCGATGCCGGCGAAGGGTTTGATGCTGTCGCTTCTGCCCTGCCAGTAGAAATGGCAAGGGTCGATGGCGCAGCGCGCCCGCTCCGCCACTTTCGGATCGCTGGTGGCGATGCCGCCGCCCTCGCCCGAGGTCATGTTCTTGAAGTAGTTGAAGGAATAAGCGCCGGCATGGCCGATCGAGCCGAGCTTGCGGCCCTCATAGCCGCCGCCGATGCCTTGGCAGACATCCTCCAGCACCAGCAAGCCGCGCTTGGCAGCAATGTCCATGATCGCATTCATGTTGCAGGCCGCGCCCCACATATGCACCGGGATGACCGCCCTGGTGCGCGGCCCGATGGCATCGCGCAAGGCCATGGGATCGATGGTCAGGCTCTCGTCGATGTCGACGATGACTGGAATGGCCCCTACCGACAGCACCGCGGTCGCGGTCGCCATATAGGTGTGCGCCGGCACCAGCACTTCGTCCCCCGGGCCGATGCCGAGGCCGATCAGGCCGGCGGCGAGCCCATAGGTGCCGCTGGCGGCCAGCGCGAAATGCTCGACGCCAAGATGCTGCGCATAGCGGGCCTCGAAGCGGTCGCATTCGCTGTCCTTGCCGTAACGAAACAGCGCGCCCGAGCGGATCACCCTGGCAATGGCTTCGATTTCCTCTTCGCCGGCGGTGTACATGACAGGCCTCCAGTCACTTGATAGTGTGGGTCACTTGATAATGTGGTCGCTTGATGGTGTGGACAGCTGTAGGCTTGTCGGCACAGTTTGAAAGAACCACTCCGCCGCTATTCGACCAAGCCATCTGCGCCCGGAAGACGGTTCCTATGACTGGTTTTGAACCGTGATTGGGGAAATCGGTAGCTAAGTGTCTCAGCCGGCAGGCAAATCGTACCCATCCGAATTCGCCAAAGTGGCCCTGTCGGAAACCCAGCTTTCGGCGTTCCATTCCGGCCAGTTGGGCAAACGGTTGGTTCCATGAAATACGGGACACACTTTGGAAGACCCTCGAAACCGGCGCGCCGGCGGGAAGGCGGCCGGTCGTGAACGCCGCCGGCTCCAGCAAACGGATCGTGCTCCACGAGGACGATATCGGCATGTGCCACGGCGCCAACAGCGCCTTCCTCGAATTGAGCGGGCTGGGCGTCTGCAGTTCCGGCGCGGTGATGGTGCCGTGCCCGTGGTTCCTCGAAATGGCCGAAAGCGCCACCGCCAACCCTGCCCTCGACCTTGGCGTCCACCTGACGCTGAACAGCGAGAAGCAGCACTACAAATGGCGGCCGTTGACCGCGCCGTCGCGGGCGGCCGGCCTGACCGACGAGTTCGGCTTCTTCTGGCCCGATGTGGCGACCACGCGCCGGAAGGCGGTGCCGCAGGCGGTCGAGGCCGAGCTTCGCGCCCAGATCGACACCGCCTATCGCGCCGGCATCGACGTCACCCATCTCGACGCGCATATGGGCGCGGCATTGTCGCCGGAATTTTGCGACATCTACATCAAGCTCGGGCTCGAATATCAGCTGCCCGTGCTGCTGACCAAGACCCTGTCCGCCTATTCCCCCAACGACAATCTGGTCGGCGTCACCGAGGAGGCGTTCCAGCGCGGCGTGGCGCTGGCCCGCGCCGGCGGCTTTGCCATTTTCGACGCCGCCATCCAGACGACCTGGAGCCGGCCGCGCTCCAGGCCGATCGAGCCGGCTTACAAGGCGCTCATCGACGGGGTGCGCGATGGCCTGACCTTCTTTTGCCTGCATTGCAACGCGCCCGGTGAACTCGAGCTGATCGAGCCGCGCTCCGCATATATTCGCACCGAAGAGTACGAGCTGTTCCGCAACCAGGGCTTTCGCGACTGGCTCGCCGCACAGCCGATCGACGTCATCGGCATGAAGCCGTTGCGCGAGGAGCTTCGCGCCACGCTCTCGACCGGGCGATCATCAACAACAGCCCGCGGCCACACCGTGGGCGAACAGCGATTGGCGTCGGCAAAGGCCCGCAAAGCGGCCACCCGATCCGCAACGTGAGCCGATCGTCGCGGCCGGAAAACGGCGCCAGAGGGATTGGAACTGCAACGACAAATGGGAGAATAAGATGAAAACTCTTCTGAAAGTGGCATTGGGCGCCTTCGTTTCGGCGGGCCTGATGACAGGCATTGCGCATGCTGCGGGGCTCAAGGATCCGAAGGACGTCCGCATCACCTTCGTGGTGCATGGGTCGGCGTCCGATCCCTATTGGTCGGTGGTCAAGCGCGGCGTCGATGACGCGGCCGCCCTTACCGGCGCCAAGGTCGAATATTACGCGCCGCAGGTCTTCGACGTGGTCGAGCAGGCCCGGCTTCTCGACGCCGCCATCGCCACCAAGCCGGACGGTATCGCCGTCTCCATCGCCGACGCCAATGCGCTCGGCAAATCGGTCAAATCCGGGCTTGCCGCCAATATTCCCATGGTGGTTCTGGATTCCGGCGAAAAGGAAGGCGCCGAGCTCGGCACGACGCTCTATGTCGGCACCGTTTCCGAATATGATTCCGGCAAGAAGGCCGGCGAGCGGCTGGCCAAGGAAGGCACGCTCAAGGTCGTCTGCATCAACCACGAGGTCGGCAATGTCAGCCTCGACCAGCGCTGCCAGGGCCTCAATGACGGGCTGAAGCCCTCCGGCGGCGGCACCGAGGTTCTGGCCGTGGCGCCGGATCCCGCCGACGTCCAGCGCCGCACCGAAGCCTATCTGTCGGCGCATCCCGACACACAGGCGGTCTTTGCGCTCGGCGCCACCGCCGCCAACCCGCTGATCCCGATGTTCCGCGACAAGGAACTGTTCGGCAAGCTCAAGCTCTACACATTCGACATCAGCCCGGAGGTTCTCGACTCTGTCGTCGCCGGCGAAATGGGCTTCGGCATGGACGCCCAGCAATATCTGATGGGCTATCTGCCGGTGATCTATCTGGTCGAGCAGGCGACGCACGGCTTCTGGCCGCAGAACAACGCCTATACCGGACCGCTGTTCATAGACTCGCCGGAAAAAGCCAAGGCGATCCTGGCGCTCGCCAAAGAGGGCATCCGCTAGGCAAGCGCTCCGACGGAACGGGAGAATGCGCCACGCGCTCTCCCGTTCCTTCGAAGATTGCGATTTGAGCGATTGGAGAGCCTAATGGCGGTCGTGGAAGACAAGGCGATACCTCCGGGCGAACTGAAGGCGACCGACCGCTTCGGCATGACGTCGAAGCGGGCCGCCGGCGCCGACGAGCGGCTGGCCAGCACCGGCAAGCTGACCCAGTGGCTGCGCCGGCCGGAAGCCGGTGCCGCCGGTGGGCTGCTTGCGACGATCATCATCTTTGCGCTGCTGCCGGGCGCGGCAAACCTCTATTCGCTGCAGGGATCGATGACCTTCCTGACGCTGTCGGCGGAGCTCGGCATCGTCGCCACCGCGGCAGCACTCCTCATCATCGCCGGCGAGTTCGACCTTTCGGTCGGCTCCATGGTCGGCTTCGCCGGCGTCGTCATCGGGCTGACGGTGAAGTACTGGGGCCTGCCGCTATGGGGCGGCATCGCCTGTGCCTTCGCCGTTGCCATCCTCACCGGCTATCTCAACGGCCTGATCGTGGTGAAGACGCGCCTGCCCTCCTTCATCGTCACGCTCGCCACGCTCTATATCCTGCGCGGATTGTCGATCGGCATCACCCGCGCCGTCACCGGCCGCACCCAGATCCCCTACATACTCGAAGGCGTACCGGACCCGGCAACGGCCGGCATTTTCAACGGCCATCTGCTCACCGGCCTGTTCCACTGGATGGGCGCGCAAGGCTGGATCGCCACCCGCAGCGACGGCATTCCCTTCGTCGCCGGCATTCCGATGTCGATCGTCTGGTGGCTCGGCCTGACGGCGCTGGCCGGCTATGTGCTCACCCAGACGAAATACGGCAACTGGATCTTCGCCACCGGCGGCGACCTGATCGCAGCCCGCAACGTCGGCGTGCCGGTCGATCGCGTCAAGATCAGCCTGTTCGTCTACACCGCCTGCGCGGCGACGCTGCTTGCCACCATCCAGGTGATGGAGGCGGGCTCCGCCGACACCACGCGCGGCCTGCTCAAGGAATTCGAGGCGATCATCGCCGCCGTCATCGGCGGCGTGCTGCTCACCGGCGGCTACGGCACCGTCTATGGCGTGCTGTTCGGCGCGCTGATCTTCGGGCTGGTGCAGATGGGCATCTTCTACACCGGCATCGACACCGACTGGTTCAAGGTCTTCCTCGGCATCGTCATCCTGATGGCCGTGCTGGTCAACAACTACATCAGGCTGAAGGCGCTCGGCCGCGGAGGTGGCAAATGACCGAGCCGGCCCAAATGACCGAACCGGCCCAAATGACCGAACCGGCAATGGAACTGCGCGGCGTCAGCGTCAATTTCGGCTCGGTGCGCGCCCTCCAGAACATCGACATCAAGGTCTATCCGGGCGAGGTCCACTGCCTGCTCGGCGACAACGGCGCCGGCAAGTCGACGCTGATCAAGGTCCTGTCCGGCGTCTATCGGCCGAGCAAGGGCGAAATCCTGGTCGACGGCAAGCCGGTCACTTTCCGCAGCCCGCGCGACGCGCAGGAGCTCGGCGTGGCAACGGTGTTCCAGGACCTCGGCATGATCTCGCTGATGTCGATCACCCGTAACTTCTTCCTCGGCCGCGAGCCGACCAAAAGCAGCCTGCCCTTCTCGCGCATCGACAAAGAGCGCGCCAACACCATCGCCAGACAGGCAATGGCCGATATCGGCATCGACGTGCGCGACCCGACGCAAGCCGTCGGCACATTGTCGGGCGGCGAGCGCCAGTCGGTGGCGATCGCCCGCGCCGTGCATTTTGGCGCGCGCGTCTTGATCCTCGACGAGCCGACCTCGGCACTCGGCGTCCACCAGGCGGCGATGGTGCTGAAGTTCATCATCGAAGCGCGCATGCGGGGCCTGGCCGTCATCTTCATCAGCCACAACATCCACCATGCCTATCCGGTCGGCGACACCTTCACGCTGCTCAACCGCGGCCGCAATCGCGGTACCTACGCCAAATCGGACATCTCGCGCGACGAGGTCATCTCGATCATGTCGGGCGGCGAGGATCTGAAGGCTGTCGAGGCGGAGATTGCCGGCCTGCTTGCCCAGATCGGCAACCGGCCGCCTGCGGCGGCTTGAGCTGACAATCGGACATTGCGGGGAATGATCCAATGAGCAGGATACGCGTCGGGGTCGTCGGCGCCGGCATGATCTCGCAGGTCGAGCATATCCCCAATCTGCTGCGCCTCGGTGGATTGTTCGAGCTGGTCGGGGTCGCCGATCCCTCCAGGATTTCGCGGCAGTTCGTCACCGACACCCATGGCATTGCCAATTTCGAAACGATCGACCAGCTCTTCGACCAGCGCCTCGACGCGGTGGTGATCGGCTCGCCGGACCCGCTGCATCACGAACAGGTGCTGGCGGCGCTGGCAGTTGGCCTGCATGTCTTTTGCGAAAAGCCGCTCTGCTATTCGCTGGCGGAAATCGCCGGGATCATCGCCGCGCGCGACGCCGCCAGGAAAATCGTTCAGGTCGGCTATATGAAGCGCTTCGACCCGAATTACCGGCTGGCGCTCGCTTCGCTGCCTGGAACATCGAGCACGCTGCGCGCGGTCTCGGTGGAGGTAAACGATCCCGACGCCTGGCCGTTCATCGCCCATCAGCCCTACAGGCGCGGTACCGATATCCCAAAAGACATGGTCGCCACTGTCGCCGCCAAGCAGAAGCGCCAGGTCGAAGAGGCCGTCGGCGTGCATCTGACCGATCTCGCTTTCCGTGGATTTACCGGCGCTTACAGCTCGGCCTTGATTCACGATGTCAATGCCGTCCATGGCCTGCTCGATGCGCTCGGCGTGCCGGACGGCGAGGTCGTCGGCGCGCAGATCTTTGCCAATGGCGACGGCGGCCACGGCGCCGTCAAGCTGCTGGACGGGCAGGCGCTGTGGACCATGACCCACCTCACCGTACCCAAGCTCGCCGACTACAAGGAGCGGATAACGCTGTTCTTCGACGATGCCAGCCTCGAGCTCGAATTCCCCTCGCCCTGGCTCAACCATCATCCGACCCGGCTGACGGTGACGACCTCGGACGGTCACACGCTGTCGAAGAAAGATTTGCGTGCCGGTTACGCCGAAGCCTTCGTCGAAGAGATGCGTGGCTTCTGGGCAGCGATCGTCAATGGCGATGCGGTCGTCAACCCACCCGAACACGCCGCCCGCGACCAGGCGCTGCTGATCGGGCTGACCCGGCGGCATCTCGCGACCGCACCCTTCGACTGAGCACTCCACCTGTAGCCGAACGGCGCTATCTGGACTTGATGACGCTGTCGGTATTGGCCAGCAGCTTGCGCACCGCATTGCGCGCCGCATCCGGCCGCTGCAGGCGGATGCTCTTCTCGATTGCCTCATGCAGCCTCTGCGCATGCTGCAAATCGTCGAGTTCCCGCGTGGTATAAGCAAACAGATGATCGAATGCCGATTCGATCAGCACGCCGAGCGGCACCAGCAGATCGTTGCCCGAGGCCCGCAGGATGGCGAGATGAAAACGCGTGTCGGCGCGCGTCCGCTCCTGCAGGTTGGTCGCCTCACCCATCTCGCGGCAGGCCTGGCTGATCTCGGCCATCTGCTCGTCGGTGCGCCGCATGGCGGCAAAAGCGCTGGCCTCGGGCTCGATGATGTGGCGGAACTCCTGCACGGTCCGGAGGAACACCTCACGGTCCGGCGAGGTCGCATACCAGGCCAGCACGTCGCGATCGAGCAGGTTCCAGCGTTCCTTCGGCTCGACCCAGCTGCCGATTTTGGGACGTGACGACAGCAAGCTCTTCGCCATCAGCATTTTTATGGCTTCGCGCACCGCCGAGCGGCTGACGTCGAACGTCTCGGACCATTTGGCTTCGTTGGGCAGGATGGTTCCCGGCGGATAGTCGCCGCGCACGATCCTCAGCCCGATTTCGTTGGCGAGCGACGCATGCACGCTCGACCCCGGCATGCGCGCCGCATCGGCCCGGCGAATACCGCTCGTGCGTTCGGCGAACGCCTCGGCCGCTGTCTTTCCCTTATTCGGCTTCGCGTCCTGCATGGCTCCACAAAGTCCGGATTTGGAGGCGTGTCAAGGAGATGAGATCGACGGCAATATCTCAGTTTGATTTTCCGCATCCGTCGCCTCGCCGACACCGCGCTTTGCCGAGCGTTCACGCCGGGGAGGCACGAACGGCTTCTCTTTGTCCCGACTGAATTCCTCGATCAGGAAATCAAGGAAGACGCGGATTTTCGGGGCGAGATGCTGCCGCGCCGGATAGACCGCGTAGAGCGTGGTTTCGACCTTGTCCCAGTCATCCAGAGCCGATTGCAGCCGGCCTGCTTTCAGATCGCTCTCGACATAGGGATAGGGGATCAGGCTGACGCCGAAGCCGGCGCCCAGCGCATCGCGCACGGCAAGGCTTGAAGAAACCGAGTATCGTCCGTCGATGGCGATCCGCTCGGCACGGCCGTCCTTGCGGAATTCCCATATGTCCGCATGCCCCGAGAGGCTGAACCGGATGCAATTGGCCGCCTTCAAATCGGCAGGCGTCTTGGGCCGGCCATGCGTCTCAAAATAGGACGGAGCTGCGCAAAGCACATGCGGCATGACCGCAAGCTTTCGGGCGACCAGGCTGGAATCCTCGAGATTGTCGCTGCCGCGAAT
Organism: Mesorhizobium sp. M0106; assembly: GCF_040322715.1. Taxonomy (NCBI): domain Bacteria; kingdom Pseudomonadati; phylum Pseudomonadota; class Alphaproteobacteria; order Hyphomicrobiales; family Phyllobacteriaceae; genus Mesorhizobium; species Mesorhizobium sp. M0106. The sequence continues at coordinate 6,754 of NZ_JAMYUA010000056.1, read as the reverse complement.
GGCAAAGTCAAATCCCTCCCGCACGATATCGACGCGCCTGTCATCAAGATGCAGATCGAGTTTCAAATCGGGATAGCGCGATAGAAACGCGGGGATGGCAGCCGAAAGCCGCGTCAACGTGACAGTCATCGGCGCGCTGACCCGCAACGTGCCGCTCGGCGCCGTCTTGATCGGGCCGAGGACCTGGTCGGCCCTGGCCAGCGCATCGAGCCCATGCGTGATATGCTCCAGATAGATCCTGCCTTCTTCGGTCAGCGCCATGCGCCGCGTTGTCCGGTTGATGAGCCGCACCCCCAGATGCGCCTCCAGTTCGGCGATGTTCTTGCTGACCGCGGGAGGCGAGAGACCGAGCCGCCGTCCGGCTTCGGCAAAGCTGTTCAGTTCCGCCACCTGGCGGAAAACCTGCAACGCCGTCAGGCGATCCATCGCACAATTCTCTTCCAGTAAACAATGTCTTGCAATTGTTGCATATTATCGCTCCTTGGTAAATTCTCTATCTGCTTCCCGAACGACTTTCTCAGTTCGGAATGACACGATGACCAACCCCGCAATCTCCCTTATCGAGCGGCGCATGTCGGCCAATCGGTTCGATGCCTCGCACGAATTGACGGATGCCGAGATCGAGGAACTGGCACGCCTCGCAACGCGCGCGCCAAGCGCCTACAACCTTCAGAATTGGCGGTTCATCGCCGTGCGGACGCCGGAAGCAAAGGCGCGGTTGCGCAGCCTCGCCCATGGCCAGGCCAAGGTGCAGGAGGCAGCCGTCACCTTCATCATCTGCGGCGTACTGCCCGACCACGCTGCCCTCAATGCCAGGCTGCGTCCGTTCGTCGAAGCCGGCTTCATGCCGGCGGATATGGCTTCGGGCTGGCGGGAGGGCGCCCGCGCCCAATATGCCGATCCTCTAGCGGCCCGCGACGAAGCGGTGCGCTCGGCAACGCTTGGCGCCGCAACGCTGATTTTCGCGGCCGAAGCGCTGGGGCTCGGCTCCGGTCCGATGGCAGGCTTCGATGCCGAAGGCGTGGCGCGCGAGTTTGGCCTTGCGCGCAATGAAGTGCCGGTGATGCTCATCGCGGTTGGCCGCGCCGCGCCCGGAAACTGGCCGCAAAAGCCGCGCCGTCCTCTTGCCGAAGTTCTGGAAATCTTATGAAAACGCACCGTTCCGATCTGTTGCTTACAGCCATCGCACCGGCAATATGGGGCAGCACCTACATCGTCACCACGCAGTTCCTGCCGAACTTCTCGCCGATGACGGTCGCAATGCTGCGAGCCCTGCCCGCCGGATTGCTGCTGCTGGCGATCGTTCGGCAACTGCCGACGGGCATCTGGTGGCTGCGCAGTTTCGTCCTCGGAGCCCTCAACATCTCGATCTTCCTGAGCATGTTGTTTGTCGCCGCCTACCGGCTTCCGGGCGGGGTCGCGGCGACCGTGCTGTCGGTCCAGCCATTGATTGTGATTTTCCTCGCTGCTGCCCTGCTTGGCAGCCCTGTCCGTCGGTTAGCGATCGTCGCCGCCCTTGTCGGGATCGTAGGTGTCGCGTTGCTGGTGCTGACCCCGAACGCGACGCTCGATGCGGCCGGCGTTGCCGCCGGCCTCGCCGGGGCGGCCTCAATGGCCTTCGGAAGCGTGTTGAGCCGCAAGTGGCAGCCGCCAGCATCGCTGCTCGCCTTTACGGCATGGCAACTGACTGCCGGTGGTCTCCTTCTCGTTCCGGTGGTCCTGCTTTTCGAACCACCCATCCCGTTCCCGACCGCGGCCAACCTGCTTGGACTGGCGTGGCTCGGGCTGATCGGTGCGGCGCTGACTTATGTCCTCTGGTTCCGGGGCATTGCGCGACTCGAATCTTCGGTGGTGTCATCGCTGCTTTTCCTCAGCCCGGTGACCGCCGTGCTGCTTGGATGGGTATTCCTGGATCAGACACTGACCTTGCCTCAAATCGCCGGCGTCGTTTTCGTCATCGGCAGCATCTGGCTGGCTCAACGCCCCAGTCGGAACGAGGCTTGAGCCTGCGCGAGAGTGAGTCAGTTTGAAATTCGCTATGCGAAAGCGTCTGCCGCCGTTTTCTCCCATAGGTGAAACCACCTATATGCTTAGCGGAAAGCATATGAGGCTAGACCATGACTCCAGCGCAATTGTCAGTCGCCCTGCAGCAATTTAGGGATGAGGCAACTGCCTCGAATGAAAGAGCGCTCCCTGATAAATGGATCGCGCTAGGAGACAGAACCGAAACGGTGCCGGACCTGGACAGAGGCCGTTCTCTCCCAGAAGTTTGGCCCTACGAAGTGGCGGGATGCGGTAGCGTCTCGAAGGGAGGCCATTCGGAATCCAACGGGGTCCTAAAACCAGAAGCGCCCCGCCCACGTGATCGGCAACGCGTCCGCGTCATGCGCATTGCTACAGGCGAGGAAGCCGACGAAGTCATTGACGACGGCAAAGACCCAGCAACGAAGGCGCTTGGCGCGAAGGGTGGCAAGAAGCGTGCCGAGAACATGACACCGGAACGGCGCGCTGAGATCGCGAAGAAAGCGCCCGCGAAGCGATCGGCTAATCGCTAGGCACTGCTTTCTGAGCTTGCTTCAGCGCATCGAGCTTGGTGGCGTCAAAGAAGATAGTGGTCCCAGAAACTTCTTCATAGTGATTGATCGTTTGTTGAATCACTTGCCCAAGCAATTTCAGCGTCTTGTGAGACATCACAATAGCTACTTGTTCGTAAATCTTGCCGTCGCTGCTCTCATCTTCCACCCCGAATGTTATGCTCGAGTCGTTGTCGGTAAACCGGATACCGATTGAGCTCGCCGGTACGAACCTAAAATCTGGCGCCCTAGTAGGCAACGGTCATCTCCCTAACTTGTGTTGAGGTTTTCTGCATTGGCGCGCTTATTTCTCTGCGACTAGTAGTCGCCTCATATCTAGCCAAAAAAGCATGCGTTCGATTGTTGGATTGCTCAGCTCCGATCTTCTCGAATCGTATCTTTGGCACATAGCCAAGGGACAATGCGATGTCAGAGATTGTGTCTGACTCAAGATTACAGGGAGCAGAGAGCCATCTCGTTATCTGCTCTGGGCGTTTGTCGAGCTTTCTTGCAATATCCGCCTTGGTGATGTCACTTTCGTGAAAGGCTTCGAGTAACTGATCATTGATCTCGCCACGAAAATTTTCCCTAAAGTACGCTATCCAAAATTTTGCAATGTTAGGTTCTTTGATCGCGCTCATCAGCCGCGTTAGTGAGATAGTCATCCAAATTACCTCCTGATACTGGATTATATGTTACAAACAGAGACCGCCAGACCGCTTTGCAGCGCCTTATCTCTTCATGCCATACAGGCCATCTAATATATCCATCTGTCACCCATTGAAGGCTGAAAAGATCGCGTGATGTACGTATGTTTGTTGCGATGAACACATCCGTCATGGCAAAGCGGCCAAATATTCTCGTGCTCGGTCTATCTCTCTTTCGGAGCTCCCAAACTTCGTCGTCGACAGGGTTGAGAATCTTAATATCGACATGTCGATTGCTGTCGCTTCCGACCGTAACCCTTCTGCCTTTTGTGAAGCCATCAATCCAAGCGCGCAATTGACCAGCATTTTCCTCATCAACGCTATATGCGGTGTCCGGGTCCAATTCCTTCAGAACAACAGGCGGCGCATACACAATCCTTGGCCGAGGCCCTGGTATGATCGAGCGGACCTCCACAAGGCGGCGGTCGGCAAGACACTGCTCTAATATGAGGTCTATTGACATTAAAATCAATACATGTTCTTAAAATTGAAAGCAGGCTGACACGGAGGCGAGTCGCATACAACCCGAATTATCGCTTAGCGCTAAGCATAGAAGTTCAGGTATCACGTCGCCTATGGAGCGCGCCAATCTCACCAATGATCTGATTCCAAATTTCAAACTGACCCACTGCCTTGGCCGCCAACTTGTGTCGGCGGATTGTTCGGCACTATGGTCAAGCGGGAGGATCTGCCGATGCCACAACGCCCGTATGATGAGCGGCTGCTCCGTCAGGCGTTCGAAGTCGCGCGCAGGGCCCGCGATGCCGGCGAACATCCCTTTGGTTCGCTGCTCGCCGACAAAGACGGCAATGTGTTGCGCGAGCAGCCCAACGCTTACAAAGCCGGCGGGGGCGACCGCACCGCTCATGCCGAAAGGCTGCTGGCCTCGTGGGCAGGGATGAATGTCAGCCTCGAAAAGCTGGCCTCCTGCACGCTCTACAGTTCGGCCGAACCTTGCGCGATGTGCTCCGGTACAATCTATTGGGCGGGCATTGGACGGATCGTCTTTGGCCAGAGCGAACACGACCTCAAGCGGGTGACGGGTGCACATGTCGAGAACCCCACACTCGACCTGCCCTGCAGGATCGTCTTCGAAGCCGGGCAGCGTCCGACTGAAGTCATCGGCCCGCTGCTTGCCGATGAAGCGGCGCAACTGCAGGCCGAATTCTGGAAAGACAACTAGCTCAATTGCCGCGCGGCAAACGAGCGGGTGCCAGCCGCAATTCGGGGCTGGCCCAGTGCCGGTTCGCGTCAGTTGCGCCCGTCAGCTCGTCTTGACGTATTTCCGCCAGCTGTGCTCCGGCCGGAAGCCGAGCATGTCGCGCGCCTTGCGGTTGGAGAGCAGCGTCTCGTATTCGTCAAGTTCGGCCTTGACCGGCACATCGGGATAAAACCGCTTCAGCAGTTCGGCTGTCGGCAGGTCGGACGAGGTGTCGTCATTGGCGGCGTTGAACACCTGATAGCCGAGCCCGTCCTTCTCGATGGCGCGCAGCGTGATCTGGCCGAGGTCGCGCGCGTCGATATAGCTCCAGGCGATGCGCTTGCGGAAACCCGGATCGGCGAACCATTTCGGAAACAGCGAATATTCATGCGGCTCGATGACGTTGCCGATGCGCAAGGCATAGATGTCGAAGCCGCTGCGCAGCGCAAAGGCGCGCGCCGTCTTCTCGTTGACGACCTTGGACAGAGCATAGCTGTCCATCGGGTCGACGTCGTACGCCTCGTCGAGCGGAAAATGCGTCGGGTTGCGCGGCTCGTTGGCGAAGACCAGCCCGTAGGTCGTTTCGCTGGAGGCGATCACCACCTTGCGGATGCCGAGCTTCACCGCAGCCTCGATGACGTTGTAGGTGCCGAGCGCGTTGATGCGGAACACCTCATTGTCGGGCGTGATCATGATGCGCGGGATCGCCGCGAAATGCACCACGGCATCCACCGGCTGCGTGCGCAGCGATGGGTCGAATTCATGCAGGCCGATATAGCTCGACAGCGCATTGAACACCTGCCCGCTGTCGGTGATGTCGGTGATCAGCGTGCGCACCTTGGGATTGTCGAGCGGCTTGGTGTCGATGTTGAGCACCTGGCAGCCCTGCTCGACCAGATACTGCACGACGTGGCGCCCGGCCTTGCCGCTGCCGCCGGTGAACATGATCCGCTTCGTCATTTTGCTCTCCCTGGAATTCATGTGTATTGTCAGACAATATCGAACTCTGCAATCGCCTGCCATGGCATGCGGCAAAAACCCGCTTCAACAATTCGCCGGCAAGCTGCAGCGCCGTCATCCATCACTGCAAATAGGACGAAACGACATGAACACGACTGCCGCGAGCGAAAAGATCGGCTTCATCGGGCTTGGCCTGATGGGGCACGGGATCGCGAAGAACATCGTCGACAAGGGTTATCCGCTGACGTTTCTCGGCCGCAAGAACCGCAAGCCGGCAGAAGACCTGCTCGGCCGCGGCGCCAAGGAAGCGGCAACCTCGCGCGATGTCGCGGCGGCATGCGACATCGTCTTCATCTGCGTCACCGGCTCGCGCGAGGTCGAAGCCATCATCCGCGGCCCAGGCGGCCTCAAGGAAGGCCTGAAGCAGGGATCGGTTATCGTCGACTGCTCGACCTCTGATCCCGTTTCGACGGTGGCGCTGGCCGCCGAACTCAAGGCGCTCGGCGTCGCCTATGTCGATGCCCCGCTCAGCCGCACCCCGAAGGAGGCTTGGGAAGGCACGCTCGACGCCATGGTCGGCGCGCCCGATGCGGTCTTTGCCCGGCTGAAGCCGGTGCTCGAAACCTGGGCCGGGCGTATCGTCCATATCGGCGACACCGGTGACGGCCATCGCATGAAGCTGCTCAACAATTTCATCTCGCTCGGCTACGCCGCGATCTATTCCGAGGCGCTGGCGCTGGCGCAGAAGGTCGGCATCTCGCCGCCGCGCTTCGACAGCGTCATCCGCAACGGTCGCATGGATTGCGGCTTCTATCAGACCTTCATGCGCTGGACGCTGGAAGGCGACCGCGACGCGCACAAATTCACCATCGCCAACGCCTTCAAGGACCTCACCTATCTCGAATCGATGGCGGGTGCTGCCGGCATCGCCAACCCGCTCGGCAACGCCACCAAGAACGCCTTCGCCGGCGCCTTTGCCACCGGACCTGCCGATCAATATGTGCCGATGCTGGCGACGCATATCGGCAAGGTCAACGGCGTCGACCTGATGCCGACCAGGGATGGGAAAAAGCAGACGATCTGAGAACGTTGGGATTAACGCCTGGGAGTGTCGCAACTGCAAACGTTCGCTGACGACCAGCTACATCCGCCAATCTCCAACGCTGGCGATTAGCATATGACACCACATCTTCGTCATCCCAGGGCGGAGCAGGAGCGAAGCGACGTCGCGCAGACCCTGGGATCCATATGTGGACGGCGCCCTGCCTGCAACGGTTGTTTTGCGTCGTTTTCGATCGCTTGCGTCCATATGT
>NZ_JAMYUA010000055.1:0-32273 GCF_040322715.1 Mesorhizobium sp. M0106 | reverse complement strand
TCCTGGCGCGATAGCATGCAAAACTGTTCGCGATGTCCTCGCACATCTGTTCGCGATGTCCCCAGTCCAAACAAAGGGGAGAAGGGGAGCTTGTGCCACCTTCACCTTGCCAAACCCGATCCCCCTGCTATTCTTCCCGCTAAAATAATTTCACACACAGGCAAACTTGTTTCTCGAAACCAAGGTTGAGATGAGCCAGTCGCCCTACCCCGCCGTCGTCGCCGGACCGCCCCGGCCGAGCCTGATCCTGCGACCAGGCCAGATTACGCTGCCGGCCGGGATGGAGCGCTACTCGGTTCAGGGCAATGGCGCGGTGCTGATCGAGGTCGAGGCCGGCGACATTGTCACCGTGCGCGATGTCGAGGGCGGGCAGGCCTGCGAGCTGCTGGCATGGGACAGCAGCGACGCGACCGATTCCGGCATTCTCGGCGAGAAATCGAACAGCAATGCCGCCGGCATCAAGGCGATGCTGGCCGAGGGCAACGATAACCTCGCTTCCTTGCGCCGAGGCCTCGAGCGGCGCCAGGTGCAGCTCGATCAGGCAGAGGCGGTTCGCATTTTCGGCGGCGCCACCCCTGCCGGTACCGAACAGGCTTTTACCGTCGCCCGCGATGGGTCGATGCTGATTGCCGCGCCCGGCGGGCCGATGCCGGTCGACGGCCACGATACGGCGACGCCGCTTAGCGTCATCGTCCGCCGCGCCACCATCCGCCCGACGGCGAAATCCAGGCTTGCCGACCCGCTGGCCGATCCCGTGCTCGACCTGCGCGTCCACTCGGCGACGGCGGAGGCCTACTTCGTCAAGGCGGGCGACTATCTGCAGATCATCGATGTCGACGGGCGCCAATGCACGGACTTCCAGTGCTTTTCGGCGCGCAAGCTGGACAAGGGCCGCGATCATCCGCTCGACGTGACGACGACGCGCACGCTGATGGGTTCGAGCTATCCGATGCCCGGTCTGCACTCGAAATACTACAACCAGGACATGGAGCCGCTGGTCGAGGTTGTGCAGGACACTTGCGGCCGCCACGATGCATTCGCGCTCGCCTGCGCGGCCAAATATTACGACGACATCGGTTATCCCGGCCATCCTAACTGCTCGGAGAATTTCAACCGCGCGCTGGCCGACAAGGGTGTCACGCCTCGCGCCGGCTGGATGGCGATCAACTTCTTCTTCAACACGGCCATCGACGCGCATGGCGTCGTGGTATCGGACGAGCCGTGGTCGCGGCCGGGCGACTATGTGCTACTCAGGGCGCTCACGGACATCGTCTGCGTCTCGTCCGCCTGCCCCGACGATACGACGCCGGCCAATGGCTGGAACCTGACCGACATCCATGTGCGAACCTATTCCGGCCAGCACAAATTCTCGCGAGCGATCGCCAGACGCATGACGCCCGATTCGGAACCGAAAATGACCCGCGAGACCGCCTTTCATTCGAGCTTTGCCAAGCACACCCGCAACTTCGTCGAGTACAAGGGCTATTGGCTGGCCAATTCCTTCGCCAGGCAAGGCCCGATCGATGAATACTGGGCCTGCCGGCAGGACGCCGTGATCATGGACCTGTCGCCGCTGCGCAAGTTCGAGGTCACCGGGCCGGACTCCGAGGCGCTGCTGCAATACACGCTGACCCGCGACATCAAAAAGCTCGGCGTCGGCCAGGTCGTCTATTCCGCCATGTGCTACGAGCATGGCGGCATGATCGACGACGGCACGCTGCTCAGGCTCGGCAAGGATAATTTCCGCTGGGTCGGCGGCGACGATCTATCCGGCGAATGGCTGCGGGAAACGGCGCAAAAACTCGGCCTCACCGTGCTGGTGCGCTCCTCGACCGACCAGATGCACAATGTTGCCGTGCAGGGACCGAAAAGCCGCGACGTCCTGCGGCAGATCATCTGGACCTCGCCGCTGCAGCCGTCGATCGACGAGCTCGAATGGTTCCGTTTCGCCGTCGCCCGCATCGGCGGCGGCAACGGCATTCCCGTCGTGGTTTCGCGCACCGGTTACACTGGCGAGCTCGGCTACGAGATCTGGTGCCATCCGCGCGACGCCGAAAAGGTGTTCGACGCGATCTGGCAGGCCGGCCAGCCGCACGGCCTGAAACCGATGGGGCTGCAGGCGCTCGATATGGTGCGCATCGAGGCCGGGCTGATCTTTGCCGGCTACGAGTTTTCCGACCAGACGGATCCGTTCGAGGCCGGCATCGGCTTCACCGTACCGCTGAAGACCAAGAGCGACGATTTCATCGGCCGCGAGGCGCTGATCCGGCGCAAGGAAAACCCGCAGAAGAAGCTGGTCGGCCTCGACATCGACGCCAATATCGCGGTCGGCCACGGCGATTGCGTGCATGTCGGCCGAGCCCAGATCGGCGTCGTCACCTCCGGCATGCGTTCGCCGGTGCTGAACAAGACCATCGCGCTGGCCAGGCTCGACGTCGCGCATGCGGCGATCGGCACCGAGATCGAGATCGGCAAGCTCGATGGTCACAGCAAGCGGCTGCCGGCGCGCGTCGTCGCCTTTGCCCATTACGACCCGCAGAAGACCAGGCCGCGCTCCTGACCGACGCTTCCTGGTTCTTCCCTTCTCCCACAACAAGGGGAGAAGGAAAGACCGCACCCGTTGGCAGCGCCAGCGAAGCTCGATTGTTTCACAAGCGCAATGTGCACAGCGTCACAAAGCGCTTGACGTGAAAGCGCGTTGGGTCAATCTTCACTGCTAAGAAAAAAATACTACTGAGCGGAAAACGCCTGGGGCCGTTCAACGTGAGCGTCGATGACGCCTCGCGAGATTGCGGCTGTTGCCGATGGGGAACATCAAAAATGGGGAATCCACGTAAATGAGCACGATAGTCACCACCTTGGTCTCGCCTGCCGAAGGGCAGCTGCACCGGAACATCGACTGGCGCGGCGCCTTCTGGGTGGCAAGCGGCGTTCCGGCCCTTGTCCTGTTTTCGATCGGCGGCATCGCCGGCACCACCGGAACACTGGCCTTCCTGATCTGGGCCGTATCCATGGTCATGGGCTTCCTGCAGTCCTTCACCTATGCGGAGATCGCCGGGCTGTTCCCGAACAAATCCGGCGGCGCCTCGGTCTACGGCGCCACCGCGTGGCTGCGCTATTCGAAATTCATCGCGCCGCTTTCGGTGTGGTGCAACTGGTTCGCGTGGTCGCCGGTGCTGTCGCTCGGCTGCTCGATCGCCGCCGCCTATATCCTCAACGCACTGGCGCCGGTGCCGCTGTTCACCGACACGTCGCCGGAGGTCGCCGCCTATATCGCGGCCCATGCCGGAACCAGCGCCGCCGACGCCATCACCGCGGTCACCGCGGCGGCGACGCCGGCGATCCGTAACTGGACGCTCTACGGTCACACGCTTGGCCCGGTTTCCTTCACCTTCAACGCCACCTTCTTCATCGGCGCGGTGCTGATGCTGATCATCTTCTCGATCCAGCATCGCGGCATCCTGGGCACGGCCAACGTGCAGAAATATATCGGCCTGCTGGTCATCATCCCGATGCTCATCGTCGGCGTGGTGCCGATCGTCACCGGCCAGATCAACTGGGCAAACTTCTCGCCGCTGGTGCCGCTCGCGGCAGCCTATGCGCCGGAGCCCGGCGCGTGGAACATCGCCGGCTGGACGCTGGTGCTCGGCGGCATGTTCATCGCGGCGTGGTCGACCTACGGCTTCGAGACCGCGGTCTGCTACACCTCCGAGTTCAAAAACCCGGGCACCGATACCTTCAAGGCGATCTTCTATTCCGGCCTGTTGTGCATGCTGCTGTTCATCCTGGTGCCGTTCACCTTCCAGGGCGTGCTTGGCTTGAACGGCATGCTGGCGACGCCGATCGTCGACGGCTCCGGCGTTGCCGATGCGCTGGCCGGCATGGTCGGCGGCGGACAGCTGATCCACAGCCTGCTGGTGATGCTGATGATCCTGGCGCTGGTGCTCTGCATCATGACGGCGATGGCCGGCTCCTCGCGCACGCTCTATCAAGGTTCGGTCGACGGCTGGCTGCCGCGCTATCTCAGCCATGTCAACGAGCACGGCGCCCCGACGCGGGCGATGTGGACCGACCTGATCTTCAACCTGATCGTGCTGGCCATCGCCTCGGCCGACGCAACGAGCTTCTTCTTCATCCTGGCGGTGTCGAATTGCGGCTACATCATCTTCAACTTCCTTAACCTCAATGCCGGCTGGATCCACCGCATCGACAATGGCCACATCGCGCGGCCTTGGAAGGCGCCGAGCTGGCTGCTCGGCCTCGGCGCCATCTTTGCCTACGTCAACGCGGTCTTCATGGGCGCCGGCGCCAAGGTGTGGAACCCGATGGCATTGTGGGCCGGGCTGATCACGGCAGCCTTGATCATCCCGGTGTTCTGCTTCCGGCACTACATCCAGGACAAAGGCAAATTCCCCGACCACATGCTGGCCGATCTCGGCATGAGCTCGTCCGACCTTGCGGTGAAAAAGGCGGGGATGCTGCCCTATCTGACGCTGGTCGCCGGCGTCGTGGTGATGCTGCTCGCCAACTGGCTATTCGTCATCTGACGGCTTGCCTTGAGGGATCGGGCGCGCAAGGCGCGCTCGATCCCTGCATTTTGTTCTTGCTTTGTGCCGGCAGCTATGCTACTAATTTCAGTATGGTGCTAATTCGCCCCGAGACCCGCCGCCGAGGCGGGTTTTTCTTTTTAGGGGCTATTCGGCAGCGGTGCCAGCGCGGGAGCGACCGCCAAGCGCTGCGCCGATATCCTCGAGCACCTGTCCGACGCGCGCCTGGATCGTCTCGGACGCAAGCACGCCGTCGATGAAATCCCTGTCCGAAGCGTAGATCGCGGTCGGCAGCGTAAAGGCCTCGAAGAAGCCGAACAGCGGTCTCAGCTGGTGCTCGATAATCAGCGCATGCCGGTCCCCGCCGCCGGTCGCCAGCAGCACCACCGGCTTGCCCCTGAGCGCCGTCGGGTCGACAAGATCGAAGAAGTGTTTGAACAGGCCGGTATAGCTGCCCTTGTAGGTGGGCGAGCCAACGACGAGCACGTCCGCCGTGACGACGCGCTTGAGGATATTGCCCGCTTGCGCATCCAGTTCACGCGCCCATTTGGCGCCACCGAGGCTGGGGCCGAGGTCGACGACGTCATGCGTGCTGGCGGCCAGGCCATATCTGCCGGCTACCTCGTTCACGATACGATCGACGAAGCCGCGCGTCTTGGACGGCCGGGTGAAATTGCCTGAGAAACCGACAACGGCCGGATTGGTCATGATGCAAAGCCCTCGCGATGATTTCGGGCTGCCAGCCCGCTGCTCATGACCCTATGGACATTCGGACCGAACGAAAAGAACGGATGCTTGCCACGGTCTAAAATCATTGCCGGTTCTAACCAGCTTTGCGGATCGCTGCCGTCTCAGGTTGGAAGAACCGGTTTGGCGGCCGCTTCAGGCCAAGATTTTCGCGCAGGGTCGATCCTTCGTATTCGCTCCTGAAAATGCCGCGCCGCTGCAATTCGGGCACGATTTTCTCGACGAAATCATCCAATCCGGCGGGAAGATAGGGGAACATGACGTTGAACCCGTCCGAGCCTTCGGTGACCAGCCATTCCTCCATCTCGTCGGCGATGGTTTTCGAAGTGCCGACGAAGGCAAGACCGGAATAGCCGCCCAGCCGCTGCGCAAGCTGCCTGACGGTCAGGTTTTCCTTGCGCGCCAGTTCGATGACGCGCTCGCGGCCGCTCTTGCTGGCGTTGCTTTCCGGGATTTCGGGCAAGACTGAATCCGGATCGAACCGCGACGCGTCGTGGCCGAGGGCGATCGACAGCGAGGCGACGCCGCTCTCGTAGTAGACGAGGCTGTCGAGCTTGGCCCGCTTCGTCTGCGCCTCCTCGACGGTCTCGCCGACAATGACGAAGGCGCCGGGCAGGATCTTGATGTCGTCGCGCGACCGGCCAAGTTTTTGCGCACGTTTCTTGACGTCGGCAAAGAAGCGCTGCCCCGAGGCGAGATCGGCATGGGCGGCGAAGATCACCTCGGCCGTTTCCGCCGCGAGCTGCCGTCCGGCCTCCGACGCGCCGGCCTGCACGATGACCGGCCAGCCCTGCACCGGCCGCGCGATATTGAGCGGTCCCCGCACCGAAAGATATTCGCCCTTGTGGTCGAGCACATGCAGCTTCGCCGGGTCGAAATAGAGCCCGCTTTCGGCGTCGCGGATGAAGGCATCGTCGGCAAAACTGTCCCACAGGCCGGTGACGACATCGTAACACTCCCGCGCCCGGCGATAACGCTCGTCGTGCTCGACATGCTCGTCGAGGCCGAAATTCAGCGCGGCGTCGGGATTGGATGTGGTGACGATATTCCAGCCGGCGCGCCCGCCGCTGATATGGTCGAGAGAGGCGAAACGACGGGCGATGTGGTACGGCGCGTCGAACGTCGTCGAGGCGGTTGCGATCAGCCCGATACGATCGGTGACGGCGGCAAGCGCCGACAACAGCGTGAACGGCTCGAAGGACGTGACCGTGTGGCTGCGCCGCAGCGCCTCGATCGGCATGTTGAGCACGGCCAGGTGGTCGGCCATGAAGAAGGCGTCGAACTTCGCCGCTTCCAGCCTTTGCGCGAAGTGCTTGAGATGCGCGAAATTGAAGTTGGCGTCGGGATAGGCGCCCGGGTAGCGCCAGGCGCCGGTATGAAGGCTGACGGGCCGCATGAAAGCGCCAAGCCGCAATTGTCGATTTTCTGCCATGGAAAAACGCACCGATGACGACGAGCGTAACGCTCCAATTGCTCAAGCATGGGATGGCTTTGCGGGCATGGGAAGGAATTCTGTTTTGCAAAACCGGCGTCGGGGAGCATTTTTTGTGCGGGCGGCGGACCGATCAATCGATCTTGATGAACACGCCCTTGGTGTTGAGATACTCGGCGAGGTGCTCGGCGCCGCCCTCGCGGCCGTAGCCGCTCATCTTGTAGCCGCCGAAGGGCACGGCCGGATCGATCGCGTGATAGGTGTTGACCCAGACCGAGCCGGCGCGGATCTTGCGCGACAGCTGGTGGGCGGTGGCGAGATTTTGGGTGAAGACCCCTGCAGCCAGGCCGTAAGGCGTGTTGTTGGCCCGCTCGACCGCCTCGTCCAGCGTATCGAACGGCAAGGCTGAAATCACCGGCCCGAAGATCTCCTCACGGGCGATCTTCATGTCGTCCGAGACGCCGGCAAAGACGGTCGGCGCGACGAAATTGCCGGCGGCAAGCGCGCCTTCCACAAGCCGGGTGCCTCCGGTGACGAGTTTCGCCCCTTCCGCGGTGCCGGCCTCGAGGTAACCGGTGACCCGTTGCAGCTGCTTTTCGGAGACGAGCGGACCGATCTCGGTCGCCGGGTCGATGCCATCGCCGACCCTGAGACCCTTGGCATATGCCGCGAGCCGCTCGACGAACTCGTCATGGACGGCGCGTTCGACGAAAAGGCGCGAACCGGCGATGCAGATCTGGCCGGAATTGGCGAACACCGACATCGCCGCCACCGGCACCGCCTTGTCGAGATCGGCATCGGCGCAGACGATGACCGGCGACTTGCCGCCGAGCTCCAGCGAGACGCGCTTGAGGTTGCCGGCCGAGGCCCGCACGATCGACTGGCCGGTCGCCGTCGACCCGGTGAAGACGATCTTGTCGACGCCCATATGCTCGGCGAGTGCGGCACCTGCCTCGGTGCCGGTGCCGGTGACGATGTTGACGACGCCTTCCGGAACGCCGGCCTCGTTCATGATGTCGGCGATCAAAAGCGGCGTCAGCGGCGCCTCTTCCGATGGTTTCAGCACGATGGTGCAGCCGGTCGCCAGCGCCGGGCCGATCTTCCAGATCGACGCCGCCGTTGGCGCGTTCCAGGGAATGATGGCGCCGACGACGCCGACCGGCTCCTTGCGGGTGAAAGAGACGATTTCGCCGGGCAGCGAGTTGTCGATCGTCTCGCCGTGCAGCGCCGTCGCCATGCCGGCATAGTAGCGCAGCATGCCGATGACCCGGTTGCGATTGGCGCGGGTGCGTATGATCGGCATGCCCATGTCGGTGGTGTCGGAGCGGCTGATCTCTTCCCAGTGCTTTTCGAAGAGGTCGGCGATCCTCAGCAGCAGCACCTGCCGCTCATAAGGCTTGAACCGGCTCCACGAACCCTCGAACGCCTTGCGCGCAGCAGTCACCGCCAAGTCGATGTCCTGGCGGTCGGCCCGCGGCACCGTGGCGATGACCGCGCCGGTGGCGGGATTGCGGCTCTCCATGGTCCGGCCGGAGCGGGCATCGACCCAGCCGCCGCCGATGAACATCTGGCGATGGCGCCCGTCGATCGGCAGCCGCAGCGGTGCCTTTGTCTGAGCCATGGTCATGACGGTCCTCCTCCGGCGCCTACGCCTGGTGGGCGGATTAAACCGCCGGAGGTCACATTTGCCAACAGCTCTATTCGGCCGCCAGGGCCAGTTGCGGCCTTTCGTTCTTTTCTTCCGTCTCGGCCGGCTGCTCCACCACCTTCTTGGGCTCCCGGCCGAAGAACAGCGCATAGGCTGCCGGCAGGACAAGGATGGTCAGCACCGTGGCGACGAGAATGCCGCCCATCATGGCGTAGGCGAGCGGCCCCCAGAAGACGCCGCGCGAGATCGGGATCAGCGCCAGCACCGCCGTCAGCGCCGTCAGCACGATCGGCCGGAAGCGGCGCACCGCCGAGCCGATGATGGCCTCGGAACGCTCCACGCCGGCGGCGATGTCCTGATCGATCTGATCGACCAGGATGATCGAGTTGCGCATGATGATGCCGAGCAGGGCGATGACACCGAGGATGGCGACGAAGCCGAACGGCGCGCCGCTGATCAAAAGTGCCGCCGCCGCGCCGATGATGCCGAGCGGACCGGTGGCCAGCACCAGCATCGCCTTGCCGAAATGCTGCAGCTGGATCATCAGCAGCACGACGATGACGGCCAGCATGATCGGCGCTTTCGCCGCAATCGAGGCCTGGCTTTCGGCCGCATCCTCGGCGCCGCCCTGGATCTCGATCTTGTAGCCGGGTGCGAGGCTGGCGCGCAGGCCCTGCATCTCACTGTACATTTTCATGGCGACATCGTTCGGCTGCACGCCGTCCGGAAGCGTGGCGCGTACGCTGATGGTCGGCAAGCGGTCGCGCCGCCATTCGACGCCTTGCTCCAGCACCGGGACGATCTTGGCGACCTGCGACAGCGGCACGGAGCCACCGAAATCGGTCGGGATGTAGACGGAGTCGACCGCCGACAGCAGGTGACGGCTTGCCTCCGGCTCACGGGCGACGATCGAAACCGTCTCCTCGCCGTCGCGGAAGTCATCGAGCGGCGCTCCCGACATGGCCGCCTGCAGCGTCTGGCGGATGCGCTGCGAGGTGACGCCGAGCGCACGGGCGCGATCCTGGTCGATCACCAGCTTCATCGTCGGCACCGGCTCCAGCCAGTCGTCGTGGATGGCGCCGAGCAGCGGATTTGCCTGGAACTTCGCCTTCACCTCGTCAGCGATGCGGCGCACCTCCTGGCGATCCGGACCCATGACGCGCATCTGCACCGGCCAGCCGGTCGGCGGACCAAGGAACAGGCGGTCGACCTTGGCGCGGATCGATGGGAAATCATTGGCCAGGATGGTGCGCAGCTTGACAATCAGCCGCTCGCGGGCCGGTTCGTCATTGGCCATCACCAGAAGCTGGGCGAAGTTCGGGTTGCGAAGCTGCTGGTCGAGCGGCAGGAAGAAGCGCGGCGCGCCTTCGCCGACATAGGTGGCGATGAAGCGCTTGTCCTTGTCGTCCATCATCCTGGCTTCGAGCGCCTTGGCCTGGGTCTCGACTTCCTTGATGCTGGTGCCTTCCGGCAGCCAGAGGTCGACAAGGATTTCCGGGCGCGACGATTGCGGGAAGAAATTCTGCGGGATGAACTGGAACGCCCACAGGCTGGTGGCAAACGTCATCAGCGTCATCACCAGGACGATGATGCGGTGGCGCACCGCCCATGCAACGGTCGAGCGAAGACGGCGGTAGAAGCGCGTGTCGAAGACATCGTGATGGTTGCCGGCGTGCTTGCGCTGCTTCAGGATCATGTGGCCGAGCCACGGCGTGAAATAGACCGCCGCGAACCAGGACACGACCAGCGCGATGCCGACGACGTAAAACAGGGTGCGCACATATTCGCCGGCCGTAGAGGCCGCGAAACCGACGGGGATGAAGCCGGCCGTGGTGATCAGCGTGCCGGTCAGCATCGGGAAGGCGGTCGAGGAATAGGCGAAGCTCGCCGCCTCGACCTTGACCAAGCCTTCCTCGAGCTTTCGCTCCATCATTTCGACGACGATCATCGCGTCGTCGACCAGGAGGCCAAGGGCGATGATCAGGGCGCCGAGCGAAATGCGCTGCAGGTCGATGCCGAGCTCGTACATGATGGCGAACGTGGCGGCCAGGACCAGCGGAATGACGATCGCGATCACCAGGCCCGAGCGCCACCCGATCGACAGGAACGATACGAAAAGCACGATCAGCAGCGCTTCGCCGAGCGCTTCCATGAACTCGCTCACAGCCTCCTTCACGACATGCGGCTGGTCGGAAATCTGATCGACCGAAACGCCATAGGGCAGCGCCTCTTCGAAGCGCTTATAGGTCGCTTCGACGTCCTTGCCGACGTCGGTGACGTTGAAGCCCTTGGCCATGACGACGCCGAGCTGGACGCTGTCGTGTCCGTTGAAACGGTACTTGCGCTGGTACGGATCCTCGAGGCCCGAGGTCACGGTGGCGATGTCGCCGAGGCGCGTCACCTGGTTGCCGGCGCGCAGGCGAAGTTCGCGGATGTCGGCCGCCCTGGTGACATCGCCCTCGACCGAAATGCGCACCGAACGCTGGCCGGTGTCGACCGAACCTGCCGGGTCGACATTGTTCTGGCCTTGGATCGCATTCTGCAGGTCGGTCAACGTCAGGCCGCGTTCGGCAAGCACCTTGGATGAAACGTCGATGTAGAGCTTTTCCGGCTGGTCGCCGATGATCACGGCCTTCTCGACACCGGGCGTCGTCAGCAGCATGTCACGCGCCTGGATGGCGAATTTCTTCAGCTCGGGATAGCTGTAGCCGTCGCCGCTGATCGAATGCAGGGTGATGAACGTGTCGCCGAATTCGTCATTGAAGTAAGGCCCGAGCAGCCCCTGCGGCAGCTCATTGGCGATATCGCCGACCTTCTTGCGCACCTGATAGAAAGCATCGGCGACCTGCGCCGGATTGGTGTCGCCCTTGACCTGCAAGGTAATGATGGCGCTGCCGGCGCGGGTGTAGGAGCGGACGAAATCGAGGTGCGGCGTTTCCTGCAGCTTGCGCTCGATCTTGTTGACGACCTGGTCCTCCATCTCCTTGATCGAGGAGCCTGGCCAGATCGCCTGGACGACCATGACGCGGAAGGTGAAATCGGGGTCTTCCTTTTGGCCCATGCGCATCAGGCCGAGCGCACCGGCGACGATGATCAGCCCGAACAGGAAGCGGGCAATGCTCGGATGGCCGATTGCCCAGCGCGAAAGATTGAAAGACCGCTTTTCATTGGTGTCGATGGTCATCGGCGTCAGTCCGTTTCAATTTGATCAACAGAGCACGCGCTTTCGCATGCCCAAGGAACTTCCGATGTGGGCTTCCGGGCGGCGTGGCTTTCCGAGTTGAGAGATCTACATCGCGGTGGGACGCGAGGGTCGGCGTGGGGGTTACATCGACCTGAGATCTCGAAAATCGGGGGCGCCTGCCGCCCGGAAACCGTGAATTGCCTGGCCGTCAGCGCAAGCGCCTTGCAGCGTCATCGGCCGACGCCGACTGTTGCGCTGCATCACCGGTCAGCTTGACTTTCAGATTCTCGGTCATGAACTGCGTGCCGGCGGCGACGACGACGTCACCCGGCTTCAGCCCATCGGCGACACTGACGCCGTCGGGGGTGAAGGCGGCGACCTTGACCGGATGCGCATGGACGGTCCCGCCGTTGCGGTCGACTGTCCAGACGATCGATTGGCTGTCCTTTTGCGCCAACGCGGCCAGCGGGATCGACACCAGTTGCTGCCGGTTGTCCGCCGCGGCTTCGATGGAGGCGGTCATGCCTAGCAGCACGCGAGAATCGTTGGGCAGGCTGACGCGAACGGCAAAGGTGCGCGACTGCGGATCGGCGCTGCCGGCGACTTCGCGGACCTTGCCGTCGAGCGTCAGCGCCTCATCGGACCAGAAGCCAGCCTTGACGGTCTTGCCCGGCTTGAATTCGGCGATATCGGTTTCCGGAACAGCGATCAGGACTTCCTTCTCGCCGTCGATGGCAACGGTCACCACCGGCGTGCCGGAGCCGACCACCTGGCCGACATCGGCGGCAACTGATGTGACGATGCCGTTCTTGTCCGCCTTGAGATCGGTATAGCGGACCTGGTTCTGTGCCTGGGCAAGCTGCGAGCGGGCGGAGTCGCGCGTGGCGACCGCCTGATTGTAGCTGAGCGTCGCCTGCTCGAGCTGCGACTTCGGCGCGAAATTCTTGGCGTAGAGCTGTTCGGCCCGCTTGCGCGTAAGCTCGACTGTCTCGACCTGACGGTCGGCAGCATCAAGGCTGGCCTGAGCGCTTCTCACCGAAAGCTCGTAGTCGGTAGGATCGATGCGGGCGAGAACGTCGCCCGGCTTGACGCGGTCACCGATGTCGACAAGGCGCTCGGTGATCTTGCCGTTGATGCGAAAACCGAGATTCATCTCGGTGCGGGCACGCACCGATCCGGAATAGGAAAGCTGACGGGTATCGCTCGCCTTGGCGATCTCGACCACCTTGACCGGGCGGATGATCTCGGTGACCTCGGCTTTCTCCTGCGAGCAGCCGGCGAGGCCGAGAGCGGCAACGACAATCAGTGCCAGGCCGGCGGCCGGTCGCCTGTAGGTGATGGACTTGGACAAAGACACTTTTCGTACTCCCGAACTGTGGAGATGAATTGCCGACATCACCGCCCGACGGGCGGCAATGGTCATTTCTTCAAGGCTCTGATGGCAAACTCGGTAAGCTCGTCCGGCGTCGCCCGGTTCTTCTTGGCGAGGCACTGGGCCATTATCTGCGGATGTGAGAGGCTGATGATGGCAGCGCCGAAACACCGGGAAGTGATCACCGGATCCTGATCGATGAACTCGCCGGTAGCGATTCCCTCGCGGATCACTTCCGCGACCAGTTCATGGATGCTGTCGATGTGCTTTTCGATGACGTGCCAGTCGCGCTCGATGGCGACGATGACCATCTCATGCACCTTCTCCTGGTCGATCATGGTTTCCAGCGTCCACTGATAGTGCGTATGCACGTAGCGGCGGAGCTTTTCGCTGGCGGTGCCGGAACCATGGCAGGCTTCGTAGCTCAACCGGTAGCAGGTCTCGAGCATACGGCCGCAAACCGCCTGATGGATTTCCACCTTGGAGGCGAAGAAGCGGTAGATGTTGGCGGTCGACATGCCGAGTTCGCGCGCTATGTCGGCGACGTTGGTCTTGCCGTAGCCGTAGTGGCGAAACAATCGCTCCGCGCAATCCAGGATGCGCGTGACATTTTCCTGGCGGGCGGAATCGGCGGTGGTATCTAGGGTTTCAAGCATCTCGTTGGCCAATTTACGACTGACGAATTTATAATTTCGTCACTCGTAAATTGAAAACCATCACCTGTCAAGGCACGATTTTGGCTAGTAGTGACAGATGGTGACATCGTCCGAGGTGAGTCCGCTTGTGAAGGCGTGGCCTGAGAGTGGTTCTCGAGCCATCTGCTAAGCCCCCCGGAGCGCCTACAGCCTCGCATGTCTTTGGGCCCGCAAAGACGTTGTGGTACTTTGATTTGCGTATGGTGTTTTCCGAAATCGGTTCTGATTTCGACTTAATGGGCCGCATACTGAATTCAAGCGCAACGTCGGTTCAGAAGCCCCACTGGTAGATGTACGGGCCCAATTGATATTGATGAAGTCACGATACCCGGATCGCAGACGACCAAAGTGAGGGAGAACCGTATGTCTGACGAGGATATTCATTTGTTGCAGGCTAAGCAGGCACTCGGGAGAGGTGATATGGGGACAGCGATATCGATACTCTTAGATGCCATGAAGTATGATGCTAAGAAAGCAGCCGCCGCGTATTCACTGGGCATAGTTTATGATATGCGCGGCACCTGTCATAACATAGACTTAGCTATGAAGTATTATTCGATATCAGAATACCTTGGCAGCGATCTCGCGACATACAGAATTGGTGGCATCCAGCATAGAACCGGAAAAGCAGCTGAAGCATTGGAAACTTTTAAGAAAATTTCGGACAAGAGCCCGTCGGCGGCGTACTGGTGTTATAGACTGACAAAAGAGATGAACCCATCCAATCCGGAGGTGGAAGTATTTCTAGACAAAGCTGCGTCATTGGGGCATGTTCTTGCGAAAAGGGACATTTTATTGGATGGATTGAAGGGCAAAAATGGGGTAAGACACATTTTTACGTCTGCCTTTAGCATGGTAGGATTGTTTCTTGAAGTTATATCTGCAGTCGCAAAGAAAGATGAGATGTTGTACCAATAAGCTTTAGACATTTCCTATCAGTTCTCGTTGCGAATAACTTCACTTCGAGCGGCTGTACGTCTCTGGAGCAAGTTTACCGATTAACATTTGAGCAGCCCTTACAACTCTCCAAAGAGTCTATCCGCGCTCAAGGCGGCACATGATCGCGCGAACCGAACGGCAGCAGGGTTCGCAGGCGATGGTCTGAACGACCTAAGCCTGTTTCGCCATTTCCCGCAGCCGGAACTTCTGGATCTTGCCCGTCGAAGTCTTCGGGATTTCCGCGAAGATCACCGCTTTCGGCACCTTGAAGCGGGCGAGCAGCGCGCGGCAGTGCTCGATTACCTCCGCCTCGGTCGCCGCCTTGCCCGGCTTCAGCTCGACATAGGCGACTGGCACCTCACCCCATTTGTCGTCGGATCTGGCGACAACGCCGCAGGAGCCGACTGCGGGATGCTTGTACAGCGCCTCCTCGACCTCGATCGAGGAGATGTTTTCGCCGCCGGAGATGATGATGTCCTTGGAACGGTCCTTGAGCTGGATGTAGCCGTCCGGATGCATGACGCCGAGGTCGCCCGAATGGAACCAGCCGCCGGCAAAGGCCTCATCGCTCGCCTTGCGGTTCCTGAGATAGCCCTTCATGACGATATTGCCGCGGAACATCACCTCGCCGATCGTCTCGCCGTCGGCCGGCGTCTCTTGCATCGTCTGCGGGTCCATCACCGTCAGGCCTTCGAGCGCGGCATAGCGTACGCCTTGCCTGGCCTTCTTCGCCGCCCTCGCCCCTTTCTCCAGCCGGTCCCACTCGCCGTGCCATTCGTTGACGACGGCCGGGCCATAGGTTTCGGTCAGGCCGTAGAGATGGGTGACGGCAAAGCCCGCATCGGCCATGCCCGACAGCACCGCCTCAGGCGGCGGCGCCGCGGCGGTGTTGAAGGTGACGGTCTGCGGGAATTGCCGCTTGTCCTCGTCCCTGGCGTTGATCAGCACCGACATGACGATGGGTGCACCGCACAGATGGGTGACGCCGTGATCGGCGATGGCGTCGTAGATCGGCTTCGGCCGCACCCAGCGCAGGCAGACATGCGTGCCGCCCTGCACGGCAAGCGTCCAGGGAAAACACCAGCCGTTGCAGTGGAACATCGGCAGCGTCCACAGATAGACCGGGTGCTTGCCCATCCCGGCATGGATGGTATTGGCATAGGCCATCAGTGCCGCGCCGCGATGGTGACAGACGACGCCCTTCGGATTGCCTGTGGTGCCGGAGGTGTAGTTGAGCGATATGGCGTCCCATTCATCGTCCGGCATCGACCAGGCGAAATCCTCGTCGCCGTCGGCGACAAACGCCTCGTAGTCGAGCGTGCCGATCCGCTCGCCCTTGGCATAGGGCGCATCGGCGGCGTAGTCGGGATCGTCGTAATCGATCAGCAGCGGCTTGACCTCGGCGAGCGCCAGCGCTTGCCGGACCACGCCGGCGAATTCGCGGTCGACGATCAGCACCTTGGTTTCGGCATGGTCGAGCTGGAAGGCAATGACCGCGGCGTCGAGGCGGGTGTTGAGCGAATGGAGCACCGCCCTGGTCATCGGCACGCCGAAATGCGCTTCCAGCATCGGCGGTGTGTTGGACAGCATGACGGTGACGGTGTCGCCCTTGCCGATACCGCGCTTCGCCAGCGCCGAGGCAAGCCTCAGCGAGCGCTTCCAGAAATCGCGATAGGTCGTGCGCTGGCGGCCATGGATGATGGCGGTCTGGTCGGGAAAGGTTTTTGCCGCCCGCTCAAAATAGATCAGCGGCGTCAGCGGCTGGTGGTTGGCCGGATTCCTGTCGAGATCCTGTTCGTAGGGATTGCCCATCCCGTCCTCCGAATGTCTGGTCGAGCCTTCTTACCACCAGATCCTGAGCGCGTACTGGATTCGTGCACCGCCATCAGACACTTCGCCCATTACTTGGGACGCCCCTCCCCGCCCTCACCCTCCGGCCACAAAACGTCGATGTCCCGATGCCCTTCCACGATATTCGCCACTTCGAAAAAGTCGCCATTATAGCGGAAGAAAATCACGTATCCCCTGAAAGCGAAACTTCGGACGTCCGGCCGGAGTTCGGGACGAGCACGACCAATCGTCGCCGGCAAGCTCGCCAGATCACGGCATTTCTGGCGCAGAGCATCCACAAAACGCCCGCCAATCAACAGGCTGCCGCTTTCACGAGTGATGTATTCAAGGATATTGACCAAATCTGCTTGTACCGACGGCAACATGCGCAGCCGTGGCACTCCTAAAAGCCTTCCCTTGCGAGCTGCTTGGCCTTGGCTTCCAAGGCGGCGTCAATATCCTGCTCGGTGGCTTCGCCGCCTTCAGCAAACGACTTGTCCACCATGGCACGGAGCGCCTTCAGCTTTTCCTCGCGCTCTTCGACAAGGCGCAGGCCCTCGCGCACGACTTCGCTGGCAGAACCGTAGCGGCCGCGCTTGACGATGTTGGAAACAAACGTTTCCCAACGCTCTCCCAATGACACGTTCATTGTCGGACCTCCTGATTGGTTTATTGTACCGAGATAACAATAAATGCGCAATTACTGACATCCAGAATGCTAGGTTTCGGATTAGGTGCGCGCAGCCTAAGGTTTGACTTTTGTCGAGAGCCGTGAATAATGTCAGCAAGGAGATGGCATGGCGATCCGACCGGCAGAACAGCTTATCCACAAGGCCGCCTGGCTTTACTATGCACACGGCCTGCGCCAGGACCAGGTGGCCAGCCAGCTCAAGATTTCCCGTGCCTCGGTGGCGATGTATCTGCGCAAGGCGCGCGAGACTGGCATCGTCAACATCTCGACCTCGACTCAGCTTTTCACCGACGACGTCCTGGCGCGCAAGCTGGAAGACGCGCTGAAGCTCGACGCCGTCTGGATCGCGCCGGAAAACGGCTATGTCGCCGACCCCTCGACCGACATCGCGGTGCTGGCGGCAAGCGTCTTTCTCGAGCTGGTCAGGAAGGGCGACCGTATCGGCGTCGCCTGGGGGCAGACCATCTACACGATCGCCGACATCATGTCCTATGCCGATCTGCAGGACGTCACGGTGGTGCAGCTCTGCGGCAATCTGGGAGCCCCCTATTCGTACCGGCCGGACCAATGCACCATGGAAATCGCGCGCCGGCTCAATGCCAAGGGGCTGAATTTCTACGCGCCGCTGGTGCTGACGACGGAAGAACTGGCACGCGGCCTGCGCGCCGAGCCGGTGATCCGCGAGCAATTGTCGGGCATCGGCGAATGCGACCTGGCGCTGTATTCGGTAGGCTCGGTGGACACCGACAGCCACCTGGTCAAATGTGGCGCGCTGACCGAGAGCGAAATGGCTGCACTGCGCAAGGCGGGTGCGGCCGGCGTCATTGCCGGGCAGATCATCGACGCCGAAGGCCAGGCGCTCGACTGCAGCTACAACCGCCGGCTGATTTCGGCGGAGCTGTCATCGCTGCGCAGGATCGAAAAGCGCCTTGTGGTGGTGCAGGAAGACAGCAAGTTCGAACCGCTCGTCGCGGCGATCGCCGGCGGGCTCTGCACCCATCTCGTCGTCGGCGCGCGCATGGCGCGACGGCTGCTCGACCATGCCGGAGCGGCAGCAGAAAAGGTCGCCTGATAGCTAATTCCAGCCGCCGGCGCGTTGTCATCAAGGCGTCGCGGCATTCCTGTTCACAACAAAGAGAAATTGGACGAAGCTGACATGAAGAACCTTTGGAATGACGGCGAGGCGGAGAAGCTGGTCGCCGACTATGCTAAAAAGGGTGTGGCCCGCGACCTGGCGCTGCGCGTCTATACGACCAGGCTGCTGGGCGGCGAACCGCGGCTCGTCCTGCATGGCGGCGGCAACACCTCCTGCAAGACCAGGGCCACCGATCTCGTCGGCGACGAATGGGACGTGCTCTGCGTCAAGGGCAGCGGCTGGGACATGGGCGTCATCGAGCCGCAGGGCCTGCCGGCGGTCAAGCTCGGCGCGCTGTTGAAGGCGCGGTCGCTGAAGAAGCTCTCCGACGAGGACATGGTCGCGCTGCAGCGGGCGAACCTCATCGATCCGTCCTCGCCCAACCCTTCGGTCGAGACGCTGCTGCACGCCTTCCTGCCGCACAAATTCGTCGACCACACGCATTCGACAGCAATCCTGGCCATCGTCGACCAGGAGGATAGCGAGGCGCTGAGCCGGAAGGTGTTCGGCGAGAAAATGGGCTTCGTGCCTTACATCATGCCGGGCTTCGATCTGGCCAAGGCGGCCGCCGATGTATTCGACGCCGATCCGACGGTCGAAGGCCTGATCCTCGACAAGCACGGCATCTTCACCTTCGGCGACAATGCCAGGCAGGCCTATGACCGGATGATCCATTATGTGAACGTCGCCGAGGATTTCATCGCCGGGAACGGCAAGCCGCGCACCGAAAAGGTGGCACTGCCGGCCAGGCTGGCGAAGCCCGCGGAGATTGCGCCGATGCTGCGCGGCGCAGTGGCGGTGGCACGCGGCGAAGGCCGCTTCGACCGGATGATCAGCGATTTCCGCACCTCGGATGCGATCGTCGATTTCATCAATTCGGCAAAAATTGCCGACTATGCCGGGCGCGGCGTGTCGACACCCGACCTGTCGATCCGCATCAAGACCGGACCGATGGCACTGCCGGCGCCCGACGCGGACAAGGTCGGCGACTACAAATCCGTCATCCGCCAGCATGTCGAGAAATTCGCCAAGGACTATCGCGCCTATTTCGAAACCAATGATGCGCTCGACGATGTGAAGCGCACCATGCTCGACCCGATGCCGCGGCTGACGCTGGTGCCCGGCCTCGGCATGTTCGGCCACGGCCGCACGCTCAAGGATGCGAAGATAGCGTCCGACGTCGGCGAAATGTGGATCGAGGCGGTGCGCGGCGCCGAAGCCGTCGGCGATTTCCGCCCGCTCTCCAAAAGCGATCTGTTCCCGCTCGAATACTGGTCGCTGGAACAGGCCAAGCTCGCAGCCAACAAGCCGAAGCCGCTGACCGGCCAGGTGTTGCTGGTCACCGGCGGCGCCGGCGCGATCGGTGCTGCCACGGCAAAGCTGTTCGCCGACAACGGTGCCCATGCCGTCGTCGTCGATCTCGATGCGGCAAGGGCTGCCGAGGCGGCAAAAAAGGCCGGTAACAATTCGATCGGCATTGGTGCCGACATCACCGATCCGGTGCAGATGCGCGCCGCCTTCGACAAAGCGGTCGACGTCTACGGCGGCCTCGACATTCTCGTGTCAAATGCCGGTGCTGCCTGGGAGGGCCGGATCGGCGAGCTCGACGACGCCACCTTGCGCAAAAGCTTCGAACTCAATTTCTTCGCCCATCAGTCGGCGGCGCAGAATGCCGTGCGCATCATGCTGGAACAGGGCACCGGCGGCGTGCTGTTGTTCAACACTTCCAAGCAGGCGGTCAATCCGGGGCCGAAGTTCGGCGCCTATGGCATTCCCAAGGCGGCAACGTTGTTTTTGTCCAGGCAATATGCGCTCGACTACGGCGCGCATGGCATCCGCTCCAATGCCGTCAACGCCGACCGCATCCGTTCGGGGCTGTTGACCGATGCCATGATCGCCAGCCGCTCGGGCGCGCGCGGCGTGTCGGCGAAGGAGTACATGTCCGGCAACCTGCTCGGGCAGGAAGTGACGGCCGAAGACGTCGCCCAAGCCTTCCTGCATCAGGCGCTGGCCGAGCGGACCACCGCCGATGTGACGACAGTCGATGGCGGCAACATCGCGGCGGCGTTGAGGTAGATCTAAACACCGGACCAACAAAAAGAGCGGCCCGCGAGCCGCTCTTTTCCTTTGCCTATAGCGAAAATTACTTCGCGTTCGGGTTCGGCATCCAGGCCGGCATCGCGACATCGGCATGGGCGAATTGCGGCAGCTTGGCCGAGAGGTCCTCCATGTTCTTGATGTCCTTGTCGAGCAGGTCCTTTTGGGTGATCAGCGTCGGCGGCACGATGACGTTGTGGCCGGGATCTTCACCGGCCAACAGCTGCGCCAGCGCACGCACCGAGACCTGGCCGACGACGGCCGGGTTGGTGGCGGCGGTTGCCGCCCAGGCGCTGTCCGGCTCGCGCATCGCGGCGATGTCCGAGGTAGAGATGTCGGCCGAATAGATCTTGACGTCCTTGTTCAACCCGGCCTCGTCGACGGCGATCTTCACACCTTTGGCGAATTCGTCATAGGGCGCGAACATCACCTTGATGTCGGGATGGGCCGATAGCACCGAACGGGCCTGGTTGGCGACCGAATTGGCGATCGGGTTGTCGAGCGTGCCGAACATGGCAACTTCATCGATGCCCGAATATTTCTTCTTGAATTCGACCCAGGTCTCGTTGCGGCGGTCGAGTGGGGCGATGCCGGCGACATAGACATAGCCGGCCTTCCAGCTCTCGCCATTGTCCTTGACCGCCTGTTCGAGCGCCAGGCGGGCGAGGTCGCGGTCGGACTGTTCGATCTGCGGGATCTTGGGGTTTTCGACATTGACGTCGAAGGCGACGACCTTGATGCCGGCGTCGACCGCGCGCTGGGCGGCGTCCTTCATCGATTCCGTCAGGCCGTGCTGGATGATGATGCCCTGGACGCCGAGCGCGATGGCCTGGTCGACCATGTCCGCCTGAAGGGCTGCGTCCTGGCGGCTGTCGAGCACGCGCAGGTCGACGCCGAGCGCCTTGGCCTGCGCCTCGACTCCGGAAAGATAGGCCTGGAAGAAGTCGCCGGTCGAGAGATAGCGGACCAGCGCGATCTTGACGGCACCCGGCTTGTCGAACGGCGCCGGCCTGTCCTGCGCCATCGCCGGCAACTGCATCAGCAATGTTGCGCCGGCAAGCCCGAGCGCTGCCTTCCCCAAAAGTCTTCTTGTGATGTTCACGTCGCTTCCTCCACTTGTTGAACCCAAAATGTGACCCGGTCGAACCCTATCTCCTGCCCCTGCCGGACAGGGCGAAGGTAAAGACAAGGGCGACCACGAGAACCACGCCCTTGACGAAATCCTGCGTGTAGTAAGGCGCGTTCATCATCGTCAGGCCTTGCAGCAGCACGCCGACAAACACCGCGCCGACAGCCGTGCCGAAGGCGTTCGGCTTGGCGGCGCCGAGAACCGCGTAACCGATGAGTGCCGCAGCCACCGCGTCGAGCAACAGATTATTACCCGAGGCGATGTCGCCGCGTCCAAGCCGGGCAGCGAGCAAAATGCCGCCGATCGAGGCAAAAACTCCCGAAATAACGTAGGCCCAGATTTTGTATGCCTTGACAGGCGCGCCGGCGAGTTCTGCGGCGCGTTCGTTGCTGCCGACCGCATACATCATGCGCCCGAAACGCGTGTATTCGAGAAAAAACCAGATCAGCACCGCCAGCACGAGCAGAACGACGACCGACACCGGAATGAGGTTCGGGATGAAGAAATCGAAGCGATGGCGGCCAAGCGCCAGGAACGCGGCGCCGAAGCTGCCGTTGGCGACCGAGCCGTCGGGCATGGTCATGCCGGTGGCGATCGAACGGCCTTCGGTCGGGATGCGCTGCAGGCCGACAAGCAGGAACATCATGCCGAGCGTCGCCAAAAGGTCCGGAACCCGCATATAGACGATCAGCCAGCCATTGATCAGGCCGACGACGGCGCCGATCACAAGACAGACGACGACCGCCACGACGGCGTTCTGCCCCAGCACCACCATGACATAGGCAGCCGCCATCATGGCGCTGGTGGCGACAGAGCCGATCGACAGGTCGAAGCCGCCGACGACCAGCGTGGCGGTGACACCGAGCGCCAGAACGCCGGTGATGGCGACCGACTGGAAGATGAAGACAGCACTTTGCGGCGAGACGAAACCATCGGCAGCGACGGCGAAATAGGCGATCAGCCCGAACAACAGAACGATGAAGCCGTAGCGAATAGCATTGTCGCGCAGGATCATTCAGCGCTCCCGCACGCTGGCACCGTCTTTATCCAACCCGAATTCATGCCCTCTCCATTCCAATTCTCATCGTCTTCCCGCCGTCAGGCTGCGCTGTGCGACGGCCCGCCCGCCACTTCGGTCAGTAGACGCTCGAGATCGACATCGGTATTGCGGTGCTCGCCGACGATCGTCTGCTCCGACATCACCAGAATGCGATCGGCCGTTTCCAGGGCTTCGTCGAGTTCGGTGACGAACAGCAGCGTCGCGCGGCCGTGGGCGCTGGTCCGCAGCTTGGCGGCGATATCGCGCCTGGCCGAAATGTCCACGCCTTGAAACGGCTCGTCGAGGATGAAAAGCCTTGCCGCCTGCGACATCCAGCGGGCGACCATCACCTTCTGCTGATTGCCGCCGGAAAGCGACTCCATCTCGTCCCTCTCCGAGCGGCAGACGATGCCGAGCTCCTGGATCTGCTGGCGGGCAATGGCGCGTTCGATACGGCGCTTGAGAACACCGAGACGCGACATGCGGCTGTGGAACGGCAGGCTGATATTCTCCTGGATGTTGAAGTCGCCGACGATGCCGTTTTCGCCCCGGTCCTTGGCGACGAGAAACACACCGGCGGCAATCGCTTCGCCGGTCGATGCCGGCGCATAGGGTTTCCCGTTCAGCACCATGGTCCCGGCCAGCGGCTGGCGCAGGCCGAACAGCGTCTCGGCGAGCGCGGTCTTGCCGACGCCGACAAGGCCGGTGATGGCAACGACCTCGCCGTCGCCGAGCGTCAGCGAGATCGGCCTGGCGCCTTCAGCAATCCGCAGCGCGTCGGCAGTGAAAATTGCTTTGGCCGAATTCCTGGCGACGATCCGCTCGAGCTGGATCTTGCGGCCGAGCATGGCGTTGACCGCACCTTCGTAATCCAGCGGCTTCTTGTCGAAGATGCCTGAGATGACCCCATCGCGCATCGAAATGATGCGATCGGCAAGCCGCCTGATGTCAGACATACGGTGCGAAATGTAGAGGATCGCCACGCCTTGCTGGCGGAGCCGGTCGAGCAATGCGAACAGCCGGTCGGCTTCGGCGCTGGACAGCGAGGAGGTCGGCTCGTCGAGGATCAGCACTTTCGGCCGGTGCGCCATGGCGCGGGCGATCGCCACCATCTGGCGGTCGGCCAGAGAGAGATTGCTGATCCGGGCCTTGAGGTCGATGGCCAGTCCCATGCGGTCGGCCACCGCCTTTGCCTCGCGACGCACCCGGCCCGGATTGAACAGCGTCGGCACGCCGCTGCCGCTCAGCCTGTCGAGGGTAAGGTTGGTTGCGACGTCGAGGTCGGCGACGACACCGTCATTGATGTTCTGGTGGACGGTAACGACGCCGGCGCGGATCGCCTCCGCCGGCGTTTTCGGGTCGAACTCGCGACCGGCAAGCGACATCGAGCCGCCGCCATGGTCGTAGACGCCACTGATGATCTTGACGAGGGTGGATTTGCCGGCGCCGTTGGCGCCCATCAGCACGGTCACTTCGCCGGCATGCAACTCGAGCGAGACGCCGCCAAGCACCTCGATATGGCCAAAGGATTTCCTCAGGCCGTCGACGCGGAACACGGCATCATTGCCCATTCGTTCCTCCCTGACCAAGACGCTATGGGCTATATCGGCAATTGTCAACACGATTGACAATTGCCAGCAGGCTTCCTAGCTTGGCCCGACCGCGTTGGCTCCGCTATCATCGGAGCACATGAGCGGGAGGTGAGGATGACTGGGAAATCGCCGTTCGAAGCACTGTCGGTCGAGACACTGGCGGGCCGTCTCGGTGCCAACGAGCCCCTGTGTTCGCAGATCGGCAAGGATACGAGCCAGTGGAAGGTTCGTGAAGTCGGCGACGGCAATCTGAACCTGGTGTTCATCGTCGAGGGTGCTGAGGGTGCGGCCGTCGTCAAGCAGGCCCTGCCCTACGTCCGGCTGGTCGGCGACAGCTGGCCGCTGCCGCTAAAGCGCTCCTTCTTCGAATACCATGCGCTGACGCGGCAACAGGCGCGGGCGCCGGGTTCGGTGCCCGATATCTATCACTTCGACGAAGGTCAGGCGCTGATCATCATGGAGTATCTGTCGCCGCACATTATCCTGCGGCGGGCGCTGATCGAAGGCCGGCAATTGCCCAACATCGCGACAGACATCGGCTTGTTCATGGCCCGCACGTTGTTTCGCGGCTCCGACCTGCATATGGCGACCAAGGACCGCAAGGCCGATCTGGCACTGTTCGCCGACAATGTCGAACTCTGCGACATCACCGAGAACCTGGTTTTCTCGGATCCGTATTTCGATGCCAAGATGAACCGGCACACCAGCCCGCAGCTCGATGGCATTGTCGCCGAGCTGCGCGCCGACCGCGACCTCAAGGTCGAGGCGCAGCGCATGAAGCACATCTTCGCTGCCAATGCCGAGACGCTGCTGCATGGCGACCTGCATTCCGGCTCGATCATGGTCACCGACACCGAAACGCGGATGATCGACCCCGAATTCGCCTTCTACGGGCCGATCGCCTTCGACGTCGGCATGCTGCTCGCCAATTTCTGGATGGCGTTCTTCTCGCAGCGCGGCCATGAACAGGACGGAAGCCGCGACGCCATGCGTGACTATCTGCTCGGCGTTACGGTCGAGACATGGTCGGTGTTTCGCGCCGAGTTCTCGCATCTGTGGCGAACCGAGCGTACCGGCATGCTCTACCAGAAGAGCCTGTTCGAAGATCAGGACGACAGGCTTGGCGCCGAGCAGGCGCTAGACCACGTGCTGCAGTCGATCTGGACCGATCTGCTCGGCTTTGCCGGCGTCGAGGTTCACCGGCGAATTCTCGGCCTTGCCCACAATGCCGATTTCGAGACCATTGCCGATCCGGATCTGCGCGCCAGATGTGAGGCAAAGGCGCTGAAATTCGGCCGTCACCTCGCCGTCAACCGGCGCCATATCCACAGCATCGACGAGGTCAACCGGTTGGCCGCGCTGATCGAACGGGAGAGCAGGATTTGAACGTCGGCGACCGCCACTACCGCACCATCTGGCCGAGTGACGACGGGCGTTCGGTGGAGATCATCGACCAGCGCTGGCTGCCGCATGATTTCCGTATCGAAAAGATCGATACCGTCGCCGGCATCGCCACGGCAATCCGCGACATGTGGGTGCGCGGGGCGCCGCTGATCGGCGTCACCGCGGCCTATGGCGTCGCCATGCAGATGGCCGACGATCCGTCGGATGCAGCACTCGACGCCGTCTGGGCAACCTTGCACGAAACGCGCCCGACGGCGATCAATTTGCGCTGGGCGCTGAACGAAATGCAGCGCTTCCTGCTGACGCTTCCCCTGGCAGAACGTGCCGCGGCTGCCTATCGGCGTGCCGGCGAGATCGCCGACGAGGATGTCGGCCTCAACCGCGCCATCGGCGCTCATGGGCTCGAAATCATCAAGGCGATCGCGGCGCGCAAGCAGCCGGGCGAACCGGTCAATATCCTGACCCACTGCAACGCCGGCTGGCTGGCCACGGTCGACTACGGCACCGCCACCGCGCCGATCTATCTGGCGACGGAAGCCGGCATTCCAGTCCATGTCTATGTCGACGAAACACGACCCCGCAACCAGGGTGCCCAATTGACCGCCTGGGAGATGGCCGGCCACGGCGTGCCGCATACGCTGATCGTCGACAATGCCGGCGGCCATCTGATGCAGCGCGGCCAGATCGACATGGTCGTCGTCGGCACCGACAGGACCACCGCCGACGGCGATGTCTGCAATAAGATCGGTACCTATCTCAAGGCGCTCGCCGCCGCCGACAACGACGTGCCGTTCTATGTCGCGCTGCCGTCGCCGACGATCGACTGGACCGTGGGCGACGGGCTGGCCGACATCCCGATCGAACAGCGCTCGCCCGACGAGGTCTCACTGGTCTGGGGCAAGACCGCTTCCGGCGAGATCGCCCAGGTCCGCGTATCCCCGGAAGGCACGCCGGCGGCCAATCCGGCCTTCGACGTGACGCCGGCGCGGCTGGTCACCGGCTTGATCACCGAACGCGGTGTCGCTACGGCCTCGCGCGAAGGCCTGAGGGCGATGTTTCCCGAGCGCGGATGATCGGCTTTTCCGGGAGGGCGCTCCGGATTTGCCTGATCTCACGATTTCTTGAACACGGCACGGTTAAAAACGCCCGTTGCCTGTCCCACATGGACGGCCGGATGCGTAGCGGCGGGGCGGCGCCCAACGCTCGAAGCCGGGGCTGCCCACGGCTCGGCGAGTGAACCAGCGGGATACCGCGATGTCATTCAGACCGTTGCTTGGTGACGGACGGGTTCGGAGCCAGGACGAGAAGTCGGAGCCCCTGCAAACCGCGTCATGGGTCAGCTCCTCGATCGTCTTCGACAACCGGCGGTGGGCGTGCCGGGAGGCGGAGCTCCGCTGGACAGCCCCTCATCATCTGATCGTGCTGACCGAAGAAGGCGGCACGTCCCATACATCCATCCGGCACGAGGCACGATCCCTTTACGACGGAATGGACCGTCCCGGAGCCCTCACCTTCGTCCCGGCAGGCGCGGAACGACAGGGCTTCTATCGCGATGTAAACCTCTCCTATTCAGCCCTGTGGATCGATCCCGATATCGGGCTTCCCGGATGCGAACGCCTGAGGAACCTGCCTATACTGGTAAACAAGAAAGACGCGGTCGTCGCCACGCTCTTGAGTTCGCTTCGTGACGAGATGGCACTCGGCCACAAGCCAGACACTGCCTATGTCGAGCATCTGGTCGCCCTCGTCAGTCTCCGCGTGGCCAACCTGAGCCGGGAGCAACCGCGGTTTGTACGTCACGGCTGTCTCAGCCGCCGGGCACTTGGTCGCGTTCGGGATTACATCGATGCGCATATGAATTCCGACATTTCGCTAAGCGAGCTGGCAGCCGCCGCGGGCATGGCCGTCGACAGTTTTGCGCGTCGCTTCAAGGCGACGACCGGCCTTGCACCCTACGCCTATGTGATCGAGGAACGGGTGCGGCGAGCGGAGGCGCTACTGCGCGAAACGGGTTTGTCGATCGGTGTCATTGCCTTTCGGCTCGGCTTCTCAAGCCAGAGCCACTTCACCACGACCTTCCGACGTCTGAGGGGCATGACGCCTCGTGCCTATCGGGTGAATTCTTCTCCAGAATCCTGATAGTGCCGCCGGTTTCTTGAAAGAAAGCCGCCGCCCGCACTCCCACCTCCAGTGTCGTTGGGTGACAGAACCCGAGGGTTCGCTCGGGTCAAGTTGCCGTCTGCGCCTCATTGCGGCTGGGAGATCATGCATGGCCAAAACGGACAACAGGAGCGGGCCGACGCGTCGGATGGTATTGGAAGGCGGTGTTGCGACCGGGGTGCTGCTGGCTACCGGACTACCGGTTGACGCCGAGCCGGCCGAGACCGTCACGGCGGCTGCATCGTCCTCACCGCTACCGACGATGACGATGTCGTTACGGATCAACGCGAAGGATCTTGCCATCGAGCTCGACCCGCGGACGACGCTGCTCGACGCCCTGCGCAACCATCTCGGCCTCACCGGCTCGAAGAAGGGCTGCGACCACGGCCAGTGCGGCGCATGCACGGTGCTCGTCGATGGGCGCCGGATCAATTCCTGCCTGACGCTTGCCGCAATGCATGAAGGCGACGAGATCACCACGGTCGAGGGCCTTGCCGAGGGTGACCGGCTGCATCCGGTCCAGGCCGCCTTCGTCGCCCGCGACGGTTTCCAGTGCGGCTACTGTACGCCAGGTCAGATCTGCTCGGCGGTTGGCATGCTGGGCGAGGCGCGGGCCGGCTGGCCAAGCCATGCGAGCGCCGACGTGGCAGCGGCTTCCGTCGCTCTCACCGATGCCGAGATCCGCGAGCGGATGAGCGGCAACATCTGCCGTTGCGCCGCCTATCCGAACATTGTCGCTGCAATCCGCGACGCGGCAGAGGAGGCATGAGCAATGCAGTCCTTCACTTATGAACGTGCGGCGAGTGCTGAGCAGGCGGCGGCCGCGGTTGCGGCCCGGCCGGACGCCAAGTTCATCAGCGGCGGCACCAACCTGCTCGACCTGATGAAGCTCGAGATCGAGCGCCCAGCGCATCTCGTCGACATCAGCCGGCTGCCACTTGATCGGATCGAGGAGACGGCGGAAGGCGGGCTTCGGGTCGGCGCCCAGGTCCGCAATAGCAATCTCGCCGCCGACCCGCGGGTAAGGTCGCGCTACCCGATGCTCACGCAAGCGCTGCTGGCGGGAGCGTCCGGCCAGATACGCAACAAGGCCTCGACCAGCGGCAATCTCCTGCAGCGCACGCGCTGCCCCTATTTCTACGACCGCAATATGTCCTGCAACAAGCGTCAGCCGGGTTCGGGCTGCGCGGCACTTCAGGGCTTTAACCGCATGCACGCCGTGCTCGGCGCGAGCGAAGCCTGCATCGCGGTCCATCCTTCTGACATGGCGGTCGCCATGTCCGGGCTCGACGCCAGGATCGAGACCGTCTCGCCCGGCGGAGAGACCCGCACGATCCCGATCGGCGATTTCCATCGATTGCCTGAGGCGACGCCCCAGGTGGAGACCGTGCTCGGCCACGGCGAAATAGTCGTCGCGGTTGCCCTGCCGCCGCCGCCACCCGGCCGACAGGTTTACCGTAAGGTGCGCGACCGTGCTTCTTACGCCTTCGCGCTGGTGTCGGTGGCAGCAATCGTCGAGAAAAGCGGCGACCGTATCCGAAGTGCTCGGATCGCCATGGGCGGCGTGGCAGCGAAGCCCTGGCGCGCGACGGAGGCGGAGCGCACGCTCGCAGGAGCGTCGGCGTCCGACGGTGCCTTTATCGACGCGGCCGAAGCCGCGCTCGCCGGAGCCGTCGGGCATGGCGCCAATGATTTCAAGATCCCGCTGGCGAAACGGACGATGCGGCACACGCTCGCTGCTGCCGCCGAGAGTGCATGAGGTGACACGATGACAGAGACGACGAACCCGAACCGCGGTTCCCAGATGCAGGCGCCGAGCAGGAGATCGATATGAAACTCACGCGACGCGCCGTTGCCGCCGCGGGTGGCGGCCTTTTTGTTTCTGCCGCCGCAGCTTGGGGCGCCACATCCGACCCGGGAGCTCGTCACGGGCTCGAGGCCGCCGTCGACGCCTTCTTTGCCGGCTGGGCCTCTGGCGACTGGACGGCATTCCTTGATTGTTGCGATGAGACGATGACCTTCCAATTCCCTGTCGGCGAGCAACGAGGCCGACACGGACCGCCGGAAGGCAAGCGGGCACTCGCAGCCTGGACCGCCGCGCATCAAGCGCAGGGAAACAGGATCACGAAATCGACCGTCGATCTCAAGCTCTTCGCCGCCGACTGGGTCATCGTCTGCGACCGCGGGAGCGGAACAATCAGTGGCGCGCCCTACACTGGCCTGCATGCGATCCTCATGCGGGCCGGCCCGACAGGGAGGCTGGTCGAGTTTCGCGAGTATTTCGGCGAGATCGCCGCGTGAGCTCCGGCCCGCCGCGCGACGAACATGAAGGTGCGAGGAAGAGGCGTCGTCGCGGCCTCGATGCTTCCGAACTCCAAATGAAATTCTTTAGGTGACTTATGAACGAGACCATACCCGGACTGCCCGGCTCCGCCACCCATTCAAGGGTGAAACCTCGTCCCGATGCTGGCATCATCGGGAGGCCGATCGACCGCATCGACGGTCCGCTCAAAGTGACGGGCGGCGCCACATACGCTTACGAGAATGAGCTGGATGGTACAGCCTATGGCTACATTCTCGGCGCCTCCGTCGCCAAGGGCCGCATCGCCGAGATCGACACGACCGAAGCCGAACGGGCGCCGGCAGTGCTGCTCGTCATGACGCACCGCAATGCGCCGGCCCAGCCGGATTTCGGCCCAACGGTCACGCCAACGGTGCCGGAGGTCTTCACGCGCCCCCGGCCCGCGCTCAACAGCGATCGGGTACGGTATTACGACGAGCCGGTCGCGCTGGTCGTTGCGGAGACGTTCGAGGCGGCGCGCGCTGCTGCGGGCCTCATCAGAGTGCGCTACGACGAGGAGCCGGGCCTCTACGATCTACCGGGACATATCGCCGACGCCTACGCGCCAAAGCGGACCAATGCCGGCTTCGAGACCGACAGCGTGGTCGGCGACTTCGAGCGCGCCTTTGCGACGGCGCCGATCAAGATCGATTCCACTTACGGGACCCCCTTCGAACATCACAATCCGATGGAGCCGCATGCGACGCTTGCTGCCTGGTCAGGCAACGAGCTGACGATCAGTACATCGGCGCAGACCCTCGCGAACTTCCGGGCCGGGGTCGCCAGCACGCTTCGCATCCCGCTCGAGCGAGTGCGCATCGTCAGTCCCTTCATCGGCGGAGGCTTCGGCTCCAAGCTGATTGCCCATGCCGACACGATCCTAGCCGCACTTGCAGCGCAGGTGCTGCAGCGCCCCGTGAAGATCGCGCTGACGCGACAACAGATGTTCGCCAATGCCGGTCATCGCGCAGAGATGGTCCAACAGGTACGTCTCGGCGCGGACACTGACGGGCGGCTCACCGGGATCGCACACGATGTCTGGTCCGCAACGTCCAGCTTCGAGGAGTACTGCGAACAAACGGCAGTTTTTGCGCGCTCGCTCTACGCGGCGCCGAACCGTCTCACCCGCCATCGCCTGGTTCCGCTGGACATCAACCGCGGCGAATGGATGCGCTCGCCCGGCGAAGCGCCCGGCATGCTGGCTTTCGAATGCGCCATGGATGAGCTCGCCGAGCGCGCCGGTCTGGACCCGATCGAACTCAGGATCCGCAACGAACCGGCACAGGATCCCGAGCGCGGCGTGCCGTTCTCCACCCGCAATCTCGTCGCCTGCATGGAGGAAGGCGCCCGCCGTTTCGGCTGGGAGCGGAGAAACCCGACACCGGGCCGAACTCGGGAGGGCCGCAAGCTTATCGGCCACGGCATGGCGGCGGCGATCCGTCCGAA
Source organism: Mesorhizobium sp. M0106 (assembly GCF_040322715.1). Lineage (NCBI taxonomy): Bacteria > Pseudomonadati > Pseudomonadota > Alphaproteobacteria > Hyphomicrobiales > Phyllobacteriaceae > Mesorhizobium > Mesorhizobium sp. M0106. The sequence continues at coordinate 845 of NZ_JAMYUA010000055.1, read as the reverse complement.
CTATATCGGCGCGGCGACGGCGCGGGTTGCGATCGACCGGGACGGTCGGGTGACGGCGCGGCTCGACATGACCGATATTGGGACCGGCACCTATACGATCCTGACCCAGATTGCCGCCGAGAGCCTCGGCCTGCCGATCTCGTCCGTCAAGGTGGAGCTCGGCGACAGCCGCTTCCCGCGTACCGCCGGCTCTGGCGGGTCCTGGGGCGCAGCAAGCGCGGGTTCGGCCTTGTATAATGCGTGCAACGTCCTCAAGGAACGGATCCTGGAGGCGGCGCAGTCGAACGAAGCCTCGCCGTTGCGCGGCGCGAACGCCACCGAGGCAAGCTTTGCCGACGGCGAGGTCAGGGTCGGCCAGCGATCGGCGAGCCTGACCGATCTTATCCGAGGGATCTCTCCCGACGGGCTCGAAGCCGAAGGCTCCGTAGCCGCGGGCGCCACCACCCAGTCATACAAGACCTATTCGCAGCATTCCTATGGCGCGCATTTCGCAGAGGTCGCTGTCGATTGCGATACCGGTGAAATCCGCATGCGCCGGATGCTGACTGTGATCGGCGCGGGCCGTATCCTCAACGCCAAGACCGCGCGCTCGCAAATCATCGGCGGCATGACCTGGGGGATCGGTGCAGCGCTGATGGAGCAGACGGTGCTCGACCCGCGCTACGGCCACTTCGTCAATCACGATCTTGCCGAGTATCATGTGCCGGTCAATGGCGATGTCCCCGATATGGAGGTCGCCGTACGACAGGTAAGGGGACACAAAGCCAAACCCCAGGGGGGCAAAGGGGTCGGGGGGCGAGGGGGGTGGGGGGGGGGGGGGGGGGGTGTTAAAAAAAGGACCCGGG
>NZ_JAMYUA010000054.1:0-36184 GCF_040322715.1 Mesorhizobium sp. M0106 | reverse complement strand
TCTGTTTTTTATATTTTTTTTACTGTTACTTGGTTCACTTATTTCTCTTCCTTTTTGCGTGTGGGCAATGGCGATGGTCCCCTCTCGGCGGTCTTTGCCTTGGGGGGGGTGGGGGCCGTCGCCCACACGGCCTCGGCGGCGGCCTTGTCGATGCGGCCGCCGAGCGCCGAGAGCGCGGCTCGGGTCTCGGCGTCGTAGACCGAAAGCCGGCCACCGCGGTGGAAATTATGCTGCCCTGCCGGTGGCCCATCGGCAGCGTCGATCCGGTAGAGCGCAACCAGAAAGCCGGCCAGCGAACGGGCGAACTCAGTAAGATCGGCAATCAGTCCACCAGCCGCCGGTCTGCCGCCAAGCCAGCGATAGACGGACCAGGGCCATGGATAGCCTTCACCGGGCGCGCCTTTGGCCAGCGGCACGGGTATCGGCAGAGGCAGGTGAGGCGCGAGGCGAGGCAGCCAGCGGTGCTCCTTCTCGACCTGGGCGACATAGGCGGCAGCGCTCGGCAGCCGTACCGACATGCTGTCGCCCAGCCGGAAGGTGCGGTTGTCCCAGCCGCCAGGCTCGACCAGCTCTACCGGCAGGTCCGCCCATTTGGGGAACTGCGCGGCAATCAGCCGGCGAACAAGTGCGGCATCTATCGGCATGCCTGGTGTTCGTTTATCGGGCGGCATCGGGCTTGCTCCGGTCTTCTGAATAGCCGGCGGTCCATCTTTTTGTCGTCGCACTCTTGCGGCGCCAGTGATTCCCTTGCCGGCAAATTCTCTAAGCCTTGCGTTCCCAGCGCCGGTCAGGCGTTTGCTGCCAGTAGGTCACGGTGTGGCCGGCCTCCTTCATTGTCTTCCAATGCGTGCGTGCCGCCTCTAGCTGGGCTGCATCGTGGCCGTCGAACAGGAACACGGCGCGCTGGTAGCCGCCAAGCTCCGGCGGCACCGCCCCATCGACCAGGAAGCGTATCTGCGCCTGGTTCGGATTGTCGGGGCCGACGGTCAGAACCACCGGCTGCTCGGCGGGATGGGCTTCGCGATCCGTCGCGTGGGCCAGGAACGAATCGTCCCGGAAAGTCCACAGATGCTGGTCCAGCGCGTCGCGCCGTTCCTCGGTGCCGGTCTGCACCACGGCGCGCCAGCCGCGATCGACACTGCGCTCCAGGAGGCCGGGCAGCGCATCCTCCAGCGTCGATTCGGTCAGGTGATAAAACAGAATCTCGGCCATGCGTTCAGTCTACATTGTCGGAGTCCCGCCCCAGCCGCTCATTGCTCGTAATGATCGCGCACCAGCCGGTCGAGCAGCCTGACGCCGAAGCCGGAAGCCCATGACTGGTTGATCTCGTTGGAAGGCGCGCCCATCGCGGTGCCGGCGATGTCGAGATGCGCCCAGGGCGTGTCCTTGACGAAGCGCTGCAGGAACTGCGCGGCGATAATGGCGCCGCCATGGCGGCCGCCGATGTTCTTCATGTCAGCATTCTTGGAATCGATCAGCTTGTCGTATTCGGCACCGAGCGGCATGCGCCACACCCGCTCCTGCGTCGCCTGTCCGGCCGCCGTCAGCCGGTCCGCCAACTCGTCATTGTTGGAGAACAGGCCGGCATAATGCTGGCCGAGCGCGACCATGATGGCGCCGGTTAGCGTCGCCAGATTGATCATGAATTTCGGCTGGAAGCGGTCGTTGCAGTACCAGAGCGCATCGGCCAGCACCAGGCGGCCCTCGGCGTCGGTATTGAGCACTTCGATAGTCTGACCCGACATCGAGGTGACAATGTCGCCCGGTCGCTGAGCGTGGCCGTCGACGGCGTTTTCAACCAGCCCGACAATGCCGACGACATTGACCTTCGCCTTGCGCGCGGCCAGCGCGTGCATCAGCCCGGTGACGGCAGCAGCGCCGCCCATGTCGCCCTTCATGTCCTCCATGCCCGACGCCGGCTTGATCGAATTGCCGCCGGTGTCGAAGGTGACGCCCTTGCCGACAAAGGCGACCGGGCTTTCCTTGGCCTTGCCGCCGTCCCACCGCATGACCGCGATGCGGGCGCCACGCGGCGAACCCTGCGCTACGCCCAGCAGCGAACCCATGCCGAGCTTCTTCATCTCCTTCTCGGCCAGGATCTCGACCGTGACGCCGAGCGCCTCCAGTTCGGCGATGCGGGCGGCGAATTCCACCGGTCCCAAAACATTGGCCGGTTCATTGACCAAATCGCGCGCCAGCAAGACGCCGCCGATCACCGCCGCTTCATCGGCGAAGGCCTTCTTTGCAGCTGCCGGATCGGCGGTGTGAATAGTCACCTTGACCGGCTTTTTTGGCTCGCGCTTGTCGTCACCATTGTTCTTTTTGGTCTTGTACTTGTCGAAGGAATAGCTGCGCAGCAGGATGCCCGCTGCAAGCTGAACGGCTTGCCTGCCGCTGACGGCCGCACCCGGAAGATCGAGCACGACGGCCACTTCGGTTGCCTTGCGAAAGGACGCGGCAATCGTGCCGCCGAGCTTCAGCCAGGCGTAATCATCGAGATTGGAGCCCTTGCCGGCACCGACCGCCACCAGCCGCTCGAGCGATGTCCCTTCCGGTGCCAGCACTTCGACCAGGCTGGCGAATTTGCCGGTGAAGTCGGCGACCGGAAAAGCCCGCTCGAGGGTCTTTGCCGGATCGCAAGCCCTGGCGGCATCGCTGAGGCCGCCCTCGTCGGCCACCAGAACGAAAACGCTGCCTTTTTTGGGCGCGGCGAATTTGGCAAAGGCGATCGAGGGTCTCGAATTCATCATGTCCTGCTTTCGGGGAAGTGAGTTGGATTATTGCGAGAAACGTTCGTCAGTGAGCGGCGGGTTGAAACAGCTCGATAACATTGCCCGATGGGTCTTCGAGCAACGTCTGGGAACCGCCGACGCCCGTTATGATATCGTTGCGAAAGACAAGTCCAGCACTCTTGAGGCGCGCAACCTCTTCTTTCAGGTCCGGCACCACCAACAGGATGCGATTCCAACCTCCCGGCACCGGCTGCCGGCCATCCGGCATCGCCCGTGCACCCGAACTGCCGGGTCCGCTTAGAAGGAGCCGTAAAGCGCCGCGAGTGACGGAAGCAAAAGCCGGTCGCGCGTCCTGTTCAACAGCGAAGCCCAGATGTCCACAGTAGAAGTCGATCGAGGCGGCGACATCATCGACCATGTAGCGAATGCTGACTGGCGTCATGATCATTGACCTTTCGGTTCGAGCACGCTCAACAAGGCGTGTCTATTGCGGGCGGAACAATCGGCATAGTCCGGCTCATCATCGCTGCTTGACAATCCGCGCCGCTATCGCCCTGGCCTGAATGCGGGCGTTGGCGAAACAACCGCGAATGCTCGGCCGCATGCCGGTAAACCACAGACCGGGCAATTTCGGATCGGCATCGCCGCCGTTGAAAAGCGGAACGCCCTTGCCGTCGAGAACGCCGAGCTTGCCGAACATCTGGTCCAGACCGGTGCGATAGCCGGTCGCCGCAATGACGATATCGGGCGTGATCAACCTGCCGTCATTCAATACGATGCCGTCTTGGGTAAATTCCCGCAATGGTGGCACCACCACGATCGTGCCTGCCTTTATGGCGCGAACCGCGCCGTCATCGGCTGCGATCGCGGTGTAGTCGGCGCTCAGACGGCTCGCACCGCCTATGGGAGCCGGCGGAAGCCCAAATTTCGTCAGGTCGCCGAAAACCAGGCGCTGGGTTGTCGCCATCACCGCATCGGCCAGCCGCACCGGCAAGCTCGCCATCAACGGTGAAAGCCTGTGGACGGCGACCTTGCCGATGCGTTTCGGCAGCAGCGACGGGCCGTTGCGGGCCGACAGCCAGATGCTTTGGGCATCTGCATTCGCAAGATGGTTGAGTGCGTCGAACCCCGAATTGCCGGCTCCGACGACCAGCACCTTTTTGCCGACGTAGTCCTTCGCCTCGCCAAAATCGGCCGAATGGACAATCCGGCCTGCAAAATCCTTCATGCCTTTCCACGCGGGAATAAACGGCTGCCGGTCGCGCCCGGTGGCGACGACGACATGGCGCGCCAGACGACGTCCGGAGTTCGTCCGCACGGTCCAGTGATCGCCGTCGAACGTAATCTCTTCAACGGCAACGCCGAATGCGACCGGCAGACCATGCGCCTGGCTGAAATCGTTCAGATGGCGAATGACGGCCGATTTATGCGGAAAAGCCGGGGTGCCTGCGGGATAGCCGATGCCGGGCAGCGTCGAGAGATCGCGATGCGTATTGAGATGCAGCCGCTGGTGCCGCCGATGCCAGGGTTCGGCAAGCCGGCTCTCCTTTTCCAGGACGAGCGTCGGTACGCCGGCCTTCATCAAGGCGTGGGCGGCGGCAAGGCCGGCCGCGCCGGCGCCGACCACGATCGCGCCGTCAAAGACGGTTTCCCGACCGGTTTGACTGCGCAATTTTTCCGCTTCCATGCTGGGGCTCAACAGATCCTGACCCGTCTTATCACGCCGCGGCGGTCGCGACCGGCGCGACATTTGGTCGTTTTGCCGCATTTGACAAGACTTTGGCCGAAATCGCTCCCATATGCGATATCGAACCATCCACGATTCGTCGCGGCACGGCCCCGCTTCCCGCCGCAACCTGTTGTTAACCAACAATGTTCGCTCTTTCTTATCCATTGCCGCCGACACTCCGGCCCAGCGGATTTTGCGATCCGGGACAGAACCCAGATCGAACCGCCAAACTGAGCCAGTTGTGCAGCCGGCGCCGGACGACTACCTTGTTCCAAGGCATGATGCCGTTCGAAATCGCCGAGAAAAGCCTTCATGAAGGTCGTTGAACGCTACATCATGCGCCGTGCTTTCGCGGTATTCGCGCTGGCGCTCGTCTGGACGCTGGCGATCGTCTGGACGACTCAGGTGCTCGCCCGCATCGACCTCGTCACCGATAGCGGTCAGTCGGCCCTCACCTTCTTCGAAGTCGCAGCGCTGATCATCCCGACGATCGTTCCGATCGTCGTGCCGTTCGCCCTGGTGGTTGCGGTCGCCCAGATCCTCAGCGTGATGAATTCGGATTCGGAGCTGGCCGTCATCAATGCCGCCGGCGCTTCACGCTGGACCATCGTCAGGCCGATCATGCTTCTGGCACTTGCAGCCAGCGTTTTTTCCTTCGCAGTCGACAATGGCGTCGACCCTTACGCACGCCAGAAGAACCGCGAGTTGATTGCGTCATCGCGTGCCGATCTGTTGTCGTTGATCATCCAGGAAGGCACCTTCCGCAAGATCGATGACGGCCTGTTCCTGCAGGTTGGCGAACGGCTTCCCGACAACCGCCTCGGCGGCATCTTCGTCGCCGATTCGCGCGAAGAAGGCGTCAATCTCATCTACTACGCCAAGACCGGCAGCATCATCGAACGCGGCGACGAGAAGGTGCTGATGATGAATGACGGCGTCATCCATCGCAAAACCATGACCGGCGACCTCTCGGTGATCCGGTTCACCTCCTACGCCTTCGACTTGTCCGCTTTCATGTCGGCATCATCTGACATCCTGCTTTTGCCGAAGGACCGGACGACCCAGTATCTGCTCAATCCCAGTCCGAACGACAAGATGTACCAGCAAAAGCCGAACAGGTACCTGGCCGAGCTCAACCAGCGTTTTTCCGAGTGGTCCTATTCGCTCGTCTTCGCGCTGATCGCGCTCGCCGTCGCCGGAGATGCACGCTCGCATCGCGAGGCGCGTGTGCACCCGCTGATCACGGCAATCGCGATCGCGCTGTTCGTGCGCTGGCTCGGGTTCTTTGCCGCCGGCAAGGCCGACAAGGTGCCGCAATATGCCTATATGGTCTACGGTGTCCCGATCGTGGCATCGGCGATCGCCATCTGGTTCATTGTTTCCAACCGGACCATGGAACTGCCGGTTGCCTGGGCCGATTGGATAACCAATCTTGCCGGCCGCTTCAGTGAGGGCTGGAGCGCCATCAAGCTCCGTTTTGCCGGGCGTGGCGCATCCGGACAGGGAGCCGGCTGATGGGCTGGACTCTGGGTCGGTACTTCTTCTTTCGCTATGTGACGATCACCATCTGGTTCTTCATCGGCCTCTTGGCGCTGGTGTTCCTGATCGATTTCACCGAGCTTTCCGGCCGCACGACCGGCGTGCCGGGCTTCACCTACGCAACTGCGTTCGCCATTTCGGGGCTCAGGATGCCGATGATCATGCTGCAGACGGTGCCGTTCGTCGGCCTGTTCTCGGCGATGGCGACGTTGGTGTCGCTCAACCGCAAATACGAATTGGTCATTGCCCGTTCCGCTGGGGTTTCCGCATGGCAATTCCTGCTGCCGTGCTGCATCGGGGCGCTGCTGTTTGGAGCCTTGTCGGTCGGCGTCATCAATCCGGTAGCCGCGCACGCCTATTCCTGGTCCGAGGAGATCGAGACCCAGCTCCGTTCGGGCAAGTCGAACAGCGTCTCGGCCGATGCTGCGCCCTGGATCAGGCAGAAAACCAACGCCGGCGACACCATCATCGGCGCGCGCGCCATTCTCAATCAAGGCCTGGAGATGGCCGACGCGGTCTTCTTCAGCTTCAGCCCGCAAGGCGACATCATCGAGCGCAAGGATGCGGCGCGCGCCTTTTTGCGGGACGGCTACTGGGAATTGCAGGACGTCAAGGTGTTCCGGGACGGTACCATCCAGTCGTTACCCAGCGATCGGCTGCCGACCAATCTCAAGCCGGAATTCGTGCAAGAGCGGTTGGCGCGCCCTGAGACCATTCCCTTCTACGATCTGCCCGGCAAGATCGAAGTGGCCCGCTCCTTCGGCCTCAAGGCAAACGCCTTCGCCATGCAGTTCAATTCCCTGATTGCGCTGCCCTTCCTGCTTGTCGCGATGACGCTGATTGCGGCAACGGTATCAATGCGATTTGCGAGGATGGGGCAGTCGGCAACGATGATTCTGGGTGGCATCGTGGCCGGCTTTCTGCTTTATGTCGTTTCGGTGCTGGTCAAGGCATTCGGCGTAGCGGGATTCGTACCCACGGCCGTAGCGGCTTGGGTCCCGGTTGTCGTGGCTATGTTCTTCGGGGTGACATTCCTGCTATACAAGGAAGACGGCTAGTGAGGGAGGCGGTTTTGCGCAGCCATAGGCACGCCGGTTTGGCACGCCTCTCTGCGGCGAGCGCCTTGGCATGCCTGCTTGCCAGCGCCGCCCCGGTTGCTCCAGCTTTTGCCCAGGACGTCAGTGAGCTGGCAACGAAGGTTCCGAGCGGCACGCAGATGCTGCTGGCAGCCGATACGCTGGTCTACGACAACGACAAGCAGACCGTGACGGCCGTCGGCGGCGTCCAGATCGATTACGGCGGCAACCGTCTCGTCGCCCAGCGGGTCGAATACAACCGCAACACCAAACGCCTCGTCGCCAGCGGCAATGTCGAACTCGTCAATAGCGACGGCACCAAAATCTATTCGCAGCATGCCGACATCACTGACGATTTCGCCGACGGCTTCGTCAACGCGCTGCGGGTCGAGACCATCGACAAGGCGTATTTCGCCGCCGAAAGCGCGGAGCGCATGGGCGGCGTGCTGACGACGTTCCACAATGGCGTCTACACCGCCTGCGAGCCGTGCGAGGACAAGCCCGACAAAGCGCCGACCTGGCGTATCAAGGCCAGGAAGATTATCTGGAACGGCGAGAAGAAGACGGTTCGCTTCGAGAACTCGAATTTCGAGTTCTTCGGCTTTCCGCTGGCCTATCTGCCGGCTTTCGAGATCGCCGACCCAACGGTCAAGCGCAAGAGCGGCTTCCTGATCCCCGGCGTCGCCTACAAGAGCGATCTCGGCGTCGGTGTTAAAGTCCCCTATTATTTCGCGCTCTCGCCGACCTACGATCTCACTGTCACTGGCAGCGGCTATACCAAGCAAGGTTTCCTCGGTGAGGCCGAGTGGAGGCAGCGCTTCAACAACGGTCAGTACAGCCTGAAGATTGCGGGCATCCGGCAGGAGAATCCCGACGCCTTCATCGATGACAATGGCCACAACGTGAATTCGGGTACCGAAGGCGACCCGAACAGGTTCCGCGGCATGATGGGCACCCAGGGCCAGTTCGCCATCAACCCGCGCTGGGACTTCGGCTGGGACATCCTGCTGCAGAGCGATAAGAATTTCTCGCGCACCTACGACATCGATGGCTTCAACGATAGCGTGCACCGCTCCGACGTGTACCTGACGGGGCTCAACGATCGCAATTACTTCGACGTGCGCGCCATGCACTTTGAGGTTCAGGAAGACACGCTCGCCAGCGATCCGACTGCACGCGCCGCCAAGCAGCCCTGGGTGCTGCCCTCGCTCGACTACGCCTATATCCCCGACACGCCGGTGGCCGGCGGGCAGCTGTCGTTCGACGTCAACGCGCGGGTCATTGACCGCGACAGGCTCGATACGGCTCTTGCAAATTCGGGCATCCCTTCGTCCGTCAACAACGTCCGCGGCATCGACGGTCAATCCGGGCGCCTTACCGCGGAAGCCGAATGGAAGCGCACCTTCACCACCGATGGCGGGCTGCTGCTGACACCGCTCCTGGCGCTGCGCGGCGACGCCGGCTACGTCAACGCCTCCTCGGCCTCGCTCGACGCCGTCAACCAGATGGCGACCAATCTCGGCGTCGAGGACGATATGCGTTCATCGCTTGCCCGCTACATGGCGACCGCCGGCCTTGAGATGCGCTGGCCGGTGCTGTTTTCGATGACCAGTTCCAGCCATGTCTTCGAACCGATGGCGCAGGTATTCATGCGTCCGAACGAGCAATATGTCGGCGGGCTGGCGGTCCCCAACGAGGACGCCCAGAGCTTCGTCTTCGACGCCACGACGCTGTTCGAGCGCGACAAATTCTCGGGCTATGACCGCATGGAAGGCGGCACACGCGCCAATGTCGGGCTGCGCTATTCCGGCGCATATGACAATGGCTGGGGCACCAATGCGGTGTTCGGCCAATCCTACCAGCTGGGCGGCCAGAACTCGTTCGGCACGCCGGACCTGGTCAATGTCGGCGCCTATTCAGGCCTTGAAACTGCAACCTCCGACTATGTCGGCCTTGTCGGCTTCAACAGCCCCAGCGGGTTTTCCGGCTCGGTCAGCGGCCGTTTCGACGAGCAAAGCTTCGAGATCCGCCGCGCTGAGGTAAAGGCCGCCTTTTCAGGCCTGCCGGTATCGCTGAGCGCCAAATACGCCTTCATCCAGGCGCAGCCACTCTATGGCTTCTCAACCGATCGCCATGAGGTTACGCTCGGCGCCTCGACACATCTTGCCGAGAATTGGCGCGTCTTTGGCACCGGCACATATGATCTGGAGCAGAGCGTTCTGGTCAAGGACGGGGTCGGCTTTGCCTATAGTGATTCGTGCTTTACCTATTTGATGACGTTTTCGGAAAGACGTGACCTGAACACCAAGGAAGTATCGCAGAACGTCGGCTTCAACCTGTCGTTCCGCACGCTCGGCGATTTCGGCTCGTCGCAACGCTCCATCGACACCATTCAATAACGGGCAGCGGTCGGCAACGGGGCGGCTGGCGGACGACATTGTTTCGCCGCATAGAGCAGGCACGAATTTTGACGGCCTGAACTGGGATAGGTTCGGCTGAATCGGGATGGAATTGGGATGCTTTCGATGAGGAAATACCTCTTTTCGGCAGGGTTCGCGCTGCTGGTGGCGTTCTCGACCACCGCGGTGACGCGGCCAGTTTTCGCCACCGAGATCAAATACGTCGTCAACAATATACCGATCACCACCGGCGACATCCAGCATCGGGCCGCTTTCCTGCGCCTGCAGCACAGAAAGGGCGATGCCGGCCAGGAAATGATCGACCAGACGCTGCGCCTGGCCGAAGCCCGGCGGCTCGGCATCCGCATCAGCGACGAGCAGGTCGATGCCGCTTATCAGCGTTTCGCCACCAGCAACAAGATGCCGCTCAAGCAGCTTGACGGCGCGATGGCGCAATCCGGCGTCACCAAGGAGCATTTCAAGGACTTTATCCGGGCGCAGATGGCCTGGAACCAGGCGCTGACCGCGCGTCACCGTTCTAGCGACGGCGGCGGCGCCATGAGCGAGCAGGACCTCGTCAAGCGCATGCTCGAAAAAGGCGGCAGCAAACCGAGCGCCACAGAGTACATGCTGCAGCAGGTCATCTTCGTGGTGCCGGCGGCCGAGCGCAGCGCGACGCTGGCCAAGCGCAAACGCGAAGCCGACGCTATGCGCGCCCGCTTCAACGGCTGCAACACCACGCGCGAATTCGCCAAGGGCCTGATCGATGTCACCGTTCGCGATCTCGGCCGGGTGCTGGCGCCGCAATTGCCGGCGGACTGGGCCGAGCAGATAAAGGCTACAAAGGTCGGCGGCGCCACCACGACGCGCGAAACCGACCGCGGTGTCGAATTCATCGGCATCTGCTCGTCGCGCGAAGTGTCAGACGACAAAGCCGCGCAGATGGTGTTCCAGAGTGAAGGTTCGAGCGACAAGAACGCCGACGAACTCTCGAAGAAATATGTCGAGGAGTTGCGGAAGAAAGCCCGCATAATCGAGCGCTGAAGTCGAAGCGCCGTGGCTGACGCAGAGCTTCCGCTGGCGTTGAGCGTCGGCGATCCGTCCGGCGTGGGGCCGGACATCGCCATCGCTGCTTGGCAGGCCCGCGAAAGCGCTGGCGTTCCGTCATTTTATCTCCTTGCCGATCCGGCACTGATTGCCGTGCGAGCGCACAGGCTCGGCACCGATATCGCGATTGCCGAGACGACGCCGGCGTTAGCGCCGGGGGTGTTTTCGCGCGCGCTGCCGGTGGTGGCGCTTGCTGCCCGTTTCGTCGACAGTCCCGGCCGCCCGGATCCAGCCAACGCCGCCGGCATCATCGAGGCGATCGACTGCGCAGTTGCCGATTGCCTGGCCGGCCGCGCTGCCGCGGTCGTCACCTGCCCCATTGCCAAGAAGCCGCTCTACGACGCCGGCTTTCGCTTTCCCGGCCACACCGAATATCTGGCGCATCTGGCATCGCTTCACACCGGCACCGAAGTGACGCCTGTGATGCTGCTTGCCGGACCGGACCTGCGCACCGTGCCGGTCACCATCCACATCGCGCTGGCCGAGGTGCCGAAAGCGCTGACGACGGACCTTATCGTCGCCACCGGCCGCATCACCGCCGCCGACCTTGCGAACCGCTTCGGAATTGCCAAGCCGCGGCTCGCCATTGCCGGCCTCAACCCGCATGCCGGCGAAGGCGGCACCATGGGCACCGAAGACGAGCGGATCGTGCGCCCGGCGGTCGACCGGCTGAGGCAGGAAGGGATCGACGCCTTCGGGCCATTGCCGGCCGACACGCTGTTTCATGCTCGCGCCCGCGCCGGCTACGACGTGGCGCTCTGTATGTATCACGACCAGGCGCTGATCCCGGCCAAGGCGCTGGCGTTTGACGAGGCGGTCAACGTCACGCTCGGCCTGCCCTTCGTCCGCACCTCGCCCGACCACGGCACCGCCTTCGACATCGCCGGCAAGGGCATCGCCCGTGCCGGCAGCCTGATTGCAGCGCTGAAACTCGCTCGCGTTCTTGCCGATACCGGGAAAAGGCCGTAGGCCCTGAGCCCAATCAGCCAAATTCGACGGCCTTAACCGATGAGCCCGCCTGATGAGCCCAGCCCGATGAGCATAGACGGCCTGCCGCCACTGCGCGAGGTGATCGAGCGCCATGGGCTGCAGGCGAAAAAGGCGCTGGGCCAGAATTTTCTGCTCGACCTTAACCTGACAAGCAAGATTGCGCGAACCGCCGGCGACCTGAGCGACGTTACGGTTATCGAGGTCGGTCCCGGTCCGGGCGGGCTGACTCGTGCCCTGCTCCTCAACGGCGCCCGGCGGGTCGTCGCCATCGAGCGCGACGAGCGCTGCCTGGCGGCCCTGGCCGAGATCTCGAACCACTATCCGGGCCGGCTAGAGATCGTAGCCGGCGATGCGCTGAAAACCGATTTTGCAGCGCTTGCTAAAGGGGAAAGCGGCGGGCCGGCGAAAATCGTCGCCAACCTGCCTTACAATATCGGCACCGAATTGCTGATCCGCTGGCTGACCGTCACCGAGTGGCCGCCCTTCTACACATCGATGACACTGATGTTCCAGCGCGAGGTCGCCGAACGCATTGCAGCCAGCCCCGGCAGCGATGCCTATGGTCGGCTCGGCGTGCTGGCAGGCTGGCGGACGGAGGCGAGGATTGCCTTCGACGTGCCGCCGCAGGCGTTCACGCCGCCACCCAAGGTGACGTCCTCGGTGGTGCATCTGGTGCCGCGCGCCAGCCCCTTGCCGGCAGAGGTGAAACGGCTCAGCCGCGTCACCGAAGCGGCGTTTGGCCAGCGCCGGAAAATGCTGCGGCAGAGCGTGAAAAGCCTCGGCGGCGAGGCGCTGCTCACCCGTGCCGGCATCGATCCGACCAGGCGCGCCGAGACGCTGAGCGTCGAGGAGTTCGTTCGCCTGACCAACGCGGTGTGATGCCGGGACGCGTCTGCGTGGAGTTTCCGCTCTCACGGCATAGATAGCCGGACAAACCTGCCCGGAGACAAACAATGGCCGCCTATGTCATTTCCGACGTCACGATCCGCGACGCAGAGGCGATCGAAGCCTATAGCACCCACGCGGCTGCCTCCATCGCCCGGCATGGCGGGCGCTATCTGGTACGCGGTGGCAAGGTGGAAAGGTTGGAAGGCGACTGGTCTCCCCGGCCGCTGATCATCGTGGAATTCCCCGACATGGACACGGCGCGGCGCTGGTACCGCTCGGCCGAATATGCCGCGGCATTGGAACTGCGCGACGCCGCGCTCAGCCGCAATCTGATCCTGGTCGCGGGGACAGCGATTTGATCAATCCGTCCTTTCGTCGAGCAGCCCCGAGACGAAATCGAACAGGCCGGGCCGGCGATCGCGTCTGAGCCGTTCGGCGGTGACGATGCCGCGCACCTCGGCGAAAGCGCGGTCGAGATCGTCGTTGACGATGACGAAATCATATTCCTTCCAGTGCTCGATCTCGTTGCGGGCGTTCTTGAGCCGCGTCTCGATCACCGCTTCCTGGTCCTCGGCGCGACGCTTCAGCCGCGCCTTCAATTCCTTCATCGATGGCGGCAGGATGAATATCGAGACGATGTCGGCGCGCATCTTCTCCTTGAGCTGCTGAGCGCCTTGCCAGTCGATGTCGAACAGCATGTCGCGGCCTTCGGCCAGCGCCTGTTCAGCCGGCTCGCGCGGCGTCGCGTAGCAATTGCCGTGCACCTCCGCCCATTCGAGCAGCGCATCGGAATCGCGCAGCCGCTCGAACTCGCGCATGGTACGGAAGTGGTAATGGACGCCCTCGATCTCGCTGCCGCGGCGTGGCCGCGTGGTGACAGAGACCGACAATTCCAGGCTGGAATCGCTCTCCAGCAGATTGCGCGCAATCGTCGACTTGCCGGCGCCTGACGGCGACGACAAGACCAGCATCAGCCCGCGGCGCCGAATGCGGGAACCCACATCCCTAGCGGTCATGGGGCTTGGCAGTCATGTGGCTTGGCATCGGGATCATTCCAGATTCTGGACCTGTTCGCGAAACTGGTCGACGACCGCCTTCAGTTCCAGCCCGATGGCGGTGACCGCGGCAGCATTCGACTTGGAACACAGCGTATTCGATTCGCGGTTGAATTCCTGTGCCAGGAAATCGAGCTTGCGGCCGATGGCCCCACCGCCGGCGAGCAGTGCCCGCCCTGACACCACGTGCGTCTTCAGCCGGTCGATTTCCTCGCGTATGTCGGCCTTGGTGGCCAGGAACGCCGCTTCCATATGCAGCCGGCTGGCGTCCAAGTTGGCGGACGCGTCCATCAACAGGCGGATCTGCTCGGCGAGCCTTTCGCGGATCGTGGCCGGTTCGCGTGATGGATCGGCCTCGGCCCGCAGCGTCAGCGCCTCGATGGCATCGATATGGCCGGACAGCAGGGAACGAAGTGCCGCACCTTCGCCCTGGCGCGCCTGCTGCAGTCCGTTCAGTGCTGCTTCCAGCGCCGACAGTATTGCGGTATCGAGCGCACTGCGCGCCTCTTCGGTTTCGATGGTTTCGGGAATGTCGAGGACGCCGCGCAGCGCAAGCAGCCCGTCGGCCGCCGCAGGGGCTACTCCGAACCGCTCCTGCAGCCGCTTGGCCAACCCCGCCAGATCCTTCAGGAAAGCCTCGTTGACCACAGGTTGCGCTTGAGCGCCGGCGGCGCGGCCAATGGTCAACGTCATCTGGAAATTGCCGCGCGCAAAACGCTTTTGCACCGTCTGCCGGACGGCCGGCTCCAGCCGGTCGAAACCTTGCGGCAGCCGCAGCCTGACCTCGACGCTTTTGCCGTTGACGGACTTGGCTTCCCAGGCAATCGAAGTGCCGTCGTGTTCGGCGACACTGCGCGCAAAACCGGTCATGCTCTGCAAGTTCATGTAGCCGTGCGTCCCTTTGCCGAATGCCCCTCAAGCCGGAGCGATTTTCTCCGGACAGGATCATGTGAATTTCAATGCCATAGCAGCCCTTGCACATCCACCCGGACATGCACAGGGCCAACCTGATGGCGTCCGGCCCTACTGGGCGGCGGTGGCGCCCGCATCGTCAACGATGGCTCCCGCCGGCGTGTCGGCTCCGGTATTGGTTGCCCCGGCCTTGGCGGCGTCCTGCGCCTGCTTTTTCAGCAGTGCCCGGTAGCGAGCGACATTCTCGTTATGCTCATCGAGCGTCGAGGCAAAGACGTGCCCGCCGCTGCCGTCGGCGACGAAGTAGAGATCGCTGGTCTTCGACGGATTGGCGACGGCCTCCAGCGTCGCACGGCCGGGATTGGCGATCGGCGTCGGCGGCAAGCCGTTGATCAGATAGGTGTTGTAGGGCGTCGGCTTCTGGATGTCCGACTGATAGATCGGGCGGTCGATGGGTTTGCCCTTGCCGCCGAACAGGCCGTAGATGATGGTCGGGTCCGACTGCAGCCGCATACCCTTGGCCAGCCGGTTGAGGAAGACGGCGGCTACACGCGAGCGTTCATCGCCCTTGCCGGTCTCCTTCTCGACGATCGAGGCCAGGGTGACAAAATCCTCAACGTTGGCGATCGGCAAATCCGGCGCTCGGCGCCGCCAGACCTCGTCGACCAGCTTCTTCTGGTCGGCCAGAAGCTTGTCGACCATCTGCTGGCGTGTTGCGCCGCGGGTGAAACGCAGCGTGTCGGTGGCGAGGCTGCCCTCAGGTGGAGTGGTCGACGGCATATCGCCGGTCAGCGCGTCCTGCTCGGCGATCCGTTGCAGCGCCTGCTCGACCGTCAGCCCCTCGGGGATAGTCAGCGAATACATCACCGACTTGCCGCTCTTCAGCAGTTCCATGATATCGTGCATCGACGCCTGCGGCTTGATCTCGTATTCACCGGCCTTCAGGGCGGAGTCATTGCCGAAGGCGCGCACGCCAAGGCGGAAAATGCGGGCGTCGCTGATCAGCCCTCGCCGCTCAAGCTGGTCGGCGATCTCCTGGACGCCGCTATTCGGCTTGACCAGGAAAGTGTCGCCATTGGCCGACGGGCCGGGCTCGTTGAACTCCTGCTTGCCGAAATACAGCGCAACGCCTGCCGCCAGCACCATCAGCATCACCGAAGAGATGACGAAGTTCATGAACACGACGAACTGGCTGCGCGAGGCACGCGAGCGCTTCGGCGGCGGCGTGCCGGCCTCGGGCCGCAACGCCTCGCTGGCCGTCTTCGGCACGATCGGGCCGGGCGTTGTTGCCCGTTGCCCGAATTCCCCGTTATCGGCCGGATTTGTGTTCATAGCGCCCTACCATTTGATCTTGCGACGAATCCCCTCGGGCAGAGTAGGGGCGAATATGGCAAAATTGACGGCAGACGGAAACCGGCAGAGCGGTCAGCCATTGTAGCGCTGGAAGACGAGCGAGGCGTTGGTGCCACCGAAGCCGAAGGAGTTGGACAGCGCCACGTCGATCTGGCGGGCCCGCGGCTTGTGCGGCACCAGGTCGATCGCCGTTTCGCGCTCCGGATTGTCAAGATTGATCGTCGGCGGCGCGATGTTGTCGCGAATGGCGAGGATCGAAAAGATCGCCTCGGCAGCACCAGCCGCGCCCAGCAGGTGGCCAATCGACGATTTGGTCGACGACATCGATATCTTCGAGGCGGCGTTGCCGACCAGCCGCTCGACGGCGCCGAGTTCGATCGTATCGGCCATGGTCGAGGTGCCGTGCGCGTTGATGTAGTCGACATCGGCCGGCGTCAGCTTCGCCCGGTTCAGCGCCGCGCTCATGCAACGGAAAGCGCCGTCGCCGTCTTCGGCAGGCGCGGTGATGTGATAGGCGTCACCGGTCAGGCCGTAGCCGGTGACCTCGGCATAGATCTTGGCGCCGCGGGCCTTGGCGTGTTCGAGCTCCTCGAGCACGACAACGCCGGCGCCCTCGCCCATGACGAAGCCGTCGCGATCGCGATCATAGGGGCGTGAGGCCGTTTGTGGCGCGTCGTTGCGCTCGGTGGAGAGCGCGCGGCAAGCGGCGAACCCGGCGACCGACAGTCTCGTCACCGGCGCTTCGGCGCCGCCTGCGACCATAACGTCGGCATCGCCCCAGATGATCAGCCGGGCGGCATCGCCGATGGCGTGCGCACCGGTCGAGCAAGCGGTGACGACGGCATGGTTGGGGCCTTTCAGCCCATGGCGGATCGAGACCTGACCGGAGACGAGGTTGATGATCTGGCCAGGGATGAAGAATGGGCTGATGCGGCGCGGACCGCGTTCCTTGAGGATCATCGCATTCTCGGCGATGCCTTCGATGCCGCCGATGCCCGAACCGATCAGCACGCCGGTGGCGCACTGTTCCTCATGCGTCTTCGGCTGCCAGCCGGAATCCTTGAGTGCCTCGTCGGCGGCCGCGATCCCGTACAGGATGAAGTCGCCGATCTTGCGCAGTTCCTTCGGCTCGAGAACGGCTTCAGGATTGAAAGTGGCGTTGGAGCCGTCACCGCGCGGAATGACGTGGGCGACCTTGCAGGCAAGGTCTTCCACCTCGAATTCGGTGATGCGCTTGGCTGCGCTGCGGCCGGTCAGAAGCTCCTTCCAGCTGTGCTCGAAGCCCATGCCGAACGGCGAAAGCAGCCCAAGGCCCGTGACGACGACACGCCTCATCGCAGGTCCTCCCCGGTGATGACTGCAAATAGCGTCAGGCGGAGGCCTTGTCGATGTATTTCACCGCATCGCCAACAGTCAGGATGGTCTCGGCGGCGTCGTCCGGGATTTCGACACCGAACTCTTCTTCGAACGCCATGACAAGTTCGACCGTGTCGAGGCTGTCCGCGCCCAGATCATCGATGAAGCTCGCCTGCTCCGTCACCTTCTCGGCATCGACGCCAAGGTGCTCGATGACGATCTTCTTGACGCGCTCTGCGGTGTCACTCATTTGGGCATCCTCGTCTTTTGGTTGTCTGTCTTCGTTAGCGGGCAGAATGCCGCTAATCAAGCTGAAAGATGGTCCTGCCGGAAACGCAGCGGAACAGGACCGGTTTTTGCCCGAACCGCCGGGTTGCGGGCGGCATTACACGAAAAATCCCGTGCATCCAAGACGGAATGAAGCGTTTTCCCAAGTGTTAGATCATTGCCATGCCGCCATTCACATGAATGGTCTGGCCGGTGACGTAGGCTGCCTCGTTGGAAGCGAGGTAGGCGACGGCAGAGGCGACTTCGGCGCCCGTGCCCATGCGCCGGGTCGGGATCGCCGCCATGATCGCCTCTTTCTGCTTGTCGTTGAGCTTGGCGGTCATCGCCGATTCGATGAAGCCCGGGGCGACGCAGTTGACGGTGATATTGCGGGTGGCGATCTCCTGCGCCAGCGATTTGGAAAAGCCGATCATACCGGCTTTGGAGGCGCAGTAGTTGGTCTGGCCGGGATTGCCGGTGACGCCAACCACTGAAGTGATGTTGATGATGCGGCCATGGCGGCGCCGCATCATCGGATGAGTAAGCTCGCGGGTCAGCCGGAACACGGCGGTCAGGTTGACCTCGAGCACGCTATCCCAGTCGGCGTCAGCCATGCGTACGAACAACCCGTCCTTGGTGATGCCGGCATTGTTGACGAGGATGTCGACGCCTTCGAGGTCGGCCTCCGCCTTCTGGCCGAGCGCCTTGACGTCGTCGCGGTTGGAAAGATTGGCCGGGAAAAGCTTGACCCGGTCGCCCAGTTCGGCGGCCAGCGCCTCCAGTTTCTCGATACGTGTGCCATGCAGGCCGACGATGGCGCCCTGGCCGTGCAGCACGCGGGCGATCGCCTCGCCGATACCTCCCGATGCGCCGGTGACGAGCGCCTTGCGGCCGGTCAATTCGAACATTCTTGCCTCCTGATCTGAGCGAACACCCTTCGCATGGAGCGGGGTCAAATCGCCAGTTGATTATGCAAGCGCCGCCAGCGCCGCCTCGACATCCGCCGCGGATCCGATGCCAGTGGTGGCAATATCGCGGTTGATGCGGCGGGCCAGCCCCGACAGCACCTTGCCGGCGCCCACTTCGTAAAGCGTCGCAACGCCGTTGCTGCCGAACCACTCCACCGTTTCGCGCCAGCGCACGCGCCCGATCACCTGTTCGACGAGTCGGCGGGCGATCTCGTCGGGATCGCTCGTCGGGGTCACCGTAACATTGGAGACCAGCGGCACGACCGGCGCACTCTTCGTCACGGCGGCCAGCGCCTCCCGCATGATCTCGGCCGCAGGCTTCATCAATGCCGAATGGAAGGGCGCCGAGACCTGCAGCATCAGTGCCCGCTTGGCGCCCTTCTCCGTGCATAGCCTCGCCGCCAGTTCGACCGCTGGCCTGGCGCCGGAGATCACCAGCTGGCCGCCGCCATTGTCATTGGCGATCTGGCAAACCAAGGCTTGTGCGGGATCTTTGGCGGCGCCCTGGGCGGCCTCTGCGCAAGCGGCTTCGACATCGGCCTGTTCCAGCCCGATGATCGCCGCCATGGCGCCCTCGCCGGCCGGCACAGCCGCCTGCATGGCATTGCCGCGGATGCGCAACAGCCGGGCGGCGTCGGCGACCGAAACGAAACCTGCGGCCGCAAGTGCCGAATATTCGCCGAGCGAGTGGCCGGCGACATAGGTGACCTTGCCGTTCAGGGAGAAGCCCCGCGCCTCCAGCGCCCGGATTGCGGCAAGCGACACCGCCATCAGCGCCGGCTGGGCGTTGGCGGTCAGCGTCAGCGTCTCTTCCGGGCCTTCCCAGATCAGCTTCGATAGGTTTTCGCCGAGCGCGTCGTCAACTTCCTCGAAGATCCGCCGCGATTCCACAAAGGTATCGGCGAGGTCCTTGCCCATGCCGACAGCCTGGCTGCCCTGCCCCGGAAAGGTGAATGCGATGGCCATCGGCGGCTCCCAGCTGCTGGTTCACGTTGCCTGTGACGCAAGGCGTGCGGCCAAGTCAAGTCCAACCTTGATCGCGTAATATCGGCCGAGTGCCTGTTTCGGCAGGCTTTTTGGCGATCACTCATGATGAAAACCGCTCACGATTTGTTTGCTGGCTCTTCTTATTTCCGCCACAGGCGCTAGGCTTTGCGTGACAGTTCGATGACAATCGAGTGACGCTTTTGTTGCGGGCCGGGGAACTATTGAAGTGGCAAAGACCAAGCAGAGCGCAGCCGAGGCGGCGCCCCAGTTTCTTGAAGGCGATCCGTCGACCGGCTATCTGCCGGCGCGCAAATGGCCTGTCATCCGCTATGGCCTTATCAGCTTGCTGGCTGCGGCCATCCTTGTGTTTGCCATCGAACTGATCGTGCGCGGCAACTTTGCCGGCACCATTGATTTCTTTCTGCAGCCTTTCAAACCCGGCTGGACCACGATCATCATTTTTGCGCTGATCCTCATCGGCCTCGACGCCGTGCTCGGCCGCAGTCATCAGAGCCTGATGATCGTCGCGCCGCTGACATTGTCGCTGGCGTTCGTCGGCCACCAGAAGTCGCTGTATCTCGGCGATCCGCTCTATCCGACCGATTTCCTCTATTCCCGGCAGATCGTGGCACTGATGCCGCTTCTGGTACGCGATCGCCCGGGAACCGCCATTGCCCTGGCGATCGGCATCGTCGGCGGACTGTCGCTGCTCGTCTACGGTTGGCGGCTATGGCGCCGCCGCGTTCCGGCGCTCAGCCACAAGGGCCGCCTTGCCCGGCTGACGCTGACAGTACCGCTGATCGCCTTCTTCGTTTCCATCATGGACTATGCCACTTTCTCGTGGACGCGCGACCGGCTGCAGATCATCCCGATCATGTGGGACCAGAAGGAAAACTATGCCTCGAACGGTTTTGCGCTCGCCTTCGCGCTGAACGTCCCGATGGCGCATGTCTCGGCGCCGCCCGGCTATTCCGGCAAGGCGATCGAAGCGATCGGCAAACCGCAGGTGACGGCTTCGGTACCCGCCGAGAAGCCCGACATCATCGTCGTCATGAGCGAATCCTTCTGGGATCCGACCAAGCTACCAGGCGTCACCATCACGCCCGACCCTATCCCCAATGTGCGGGCACTGCGCACGGGTTACATGTTCTCGCCCGAGTTCGGCGGCATGACGGCCAACATCGAGTTCGAGGCCCTGACCGGCTTTTCCAACGCCTTCCTGCCGGCGGGCAGCATTCCCTACCAGCAATATGTGCGGACACCGACTCCCTCGCTGGCGACCTTCCTGAAAAGTCAAGGCTACCGGGCGCGCGCTATCCATCCCGGCACTAACTGGTTCTGGAACCGGGGGGCCGTCTATGCCGATTTCGGCTTCAACGACTTCAAGTCCGAGGAGACGTTGCCGCCCATGCAGAAGCGCGGACCGCTCGCGTCGGACGCTGCGATGACCGACGAGATCATCCACGAAGCCGATACCAGCGCCGAGCCGGTCTTCTTTTTCGCCGTCAGCCTGCAGAACCACGGGCCGTATGAGCCGTATCGCTATAACAATCCGACCCACAAGGTGCAGGCGCCGATCAGCCAATGGGCGCGTGAATCGCTGTTGAGCTATGCCGAAGGCTCTTCCGACGCGGACCGCGGCCTCGAGCGGCTGATCGAATGGGCGAAGAAACGCGAGCGGCCGACCGTCATCGCGTTCTTCGGCGACCATCTGCCGCCGCTTGGGCCGGTCTACGTCGAGACCGGCTTCCTGAAGGACAATGTGGCGCCGCGCAAGGAGGCGGCCGACCAGATGCTGCTGCACCACCAGACGCCGCTGATCGTCTGGTCGAATCGCAGCGGCCCGGCCGAGGATCTGGGCGCCGTCAGCCCGTCCTTCCTGCCCTACCATATCCTGAAGACAGCCGGCATCAGCCATCCCTATTACACCGGCTTCCTCGGACAGTTGCGAGAGCGCTACCGCGTTATCGACCGCAATTTGCTTTTGGCACCGGGGGGCGACGCCACCCCCGATTGGTCGCGTCAGAAAGAAATCGATCCGGCAATCCGCGACTTCCGTCTGCTGCAATACGACATGATGTTCGGCAAGCGCCATGCGGCGCCCGATTTCTTCCCCGAAACCACAGGCAAAGTGGCTGCACACACGAGTTGAGCAGCGGCGGCGGGAGAGCGGCCGACGTCGTTCAGTTCGTCAAGTGCAGCTGCGAAATCGAGCTTCCGATTTTCAGGAAGACGCTTTCGAGCTGACTGACGTCGTTGGTCGGGTAATAATCCGACGGCGACGATGCGCAGGCCTCGTAGAGCTTGCGGTTGGCTGCGGTGTCGGCCTGCAGCAGCACTGTGAATATCTGCACGTCCTGCTTCTTCAATGTGTTGCATACATTGGTTGTCCAATCGTCGACATTGCGCGCAGCCGCGGTCTGGTCGCTGGATCCAAACCGACCCGAGGCCAGGAATCCGTAGGAGCCATAGTCCGACTTCTGTGGCGTATCCTTCGCGCCATAGACAACATTCTCGCCGTCGGTGAGCAGCAGCACCGTTTTGGTCGTGCCTGACGACCTGAACGGCGCGCCGTCGCTGTAAGGCGCTTCCGGCGAGAGCACCCGCATCCCCCATGACAAGCCTTCCGAAACATTGGTCCCCGAGCCGTTCCATTCGATCATCTCACCGACGGCCTTCCGCAATTTGTCGAAATCATCGGTCAGCGGCACTATCGGCGTCGGACAGGCCCGGTTTGGGCCGATAGTCAGTGGGCCTCTCTTGTCGTTGATCAGCTTCATCGTCGAAACACTGTACTTCGCCATGTCGCTGGTGAGGCCGGGAAGCACGGTGACAACGGTATCGTCGAGATAGGAATTGTTGTAGCCGGTCGCTGAATTGCCGTAGGAGCTGGTTGGATTTTTAGCGTTACCTGGATCGTCCGGCGCGAAATAGGGTACGAACAGGGTGTCCGGTTTGTTTTGGTCGGGCGAAATGTCGGAAACATTGTTGGTTCCGGGCCGCGCTTCGACGCAGCCTCTCCATTCGACGCCCAATTGCTTGAACAGGTCCATATGGTTGACGCGCTTGCCGCCGACCAAGGGGAAATTGGCGCCATTGTTCGGCGATTTGCCGGCCATGTCGATCCAGGCCGGATCGTAGTCCTCGCCCTTGACGTTGACGGCGGTGACGAACGGCACCACCGCGACACGTACGCTGCGCGTCGGCGACTTCGCCGCTTCGAGCATATCGATCAGGGCCGTCGCCGCCGTCCGCAATGCGCCGATGCGATCGTTGCTGGCCATCGACCCGGTATTGTCGAGCACCAGCACGACTTCGAGCTGATTGGTCGATTCGACGGCGCCGGCATCGACGGTGATGCGCTTGTCGTCGCCGAACAGGAAGGCGAAGTTCAAATTGACGTCCGCCATGGCGACAGCCTTTGTCTGGATGTAATTGAGGCCCCTTTCCACGGTAAGCGTCGCTTCGGCGTTCCTCAACTCGCTGTGGCCGGCGACATTGGTCTGGAAGTAGCGGTCGAAGACGTCCTTGCGCGAAGCCTCGATGTCGCCGAGATGCGAAGATGCAAGGTTCGCGGCATCGAGCGCGTTCTGCAAGCTGACCTTGGCCCTCATCAAGGTGGACACGTCCACGGCAAAGGCGACGGCGGTCAGAACCGCAGGCAGCCCGAACGCCAGCATCAGGGCAAAGTTGCCGCTCTTCGAACGGCAGAATTTGTCGAAAAGCATTTTTGTCCCCAAAACCGCCTTGCTGCCGACCTCGCGCAGACTGTTTGCTTTTGCATCGGCATGATGAACGACGGGTTGCCGCCACGCCCGCCGGTGCTGGAACTTCGCATGGTGGTTAAGGTCCGGTTTCAGGAAATCCGTAAGCCTTGCCGTCGAGGCCCATGGCGCTCTGGGACAGTAGGGCCGTTTGCCCTGTCGTTTGGCCTTGCTTTGCGACCAAATTCCTGTATAGACGCCCGCAATCTGCCGGTCCTTGCTGGGGGCTGAACGGAGGGCCGGAGGTTTTTCGAAACCTTCGTGTGAAGCCAGAAGCGCTTCCGCCTCCCGTGTCTCCGCTCTCGACCGTCTCGTCATGCTCCTTTCTTCCCCGCCTTTGCAAGGATTGCGGGTCAGAGAAGTTGCAGAGGCTTTTGCCGCCGGGAACCGGGAGAGAAACGAAGAAAGGCACGAACACTATGGCTCTATACGAACATGTGTTTCTTGCCCGGCAGGACCTCTCGCAGCAGCAGGTCGATGCGCTTGTCGAACAGTACAAGGGCGTCATCACCGCGAATGGCGGGTCCGTCGGCCGGGTCGAGAACTGGGGGCTGAAGTCCCTCACCTACCGGGTCAACAAGAACCGGAAGGCATATTATACACTCATGGACATCACCTGCCCGCCGGCCGCGCTCAATGAAATGGAGCGCCAGATGGGCCTGTCCGAGGACGTGCTGCGTTTCCTGACCATCAAGGTCGATGCGCATGAGGAAGGTCCGTCGGCAATGATGCAGAAGCGCGAAGAGCGCTCGGAACGCGGCGGCTTCGGCGACCGCGACCGTGGCGATCGTGGCCCGCGCTCATTCGGCGACCGCGATCGCGGTGACCGTGGTGATCGTCCGCCGCGCAGCTTCGGCGATGGCGGTGCCGATCGTGGCCCGCGCCGTCCGCGCGAAGGCTTTGAAGGAGCCGCAGAATAATGGTCGACATCAACCAGATCCCAACCCGGCGCCCCTTCCACCGTCGCCGCAAGACTTGCCCGTTCTCCGGCGCCAACGCGCCGAAGATCGACTACAAGGACGTGCGGCTTCTGCAGCGCTACATCTCCGAGCGCGGCAAGATCGTGCCATCGCGTATCACCGCCGTCAGCCAGAAGAAGCAGCGCGAACTCGCCAAGGCGATCAAGCGCGCCCGCTTCCTCGGCCTGCTGCCCTACGTGGTCCGCTAAAATCTACGCGGGCGGTTCGCCGCCCGCTTTTCCCACGGCGACGGGCGCCGCAGGGTTTGCCATCAAAATCCCGGGTTGGATTTCGACAAGAGATCCTAACTGCCGCGACAGGCAGGACAGCGACACAGGCGGCGACGCCCCAGCTTCCTGACCTGTTCCAGACAACTCGGCGCCGATCCTGAGGATAGCGCCCAAGCGAAGGAACAAAACCATGGAAGTCATTCTTCTCGAACGCGTTTCCCGCCTCGGCCAGATGGGCGATACCGTCAAGGTCAAGGACGGGTTCGCCCGCAATTTCCTGCTGCCGCAAGGCAAGGCGCTGCGCGCCAACGAAGCTAACAAGAAGAAGTTCGAGGGACAGCGGGCCCAGCTCGAAGCCCGCAACCTGGAGCGCAAGTCCGAAGCCGCGCAGATTGCAGAAAAGCTCGACGGCAAGAGCTTCATCGCCGTGCGCTCGGCCGGCGAAACCGGTCAGCTTTATGGTTCGGTCTCGACGCGCGACATCGCCGAGCTGGTGACGGCGGAAGGTTTTTCGGTCAACCGCAACCAGATCCTGCTCAACCAGCCAATCAAGACCATCGGCGTCACCAATGTGGCGATCGCACTGCACCCGGAAGTCGAGGTTACCATCACGCTCAACATTGCCCGCACGGCCGACGAAGCCGAGCGCCAGGCCAAGGGCGAAACACTGACCACCGCCGAAGCCATCTACGGCGAGGACATCAACGATAATGCGCGGCCGGAAAACTTCTTCGATCCGAATGCGGAGTTCGAAGGCGGCGAAGACAACAGCTGATCGTCATTCGTCGGCATTCGCCGGCTAATCGCTATTCTGGACCAATGCCCGGGCCTCGTACCCGGGCATTTTTATGCCAAATGGAACTTTTCGAACCCCTATATCTTGATGCAGAATAGGACAGCATGTCTGGCCGAGAGGGGACAATTGGTCATGAATATTCTGCTGAAACGCGTTCTCGACCGCCTGGTCCGCATAGGCAATCTCAAGGTGACAGGGCCGCAAGGCTCGATGGTGACTTTCGGTGACGGCAGCGGCGAGCCGGTGCACATGCACATCAAGACAAGGCATGCCGAGCGCGCAATAACCTTCGATCCGATGCTGGCGGTGCCGGAAGCCTACATGGACGGTGAACTCGACATTCTCGAGGGCGGCGTGCTGGGGGTGATGCGAATTGCCTTCCAGAACATGGGCAGCGGCGGTATCGATGCCACCTGGTCGAAGGCGATCGAAGGTCTGCGCCACGCCTTCCGGCGCCTGCAGCAGATCAACACGGCGTCGCGGGCGCGCCGCAACGTGCAGCGCCATTACGATCTGTCGGGCGACCTCTACCGCCTCTTCCTCGATGAGGACATGCAGTATTCCTGCGCCTATTTCGAGCAGCCGGATATGACGCTCGACGAGGCACAATCAGCCAAGAAGCGCCACATTGCCGCCAAGCTCAGGCTGAAGGCCGGCCAGACGGTTCTTGATATCGGCTCCGGCTGGGGTGGGCTTGGGCTCTATCTAGCCAAGGCGTTCGACGTCGACGTGCAAGGCGTGACGCTGTCGACCGAGCAGCACGGCGTCGCCACCGACCGCGCCCATGCGCAAGGCCTGCAAAACCGGGTGCATTTCGACATCAAGGACTATCGCGAGCTCAATGAGCGTTTCGACCGCATCGTCTCCGTCGGCATGTTCGAGCATGTCGGGGTCAATCATTTCCGCACCTTCTTCGACAAGTCGGCGACGCTGCTGAAGCCGGACGGCGTCATGCTGCTGCACACGATCGGCCGCTCCGGCGTGCCGTGGGCAACCAGCGCCTTCATCCGCAAGTACATCTTCCCGGGCGGCTACATCCCGTCGCTATCCGAAGTGATGCCGGCCATCGAAAAATCGGGGCTCGTCGTCACCGATATCGAGGTTCTGCGGCTGCATTATGCGGAGACGCTGAAGCATTGGGGCGAGCGCTTCGCCGCCAACCGCGACAAGGCCAAGGCGATTTATGACGAGCGCTTCTGCCGCATGTGGGAGTTCTATCTTGCCGCCTCGGAAGCTGCCTTCCGCTGGCAGGATCTGGTGATCTTCCAGATCCAGATTGCCAAGAAGAACGACACGCTGCCGATGACGCGCGACTACATGGCCAGTTGCGAGAAGGCGCTGGAGATGCGCGATCTTGGACGTCGCGAAAAAGCTCCGGTGGCCAAGCCCACTCGCCGCCGCAAGGTGGCGGATCCGGAGTAGACTGCCGCATCACGCCATTGCCGCTTGCCATTGCCGGCCGGCACGCTGAAAAAGGTCTCGTCAACGCGGGACCTTTTTCATGACCTACCTCCTCTACGTCGCCGCCGCACTTGCCGAGATCGCCGGCTGCTTTTCGTTCTGGGCGTGGTGGCGGCTGGACAAGTCGCCGCTGTGGTTGGCGCCCGGTCTCGCCTCGCTGGTGCTATTTGCGTGGCTGCTGGCGCTGGTCGACGCCAGTGCGGCCGGTCGTGCCTATGCCGCCTATGGCGGCATCTACATTGCCGCCTCGCTGGTCTGGCTGTGGCTGGCGGAAAGCGTGCGCCCAGACCGCTGGGACCTTGCCGGTGCCGCGATCTGCATCGTTGGCGCCTCGGTCATCGTGCTCGCACCTCGGGCGGCGTAAGCGATGGAACTGCCCGTCCCGCTTAGACAAGGCGTCGACCGCCTTCTCGAACAGGTGCCGTTGCCGATGCTTAAGCAAGCGGCAAAGACGCTGTCGGACCGCTACCGCGCCGAGTTACGCGACGGCCGCCTGCACATGGCCGAAGACATGGCGGTGAAGGCCTATCTGGCTACGCGGCTACCGGCGACCTATGCGGCCGTTCGCGCCAGCCTCGATGCGGTCAGCGAGGCACGGCCGGATTTTTTCCCAAAAACCCTGCTCGATGTCGGCGCCGGCCCTGGTACGGTGCTTTGGGCCACAATCGATCTCTGGCCCGATCTCGAACAGGCGGTGCTGCTCGAGGCCGGTGCCGCGGTGCGACGCGTCGGCGAAGCGCTTGCCGCCGAGGCGGTCACTGCCAGGACCGCCTGGCGGACCGGCGATGTCACTATCGACCTGGCCGAGCTGGAGCCGGCCGAGCTGGTGACTTCAGCCTATGTGCTGGATGAGATCGCGCCGGCATCGCTGGCAAAACTCGTCGACCGGCTCTGGCAGCTGACCGCAGACACGCTGCTGGTGGTCGAGCCGGGCACGCCGGCCGGCTGGCAGCGTATTCTTGCCGTGCGGCGGCAGCTGATCGAGGCGGGCGCGCACGTGCTTGCGCCCTGCCCGCATGAGGCGCCCTGTCCGCTCGTCGCCCCCGACTGGTGCCATTTCGCCCGCCGCGTCGCCCGCTCGCGCCTACACCGTCTGGCCAAGGATGCCGAGGTGCCGTGGGAGGACGAGAAATTCATCTTTGTCGCGGCCTCCCGCCATCCGGCCGCTCCGCCTCGGGCGCGAGTGATCGCACCACCGAAGTCGGGCTCCGGCAAGGTCTTGCTGAAGCTTTGCGAACAGGATGGGGGTGCTGCCGAGCGACTGTTCACCAAGCGCGACGGCGAGACGTTCAAGGCCGCGCGGCGACTGGATTGGGGTGATGCCTTGCCGGAATGACCGGCAGCTATTTTCCTGTTTTGTTCTCGCCTGAGAACGGCTAGGCTCGCCATCTTGATTCGAGTCAATCGAGATTCTTTCCACCGAAAGATCCTGGCTGTGAATCGCGGGCATCAAAGTTGGTTGGTTGGGGACTGATGCAGATAAGTCATCACCGACTTGTCTCGTTCTGATATCGAGAGACGGGGATCAGGACCGGGGACATCATGGCAGAGGCAGCACGAAAATTCGGCGTGGCGGAAACACCGCTCTATCGCGAGGCGCCGAACAATATCGAGGCCGAGCAGGCGCTGCTCGGCGCCATACTGGTCAACAACGATGCCTTCTACCGCGTCTCCGACTTCCTGAAGCCCGGCCATTTCTACGAGCCGCTGCATAGAAAGATCTTCGAGGTCGCGGCCGAGCTCATCCGCATGGGCAAGATCGCGACGCCAATCACGCTGAAGACCTTCCTGCCGGCCGACGAGAAGGTCGGCGACATGACGGTGGCGCAATATGTCGTGCGGTTGGCGGTCGAGGCCGTCACCGTCGTCAACGCCACCGACTATGGCCGCGCCATCTACGATCTGGCGACGCGGCGCGCGCTAATCACTGTCGGCGAGGACATGGTCAACATCGCCTATGACGCGCCGGTCGACATGTCGCCCTCCGACCAGATCGAGGATGCCGAGCGGCGCCTGTTCGAATTGGCCGAAACCGGCCGCTACGATGGCGGCTTCGAGAGCTTCACCGATGCCGTCAAGACCGCCGTCGACATGGCCAATGCGGCTTATATGCGCGACGGGCATTTGTCGGGCGTTGCTACCGGCTTGCGCGATCTCGACCGCCGCATGGGCGGCCTGCAGTCGTCCGACCTGATCATCATTGCCGGCCGTCCCGGCATGGGCAAGACCTCGCTCGCCACCAATATCGCCTTCAACATCGCCGAGGCCTATGTCCCGGCGCAGCAGGCGGACGGCTCGTTCAAGGCGGCCAATGGCGGCGTCGTCGGCTTCTTTTCGCTCGAAATGTCATCCGAACAGCTGGCCACCCGCATTATTTCCGAACAGACGGAAATCCCGTCGTCGAAAATCCGGCGCGGCGAGATCAGCGAGATGGATTTCGAAAAGCTGGTCGCCTGCTCGCAGACAATGCAGAAAATCCCGCTGTTCATCGACCAGACCGGCGGCATTTCCATCGCTCAGCTGTCGGCCCGCGCGCGTCGCCTGAAGCGCCAGCGCGGCCTCGACGTCATCGTTATCGACTATATCCAGCTGATGCAGGGATCGAGCGCGAAATCCTCGCAAAACCGCGTCCAGGAAATCACCGAGATCACCACCGGCCTCAAGGCACTAGCCAAGGAGCTGGCGGTGCCGATCATCGCGCTGTCGCAGCTGTCGCGCCAGGTCGAGAGCCGCGACGACAAGCGCCCGCAGCTTTCGGATCTGCGCGAATCGGGCTCCATCGAGCAGGACGCCGACGTGGTGCTGTTCGTCTACCGCGAGGAATATTATCTGAAGAACCGCGAGCCGAAGCCGGGCACCGACGAATACATCAAATGGGAACACGAGATGAACGAGATGCGCGGTAAGGCCGAGGTCATCGTCGCCAAACAGCGCCACGGCCCAACGGGATCGGTCAGCCTCGCCTTCCAGGGCGAATTCACCCGCTTCTCGGACCTTGCGGAAGAGCATCATTTGCCGGATCGGTTCGAGTAGGCATTGTCGCGGAGCAGCCGATTGGACTTTAGCGATATCTACCAAAGGATAAAATTCGAAGAGTATGACATCTCCGAGGATGAACGCGCGCAACTCACTGAATATTTGAGATCTGCCGGGTCAATTTCTCGCACGGAATCGCACGCCGGTTTGCTGGTGTTCTGCTACTCAAGCGAACCGACGCCCGAGAACGTTGAATTGGTGAGGAAATTCCTTGCCAAGCATGTCGAAGACTATTCGCGAAGCGCGGCAGTGACCGGCCTCTATCGGATTTGGAAGCTGGGAACGACTCGCGACATCGATAATCTTCTGGGCCTTTTGGCACTTTGGTCAGGGGACTCTCGGCAGAGTACGTCTGTCGCTGCGATCGGGTGTGCATTCCTTCTCATGCATCGGCTTCAGGACCGCCGCCTCTCGTTAGCGCTCAGGCGATTGTTCGAAACGCTGCATGAAGCAGTCAGGCGAGACAATGATTTGGCGGTAAATTTGTTCATCTATGCATGTTGGTCGGCATACGACAATTGGGCTCAGAGCAACGGCCAGCGCCGCACTCATTTCGATACAGTCGAAAATGCTTTGCCGATTTACTGGGATCGTTCCAAATACCTCTTGGAACCAATAAACTGATGGCCAAATCCCGTATCCAGTTCATCTGCCAGAATTGCGGTTCGGTGCATCAGCGCTGGGCCGGCAAATGCGATGCCTGCGGCGAGTGGAACACGCTGGTCGAGGAAGGCACGTCAGGCGGCATAGGTTCCGGCCCGGCCAATACGCGCAATGCACGCAAGGGCCGCGCGGTGGTGCTGACCAGCCTCTCCGGCGACATCGAGGACGCGCCGCGCATCGTCTCCGGCATCGGCGAACTCGACCGCGCCACCGGCGGCGGCTTCGTGCGCGGCTCGGCGCTGCTGGTCGGCGGCGATCCCGGCATCGGCAAGTCGACGCTGCTCACCCAGGCCGCGGCCGCGCTGGCGGCAAAGGGCCACCGCATCGTCTATGTCTCGGGCGAAGAGGCGGTCGCGCAGATCAGGCTGCGCGCCCAGCGGCTCGGCGTCGCCGACACCCCGGTCGAGCTCGCCGCCGAAACCAATGTCGAGGACATCCTCGCCACCATCGCCGATGGCAAGCGGCCGGATCTGGTCATTCTCGATTCGATCCAGACGCTGTGGACCGATATGGCCGATTCGGCGCCCGGCACGGTGACCCAGGTGCGTGCCGCCGCCCAGGCGATGATCCGCTACGCAAAATCCACAGGGGCGGCGATCGTTCTGGTCGGCCACGTCACCAAGGAGGGCCAGATCGCCGGACCGCGCGTCGTCGAGCACATGGTCGACGCGGTGCTCTATTTCGAGGGCGAAGGCGGCCACCACTACCGCATCCTGCGCACGGTCAAGAATCGCTTCGGGCCAACCGATGAGATCGGCGTCTTCGAAATGTCGGACAAGGGCTTGCGGGAAGTCGCCAACCCGTCCGAGCTTTTCCTCGGTGAGCGCCATGCGAAGTCGCCGGGTGCCGCGGTTTTCGCCGGCATGGAAGGCACACGGCCGGTGCTGGTCGAGATCCAGGCGCTGGTGGCGCCATCGACGCTGGGCACACCGCGCCGCGCCGTCGTCGGCTGGGACGGTGCCCGGCTGTCGATGATCCTGGCGGTTCTGGAAGCCCATTGCGGCGTCCGCTTCGGCACGCACGACGTCTATCTCAACGTTGCCGGCGGCTACCGCATTTCGGAGCCGGCGGCCGACCTGGCAGTGGCGGCGGCACTGGTTTCCTCGCTCACCGGTCTTGCCCTTCCCGCCGATTGCGTCTATTTCGGCGAAATCAGCCTTTCGGGTGCGGTGAGGCCGGTTGCGCATGCGCAGCAGCGCCTCAAGGAAGCCGAAAAGCTGGGTTTCGGACGCGCGGTTCTGCCCTTGGGCAGCGAGGAACTTGTTGGCGGCAATGGGGTCGGGGGGATCGGAGCCGGCGCTTTCCAGCCCACCGAGCTTGCCGATCTCGTGGCGCGCATAGCCGGCTCTCGGCGCAGCCGCGCCGACGAGCAAGAGTGATGCGGCTCGTCGGGCCGTGAAAAAGAGATCGGAGTGGGGCGAAAAACATGCCGATTACGCTGCTTGACGGAATTCTCGTCGGCTTCACCCTGGTCTCGGCGATGCTCGCTATGGTTCGCGGCTTTTCGCGCGAGATCCTGTCGATCATCTCCTGGGCAGCCGCCGCGGCCGCCGCCTTCTTCTTCTACAAGCCGGTGCTGCCTTACATTCAGCCCTATGTCGACAACGAAAAGGCCGCCATGGCGGCGGCCGCCGGTATCGTCTTCATTGTCGCGCTGATCGTCGTTTCGGTCATCACCATGAAGCTCGCCGACTGGATCATTGATTCCAGGATCGGCGCGCTCGATCGTACACTTGGCTTCCTCTATGGCGCGGCGCGCGGCATCCTGGTCGTCGCTGTCGCGCTGCTTTTCTTCAATTGGCTGGCCGGCGCCAAGGCTCCAGGCTGGATTGCCAATGCCAAGTCAAAGCCGTTGCTCGAATCGATCGGCGCCAAGCTCGAAAGCCTGCTGCCCGAGGATCCGGAAAACGCCATCCTCAACAAGCTCAATCCGAATCAGCCGGCCACCGAGACGCCTCTGGCCCCCGACGCGCCTGCAGCGGAAGCCCCTGCCGCCGGCGACGACGCCACTGCTCCGGCACCCGACGACAGCGATGCGCCGCCGGCCGACAATGCGCCCGCGACGCCGGCACCTGCAAACCCGGCGCCGGCAAACTGATTTCGACAGACTTGCGAGGCTCAAGACTGTCGATCATGTGAACGCCGCACGACGTGCGTTGCTTTCGATGCGCTATGACCTTATATGGCGACTTTAGCGGAGCTTGAGCCCCAATGGCAGCCTCAGTGGCAGACGCAGACGACGTGCTTTCCGCCGAAGCCGACGACCATTTCCACGACGAGTGCGGCGTGTTCGGCATTTTCGGCCGGCAGGACGCCGCAGCCATCGTAACGCTCGGTCTGCATGCGTTGCAGCATCGAGGCCAGGAAGCGGCCGGCATCGTTTCCTATGACGGCACCCAATTCCATGTCGAACGCCATGTCGGCCTGATCGGCGACACCTTTACTAAGCAGCGTGTCATCGACAGCCTGCAAGGCAACCGTGCCATCGGCCACACACGCTATGCTACCACCGGCGGCGCCGGTCTGCGCAATATCCAGCCTTTCTTCGCCGAACTTGCCGATGGCGGCTTTGCCGTCGCCCATAACGGCAATCTCACCAACGCCATGACCGTTCAGCGCGCCCTGCAGAAGCAAGGCGCCATCTTCTCTTCCACCTCCGATACCGAAACGCTCCTGCACCTGGTTGCCACCAGCAAGGAGCGCGACCTGAATTCGCGCTTCATCGATGCGGTGCGCCAAGTCGAAGGCGCCTTCTCGCTGGTGGCGATGACGTCCAAGAAGATGATCGGGTGCCGCGACCCGCTCGGCATCCGCCCGCTGGTGCTCGGCGATCTCGACGGCGCCTGGATTCTCGCCTCCGAGACCTGCGCGCTCGATATTATCGGTGCGCGTTTCGTGCGCGACCTGAAGCCCGGCGAAATGGTCGTCGTCACCAGCAAGGGCATCGAAAGCCTGTTCCCGTTCGAGCCGCAGAAGACCCGCTTCTGCATCTTCGAATATGTCTATTTCGCGCGGCCGGATTCGTCGGTCGAAGGCCGCAACGTCTATGAAGTGCGCAAGCGCATCGGCGCCGAGCTGGCGCAGGAAAGTCCGGTCGAGGCCGACATCGTCGTGCCGGTGCCGGATTCGGGCACGCCGGCGGCGATCGGCTTTTCGCAGGCCGCGGGCATTCCGTTCGAGCTCGGCATCATCCGCAATCACTATGTTGGCCGCACCTTCATCCAGCCCGGCGATTCGATCCGCCACATGGGTGTCAAGCTCAAGCACAACGCCAACCGCCGCATGATCGAAGGTAAGCGCGTGGTGCTGGTGGACGATTCGATCGTGCGCGGCACCACCAGCCAGAAGATCGTCCAGATGGTGCGCGATGCCGGCGCCAAGGAAGTGCATATGCGCATCGCTTCGCCGCCGACGCGCGCCTCCTGCTTTTACGGCGTCGACACACCGGAAAAGTCGAAGCTGCTGGCGTCGCGCATGTCGGTGGAGGAGATGGCCGAGTTCATCCGCGTCGATTCGCTCGGCTTCCTGTCGATCGACGGGCTCTACCGCGCCGTCGGCGAGGCCGGCCGCGACAACGAGCAGCCGCAATTCTGCGACGCCTGCTTCACCGGCCAGTATCCGACCCGGCTTGCCGACTTCGAAGGCTCCGACAATGTGCGCACGCTGTCGCTACTGGCGGCGGGCGGGTCTTAGCAGACGCTGCTTCAATGCTGAAGCTGTTCTGGCTGGATCTTGAAGCAGGACGCCGCCACG
The DNA here is from genome assembly GCF_040322715.1 of Mesorhizobium sp. M0106. Classification (NCBI taxonomy): domain Bacteria; kingdom Pseudomonadati; phylum Pseudomonadota; class Alphaproteobacteria; order Hyphomicrobiales; family Phyllobacteriaceae; genus Mesorhizobium; species Mesorhizobium sp. M0106. The sequence goes on along the minus strand of NZ_JAMYUA010000054.1, from coordinate 2,164 downwards.
GTTTTCCGATGGGCGTCGGCATCACCGCAGAAGACGAAACGGATGCGGTAGATCTCGCCAAAACACGGTTGTTTGCCAGCGGAAAATTTCCAACCGCCTACAGGATCAAGATCATCCCCGATCTGGACACCCTGGACCAGAACCATGTCAGGCCGAATATCGGCCATTACCTGCGTCGGGGAATCTGGTTTCCGACCGGTTATGATAGTAGCTGGTCTCCGTAACCTTTGATCTTCAGAGTGACCTCATGATTTCTGCCCTTGACCTCTCCGGCCGCGTTGCGGTCGTCACCGGCGCCTCGCGCGGCATCGGCTATTCCATCGCCAGGGAGCTTGCCGCGGCCGGTGCGCATGTGATTGCGGTTGCTCGCACCGTCGGCGGGTTGGAAGAACTCGACGACCAGATCAAGGCAGGTGGCGGACAGGCGACGCTGGTACCGCTCGATCTTGCCGACATGGCGGGGATCGACCGGCTGGGCGGCGCCATCCACGAGCGCTGGGGCAAGCTCGACATACTGGTCGCCAACGCCGCTGTGCTCGGCGTCATCGCCCCGATCGGCCATGTCGAGGCCAAGACCTTCGAGAAGGTGATGACCATCAACGTCACCGCAACATGGCGGCTAATCCGCTCGGTCGACCCGCTGCTCAGGCTTTCCGATGCCGGCCGTGCTATCGTGCTGAGCTCCAGCCTTGCCCACTCCGCACGCGCCTTCTGGGCGCCTTATGCGGCGTCGAAGGCGGCGGTCGAGGCCATGACGCGTTCATGGGCGCATGAGACCGAAAACCTGCCGCTCAGGGTCAATGCCGCCGATCCCGGGGCAACGCGCACCGCGATGCGGGCGCAGGCCGTACCCGGCGAGGATCCTGAAACACTGCCGCACCCTTCGGAGATCGCCAAGCGTATCGTGCCGCTGGCCAGCCCTACGCTCAAGGAGACCGGGCTGATCTTCCAGGCCAAGCACAATCGCTTTGTCGCCTACCGGCAGCCGGAGTAGCCACACATCGCATTTTGCCGGAAGAATTGCACCGGCACCAACGTTGTTCGGGTGCCACAATTCGAGAAACGGAGGACCATATCGGAGACTGCTTCTCTTGACTGCCGCCGCGCTGCTTGCAGTGATCGGCGCCGCGTCGTCGCAGGAGGCAACGATGAGCTTTTTCGTCACCAGCGTCGGCTCCGGCAAAGGCGCCGATCTCGGCGGTCTCGCCGGCGCCGACGTCCATTGTAGTTCACTGGCCGAAGCCGCGGGCGTTACCGGCAAGACATGGCGCGCCTATCTCTCGACCAGCGATACCGATGCACGCGACCGTATCGGCAAAGGCCCGTGGTTCAACGCCAAGGGCGTCAAGATCGCCGATGATGTCGCTTCCCTGCATAGCGATGCCAACGCCATCACCAAACAGACGGCACTCGACGAAAAGGGCCAAATGGTCAACGGCCGCGGCGACACGCCCAACCGGCACGACGTGTTGACCGGCTCCAAGCCGGACGGCACGAAAATAGCCGACCAGACCTGCGGCGACTGGACGCTGAGCGGAGCAGAAGGTGTGGCGATGATGGGTCATCACGATCGTACCGGCCTCGATGATTCGGCAGCCGCCAAATCGTGGAATTCCTCGCATGCGTCACGCGGTGGCTGCAGCCAGGAAGCGCTGAATGGCACCGGCGGCGACGGCCTGTTCTATTGTTTTGCGGTGAACTGAACCAAAACGACCCGACGTCACGTGGCTGTGATGCCGTGGCTTAACGCCGCGCTTTGGCCCAGCTTTCGCCGCCGGGCCGGAGTTGCTAGGATCGTGCGACTCCCAAAACAAGCAGAGCGAGGAAATACTCATGGCGGCACCGAGCGTAGCGTTAGTCTGGTATCTGGTGATCGCCGGCCCGCAAGGCGGCATGGTCGTGCTGCCCAGCACATTCGACACCCGCGAACAGTGCGCCTTCGCCATAACCGAATACCAGAAGCAACCGACGCCGGCCGGCTGGTCGGTGCAGTGCGTGCCGAGCGCCTCGCCCTTCGCCGACGAGGGCGACGCCGAGGAGCCGTCGGCGCAGTAGGGACAGCGTGATCTCCCCCCTCAAGGCAGGGCTATCGCATATGAGTGATGGCATTGATGAGATAGTCGTCGTTCCAGGCGCATTTCTTGATGCGATGGCTGATGGGAAC
>NZ_JAMYUA010000053.1:0-36992 GCF_040322715.1 Mesorhizobium sp. M0106 | reverse complement strand
GCGGCATTGTACTCGTTATAAAGGATTTCAACATGCAGCGGCATGGTGTTGGTTAGCCCGCGTATGTGGCCCGACACGACCGAGACCGCGCCGAACTCGCCCATGGCACGGGCATTGCACAGCAACACGCCGTAGAGCAATCCCCATTTGACGTTGGGCAACGTCACGTACCAGAACGCCTGCCAGCCATTGGCCCCGAGCGACAGAGCAGCCTCCTCGTCGCCATTGCCCTGTTCCTGCATCAGCGGGATCAATTCGCGGGCGACGAAGGGGAAGGTGACGAAGACGGTGGCCAGCACGATGCCCGGCACGGCAAACAGGATGACGATGCCATGCGCCTTGAGCCAGGCGCCGAGCAGGCCTTGCGCGCCGAACAGAAGTACATAGACCAGGCCGGAAATGACCGGGGAGACCGAAAACGGCAGGTCGATCAGTGTGGTCAGGAACGCCTTGCCCTTGAACTCGAACTTGGCGATCGCCCAGGCGGCGGAAATACCGAAGACGATGTTGAGCGGCACCGAGATCGCCGCGACCAGAAGCGTCAGGCGGATCGCCGAGCGCGTGTCCGGTTCGCTCAGCGCCTGTGTGTAGGCCTCGATACCTTTGGCGAAAGCTTCCTTGAAGACGATTATCAGCGGCAGGAGCAGGAAAATGCCGAGGAAGGCAAAGGTCACGATCATCAGCACGGTTCTCGCCGTGCGGCTCTCGGTCACCGCCGGCGACTGGCTTTCATGGTGCGGCGCGTAGGATTTGATCTCCGGGTCAGCCATAGCGCTTGCGGCTCCAGGTCTGCACCAGGTTGATGACCAGCAGCATGACGAAGGACAGCGCCAGCATGATCGCCGCTATCGCGGTCGCCGCGGCGTAATTATATTCCTCCAGCCGGATGACGATCAGAAGCGGCGCGATCTCGGATTTGAACGGCAGGTTGCCGGCGATAAAGATGACGGAACCGTACTCGCCGACGCCGCGCGCGAAGGCCAGCGCGAAACCGGTGACGATGGCAGGCGCCAGTCCGGGTAGTAGAACGCGGCTGATGATCTGGAAGCGATTGGCGCCGAGCGTGGCGGCCACTTCTTCTACCTCCTTGTCGATCTCCTCCATGATCGGCTGCACGGTGCGCACGACGAAGGGCAGACCGATGAAGACCAGCGCGATGACGATGCCGAGCGGCGTATACGCGACCTTAATGCCGAGCGGCGTCAGCAGGCTTCCGATCCAGCCATTCGGTGCGTAAAGTGTGGTCAGCGCGATGCCGGCAACCGCCGTCGGCAGCGCGAAGGGCAGGTCGACCATGGCATCGGCGATGCGGCGGCCTGGAAAGCTGTAGCGCACCAGCACCCACGCGACGATCGTGCCGAAGACGACGTTGACGGCGGCGGCAATGAAGGCGGTGCCGAAGCTGATTTCAAGCGCGTTGATGGTGCGGCGGTCGGTGACGATCGCCCAGAAGTCGGTCCAGCCGAGCGCCGCCGAGCGCCAGATCAGCCCGGACAGGGGGATGAGGATGATGAGGGTGAGGTAGGCAAGCGAGAAGCCGAGCGTCAATCCGAAACCCGGAATGACGCTCGGCTGCCTGAATCGCCACCTCGCCTTGGCGGGTGCTGTGGTCATGTCGTCCTGATCTAAATGCTACTGGGCCGGCTTGTAGATCTGGTCGAATATACCACCATCGCCGAAATGATAAGGCTGTGCTTTCTTCCAGCCGCCAAAAAGCGGGTCGTCGATGGTGACCAGCTTGATCTCAGGCAGCTTGGCCAAGTCCTCCGCCGGCACCAGTTCGGGCTTCGAAGGGCGATAATGGTTTTTGGCGATGAGCGTCTGGCCTTCCTTGGAATAGAGATAGCTCAGATAAGCTTCGGCAACTTTCCGCGTGCCTTTGGCGTCGACATTGGCGTCGACCACGGCGACCGGCGGCTCGGCCAGGATCGAGGTCGGCGGGTAGACGATATCGAAATTGTCGGCGCCGAACTCGTCGAGCGCCAGATAGGCCTCGTTTTCCCAGGCGAGCAGCACGTCGCCCAGCCCTTTTTGCGCGAAGGTCACGGTTGCGCCGCGCGCGCCGGTGTCAAGCACCGGAACATGGGAATAGAGGTTGCCGACGAATTCCTTGGTCTTGGCCTCGTCGCCGCCATCCTTGGCACTGGCATAGGCCCAGGCGGCGAGATAGTTCCAGCGCGCACCACCGGAGGTCTTGGGATTCGGCGTGATCACCTGGACGTCGTCCTTGACCAGATCGCCCCAGTCATGGATGCCCTTGGGGTTTCCCTTGCGGACGAGAAAGATGATGGTCGAGGTGTAGGGCGCCGAATTGTTTTCGAATTTCGTCCGCCAGTCGGGATTGATCCTCTTCGCTTTCGAGACAATGGCGTTGATATCGCCTTCGAGCGCCAGCGTCACCACGTCGGCGTCGAGGCCGTCGATCACGGCGCGAGCCTGCGCGCCCGACCCGCCATGCGACTGCTGGACGGTGACCGTCTCGCCTGTCTCGGCCTTCCAGTGGGCGGTGAAGGCCTCGTCGAATTGCTTGTAGAGCTCACGCGTCGGATCATAGGACACGTTGAGAATGGTGGTGTCGGCAAACGCGAAACCGAGCGTGCCGAACTGGACAGACGTGGCGACCAGTGCGCCGAGCAGTTTCCTGAAATGAGGTTTGGTCATTTCCGCCTCCGTTGAACTCGCGCCAAATCTACCGAATTGATAGAATTTAGATGCATTCAATGTTGCCTTTTTTGGCCTATTGAAGCAATTTTTCGCCTAGTTTCGGCGATGCGAGAAACTATTTTCCCGCATGGACCATGATCGCGCTCCCGACGCGATTATCTAGAGACGGCTGGCTCTTCGGCAATGGCTGCGTCGCGTCCGAAGGTTTCGGCCGGCTATTCGGCGGTAACGGGAAAGTTGAAGCGCTCTTTTGGAAACGGCTCGTTCTCCAGCGTGAAGTGCCACCATTCGCGGGCGTAATTCTTGAAGCCGCGGGCACGCATCGCCTCGACAAGCCTTTTGCGGTTAGCCGCCGCTTCACTGGCTATCGGTCGGTGAGCCGTTTTGCTCGCTGGATCGAAACAGTCGAAACCCGTGCCGAAATCGAGCGTGTCGGCATCGGTCGCGCCGCAGGCCGGTTTCGGAGCGCTCTTGCGGTCGGCTCGCGCGATCGCGACATCGACCGTCGATCCGCGCGAATGGGTGGACAGTTCGCCGATATAGCCCTTGGCGATGAGATCCTTGCGCTTGACCTTTGGGTACCATTGCGGGTCCGGTGGCCCGCTCGTTTTTGTCCATTCACGCATGTCGGAGACAGCCCGCGCAGGGCGATAGCAGTCGAACACGACCAGCGTCAGTCCTTCGGCGGCAATCGCTTTCTGCACTGCCGAAAGCGCTTGCGCGGCTTGCCTGGTGAGGACACATACCGGCGCATCGTAGCCGCTTACCTTGCGATGCAGGAAATTTTCGGGGCCGGCATAGCGGATATCCTGCCGGATATTGGGATCGATGTCGGCTAGCCGAACAAAGCTGGCGGGCAGCGCGTCAGCAGACGCCGAGAAAGTACAGGCGGCCGAAAGCAAGACGTAAAACACAATCCCCTGAATCACCTGCCGGAAATTATTCAAGGGAAACTTTCACTCGACGAAAACCTTCACACTGGCCGCGCGTCCCGCCGCGTCGATCACGGTTAGGGTCGAATAGCCGGCGCCGTCCGGCTGCCAGGTCGCGGTGCGCCGCCGGTCGATGCCGACCAGCGGCTTGCCGTTGGCCAGCCAGCGGAATGGTGCGCGGCCGCCTTGCAGCTTGAGCACCAGCGGCGAGGGGTCGGCCGAGGAAGTGCCGAGATCGACGCGAGCGCCATCGGGCGGAAAGATGATGGTTGGCGCAGGTTCGGTCGGCGTCGCCTGTACCAGCCCATCGGCGCCGGCGCCGAAGCGCGTCAGCGTCACCGGCAGCTCCTCGCGCTTCGGACGCCGGACGCCGGACGGCTGGCTCGGCAGCGGTACGGCGGCCAGGCTGGAACGGACAAAACCTTCGAACAGCATGGGCGCAGCCGAGACATAGCCGGACAGGCCGGGCACAGCGCCGGCGTCCGGGCGGCCGACCCAGACGCCGAGCACGTAGCGGCCGTCGAAGCCGACCGACCAGGCGTCGCGATAGCCGTAGGAGGTGCCGGTCTTGTAGGCGATGCCGCGTTGGGCGGCACCCTGGGGAGGCTTGACGCCTGACAGGATGTCGGTGATCTGCCAGGTCGCCTGCCCGTCGAGGATGGTGGTGGTCGAGCGTTCGGCATTCGCCGGCTCGGTGCCGTCATGCAGAGTGTGTGCCTTGCCGCCACTGGCAAGGCCGGCATAGAGTTGGACCAGGTCGCGCAGGGTCACCCCGACGCCGCCGAGGCCGATCGCCAGGCCGGGCGCTTCGTTGACGGGCAGGATAGGGGTCACATCAGCCTGGCGAAAGCGTGCCATCAGCCGGGCCGGGCCGACCGCGTCGAGCACGCGGATCGCCGGCACGTTGAGCGACAATTGCAGCGCCTGCCTGATGCTGACATCGCCCTGATAGCCCATGTCGAAGTTCTTCGGCCGATACCCGGAGAAATCGGCTGGGCTGTCCTCGATCAGCATCTCCTGCGCCACCAGGCCTTGTTCGAAGGCGAGGCCGTAGATGAACGGCTTCAGCGTCGAGCCAGGCGAGCGAACGACCTTGGTCATGTCGATCCAGCCCGAACGGCTGGCATCGAAGAAATCGGCAGAGCCGACCTCGCCAAGAATATCGCCGGTGCGGGCATCGGCCAGCACCATGGCCACCGAGAGGCGAGGGCCGAGCCTGGCGGCCGCGTCCTTGGCCACCTGCTCCAGCCCTTCCTGGACACTCTTGCGGATCGTCAGTTGCAGCTTCTGGCCGGGAATGGCCTTGGACAGCATCGTATAGGCCGCATGGGCAGCGAGCGCCGGCAAGGTCCGCCGCAGCCCCGACACATCGTCGAGCGCGGCACGCGCGGCCTCACGTTCGCCGAGCAGGCCTGCCGAGACCATGCGGGTCAGCACGCGGTCGCGGGCGGCATGGGCGACGTCGAGGTTGCGGTCAGGGCGCCGCTTTTCCGGCAATTGCGGCAAAGCGACGAGCAGGGCCGCCTCCGAGACCGTCAGCCGTTTCGGCTCCTTGCCGAAATAGGCAAGCGAAGCGGCGCGCACACCTTCGAGATTGCCGCCATAGGGCGCCAGCGTCAGATAGCGTTCGAGGATCTCGCGCTTGGAAAGCCGCCGTTCGATCTGGAGGGCGCGCAGCATCTGCTTGATCTTCGAGCCGAGGCTGCGGCTGTCGCGCGGTTCGATCAGCCGGGCGAGTTGCATCGGCAGCGTCGAACCACCGGAGACGATATGGCCGCTGGTCGCGAACTGCCCGGCGGCACGCGCCAGTGCCAGCACGTCGACGCCTTGATGATCCCAGAAACGCTTGTCCTCATAGGTGACCAGCATGTCGACGAACTGCTTGTCGACCTGGTCCAGGCTGGTAGCGAGCCGCCAGTAGCCATCCGGCGTAGCGAAGGCGCGCAGCAGCTGGCCGTCTCGGTCCTGCACCTCGGTCGAGACCGTCAAAGCAGCCGGCAGCGGCGGCGGAAAAGCGCGGTCGAGCTGCCAGAGGGCGGCGGCGGTGATTGCAGCGAGACCGGCCAAGGAAATGCCCGTGATGGCCGCTCGGCGCAGGAATTTTCTGGAGAGCATGGCGCCGCCCCTCATCCGCCTGCCGGCACCTTCTCCCCGTTTAGTGACGGGGAGAAGGGGGCTGTCGCGACCCTTGGCGCCTTTTCTGCGACGTTAAAGTTCGGCGAAAACTTCGGCGCATGGCTCTTTCTCCCCGTCTCTATACGGGGAGAAATGCCCGGCAGGGCAATGAGGGGCAGCGCCATCGCCATATTCCTATCCGCCATTTTTTGCCTTACGGCGCCTTGACCTCCATCATGCCGGTGGCGGTGCGAGCCGAATATTGCGGCCGGTACATGTCCTCGATCGTTGCCGCCGGGTGGGCGTAGGTGCCCGGCGTCACCGCGCGCACGACGTAGGCGAGTGTGATGTTGCGGTCGCCGTCGCCGTCGTTGGGATTGAACGCCGCGACGAAACGGTCGTCGCGGAATTCGAGATGGGCGGCATCGGTCTGCGCCAGCCAGGAGAAGTTCGTCAATTGGGCGCTGGAGACCAGGCCCGGATTGTCGATCTCGAACCCGGCCGGCAACAGGTCGGTGATCAGCAGTCGCGAAGGCCAGGTGTTCTGCTCGTAAACCTTGAGCACGACGACATAGCGTTCGTTCTGCTTGACCTCCGTCACGTTGGCCTCTGTGCCGTCTAGCTTGTAATAGGTACGGCCGATGGTAAAGCCGTTGCCGCCGGCCGGCAGAGGCTGGATCGGCGAGGCCACGGTGGTGACGACCGCCTGCAGCGGATTTCTGCCGGTGTTGACGATGGTCAGCGGACTGTCGGCCAGGTCGCCACCGGCGATCTGGTCCGAATAGCCGCCGGCATGCGGTGCGCCGTTGACGGTCAGCGCGATCGAATCATTGCCGGCCTTCAGCGCGCGGGCCGCCAGCAGCATCCAGGACTCGTCCTGTGTGCTGGTCCACCTGGCGTCGGCGCGTTCCCAGGTCACTAGTTGGATCAGCGCCGGCACGATGGTCGGCACCGGCTTGCTTTCCGCGGCAAGCGCCAGGATCGCCGCGCCGTCGCGCAGTGGCGAGCCATAGTCGGACCGGTAATAGTCATATTCGGGCGTCGACTTGGCCAGCTGCAGCGCGGCCTGGAAGGTTGCCTCCGAGCGCTGGGTGTCACCGTAGAGGGCGAGAGACGCCGCCAATTGGGCGACGGCCATCGGGCTGGTAAAGGCTTCGAGCTGGGTGTCGGCATAATAACGCAGATCGCCGACCGAGGCCTTCTTGTTGCGGGCAAGCACATAAAGCGCATAGGCGATCTCGCTGCCGCGATCCTGGACGTCCTGATCGTAGCCGATCGCGTTCTGCAGATTGCTCAGCGCCTGGTTCATCGCCAGGGCCGGCACGTCGTATTTCTGCTCGCGCGCCCGGGTGAGGAAATCGGTGACATAGGCGTCGAGCCACAGATCGCCGGAACCCGGACCCCACAGGCCGAAGCTGCCGGCCGATGCCTGATAGCTCAGCACCTTGTAGATGGCGTCCTGGACGCGGCCACGCAGATCGGGGTCGCTGGCCATGCCGATGCCGGAAGCCATCTCGTTGACGTAGAGAAGCGGCATGGCGCGGCTGGTGGTCTGTTCGGCGCAACCATAGGGATAGCGGTCGAGCGTCATCAGCAGCGACGGTACATCGAAGGCAGCAGCCTGCGAAACGCCGACGCTGACCGAAGCGCCATCGAGCAGGCTTGCCGCCAGCAGTTCCTTGTCGACGCGCAGCGCGCCGCCATTGCCCTTGAGGTCGACGACCATGCGGGTGGTCACAGGCAGTTGCGCCGGGCGCACCGGCACATAGAGCGTCTGCTCGACGGCGGTGCCGTCGGCATGCGCAAGCTTGATGGTGATCGAGGCGTTGCCCGCGGTCCGCGCAATCAACGGCACGGTCAGCGTCTGCCGCTTGCCTTTGACCAGCGTCAGCTTTTCAGGCAAGGCGGCACTGCCGGTAGACAGGTCGCCCGTCGTGTCGATGGTCAGCTTGTAGTCGCCAGCGGGGCCGTCGGTGTCGGCGACGTCGAGCCGCATGACGGCGGAATCGCCGGGCGCCAGGAATCGCGGCAGGCCGGCGGTGATCACCACCGGATCGCGAACGATGACGTCGGACTGGGCATGGCCGACTGCTTCCTTTGTCCAGGCGACGGCCATGACGCGCACGGTGCCGTTGAACTGCGGTATGTCGAAGTCGATCCGCGCCTTGCCGTCGGAGTCGAGCTGGACCGGGCCGGAGAAGAAGGCGACCAGCTTTTCGGTCGGCGGACTGCCTTGCGATTGCATGTTGGCGCCGTCGCCGCCGGTGCGCAGCTTACCGGTTGTGCCCAGCGAGCCGTCGATCAGCCGGCCATAGATGTCGCGAACCTCGAGACCGAGCATGCGCTGGCCAAAGAACCAGTTCTCCGGATCCGGTACCTTGTAGTTGGTCAGGTTGAGGATGCCGACGTCGACGGCGGCGACCATGACATAGGCGTTGGTGCCGGGCTGCACGCCGGCTACGGCGACCGGGATCGACAGCTGCTGGCGCGGCATGGTCTTGTCCGGCGGCGCCAAGCTGACGGCAAGCTTCCGCGAGCCGGGATCGAGCTTCAGCCATTTGACGCCGATGGCGCGCGCCGGCATGCGTGTCTCTTGCGCATCGCCCGGCCTGAACAGCGTTGCCGTGACGTAGGCGCCGGCACCCCAGTCGTCGCCGACCGGGATGTCGACGGTGCTGCCGCCGGCCGGCACGCTGGCGGTGACGGTCTTCAGGAGCTTGTCGGCGCCGATGGTGACGAGCAGCTCGCCGGCAAAGTGCGGCGACACTTTGAGCTTGGCCACTTCACCCGCCGCATAGGTATCCTTGTCGAGGGCGATCTCGAGGCCGTCGGGCGTTTCGGTGGTGGTGGAACTGACATACCAGCCGGCGTCGAACTCGTAGCTGGTGGCCGGGCCTTCCGGATCCGCTGTCTCGATCTCAAGCCGGTAGCGGCCCCAGTCGACCGGCAGCGACACCGTCGCCTCGCCATCGGCGCTCAGGTGGACCTGGCCGTTGGCCACCGCCTTGGTGAAGGTGACCGGCTCATAGTTCCAGGAGTTGCTCGAGCGGTACCACTGGTAGCTACGCTCGACCTTGACCAGCGACCACTGCGCGCCCTTCAGCGCCTCACGCTTGCCGTCTGGGTCGACAGCGATCAGGCTGAACTTGGCCGTGCCGCCTTGCGGCACCTCGTTGTCGTCGAAATCCGGGCGGATGCCGATCATGTGGCCCTGCGGGCGGATGCCGATATTCAGCGAGCGCTCGACGGCACGGCCGCCGGTTTCACGCATCCTGACAGTGACCTTGGCATCGACCAGCTTGGTGGTGGATGGCAATTGATCGACGGAGACCGGGAAGGTCGCCTTGCCGTCCTCGCCGACCACCGGCAGGCCGGTGAAGGGCGTCACAGTCGGTTCCGCCGACTGTTCGTCGGCCAGACCGAAGGAATAGCCTTTGAAGCGGTCCCAATCGCTGGCGGTCGACAGCGTCAATTCGCCTTCGAGCGCGAGGCCCGCGGCCGGCGCGCCGTAGAGAAAGCGGCCGTCGACGGTAATGTTGGCGGTCTCGCCCTGGGCGATCTCCTGCTTGTCGGAGGACAGGTCGAACTCGATGCGGTCCGGTACGAAGTCCTCGACCAGGAACATCTGGCTGGCGACCGCCGCCTGCTTGGGATCGGTATGGATCGCCACCGTCCAGGTGCCGCGCATGGCGTTGGGTTCCAGCGGCAGGTCGACTGCGTGACCGCCGGCCGATGCGCCATCGCTGACGATGCGGCGGTCCTCGACGCCGTCGGGCCGCGAAAAGATGAAGGTCAGCGGCAGGTTCTCGACCGCCTTGGCGGCACTGTCGCGGGCAAGGGCCGCGACATGGACATCTTCGCCGGCGCGGTAGATGCCGCGCTCGGTCCAGGCATAGACGTCGAGCGCGCCAGGTGCCGGCCGTCCGGCGACGCCACGGTCGGACAGGTCGAAGCCGGCGCGGCCCATATCGAGGAAGACGAAATCGTCGTCGCCCTGTTTGGCCATCAGCACGGCCGGCGCCATGCCGCTGTCGCCGCGCGTCAGGCCGGGATTGAACACCGCCCGCCCTTCCGCGTCGGTGGTCGCGGTGCCGAGGATTTCATTGTTCCTGGCCAGCAGCGTCAGCTCGGCGCCGGCGATCGGCTTGGCGGTTGCGAGCGAACGGGCAAAGACGTTCAGCCCATCCTGTCCGGTATAGGTCGACAGGCCGATATCGGAGACGACGAACCATTGCGTGGCGTGCGAATCATAGTCGTCGCTGCGATCGTCGACGGCTTGTGCGGTCAGCACATAGACGCCGGGCTTGCGCTTCGGCAAAGCCTCGTCGATTGGGAAGGAGGTGGTGACTTCCTTGTTGAGGTCGTTGGCGATGTCGAGCTGGCCTTGCCAGACCGGCTCGCCCATCTGTTCGGAGATGTTCGAAATGTCGTAGCCGTCAAGCTGGCGCAGGAACTGATATCCCGACAGAAGCTGGGCCAGCGAGCGGTCGCCGATGCGGAAGAGCTTCATTTCGGCGGCATTCATGTTGACGGTGACGACCGGTATGCCGCGGCGTGCGCCTGCGGGCAGCACGAAGCTGTCGCCGGTGAAGCGGGCCGAAGGCGCGCGGTCCTGCACGTAGATCGACAGAACCACCGGTGCCGCGGTGACTTCGCCAATGGCGGCCGGCAAGCCGGCGCGGAAGGTCACGTCGTAATGTTGGCCGTGCTCGAGTCCTTCGACGCAGATCTGCTTGTCCTTGGCTTCGACGCCCTTGGGAGCGGCGTTGTCGACAGTAACGAACTGCGAGTAGTCGACGCCGGTCTTGACCAGTTCCTCGGAGAACTGCGCGCAGATGCGTGGCGCGCTGGTGTCGGCATCGACGGTATGATCGATGACGCGGAAGCCCTTGCGGGCCTTGAGATCCTGATAGGCGGCCCTGACTGCCGGCGAATTGACGAGAGCGAGGCTCGCCTCGTAGGCCTGCAGGGCCGGCCTGTAGAGATCGCGGCGATCAAGGCCGTCCCCGAGCAGCGCCAGCACGTCGGCGCGCGTCTTGGTGGTGCGCAGCAATTTGTAGGCGTTGAAGGCGGCGGAAGTGGCGTTCGCCGGTAGGGTCGACGGCTCCGAGCTGTTGGCGGTCGGATGGACGGCAAGCGTTTCGCGCGCCAGCTCGAGCCAGAGCTGGCCATCATAAGGCAACACCGAAACCGCCGCTTCGTATTTGTGCATGGCCGAGCGATGATCGCCCGTCAGCGCCGACTGTTCGGCGGCGGCCCTCAGCGCCGTCAGCCCTTCTGTCGGCTTGGTGTAGGTCGGGCCAGTGAGCTTGTTGCGGTATTGCTGGGCCTGGTCGGCCATCCAGTTGGGGAAGAAGGCGAGTTCGGGTGGCGCGCCGATGTCGGGATCGCCATCGATGTTGACGATCTTGCCGGCGACGGCGCCGCCGAAGGGTTTCAACGAATTGTAATCGGATTTAAGGAAGCACCATTTGGCCTTGAGGTTGTAGGTGAAGGCGCGGCAGGCCGGGTCGCCGAGGCAGGTGGTCTTGCACTGGTCGAGGCTGACATTCTGGTCGGATCTGAGATCGAAACCGAAATAGTCGGAATTGTCCGATGTCACCACCCGCCGGGCTTCGGCCGCTTGCGCGACACCGCTCCAGGCAAAAAAGAGAAGGAAAAGAATCGATAGACCACGAGCCGCGCGCATTGCCATAAACCCCTCCAGACAAGTGCTTACGTCCAGAAATCTTCAAGCTTCAGTCGCGCTTGTCAACATCGGGACGCGGCAGGATCCGCCTGCCAACGGTTTGCTTTCCGGCCGGTGACCGGTAGTAGCTCCATAGGACAGGGGATCACGCTTTCTTGCGGCGACGCAGAAGGTGTGAGTTCCAAGCCCTGTCTATTTCAGCAATTGGATTGTGGCCCCTTTACGAGTGCTTCAGAACTTCATTCCAATTTTAGGTTTGCGAGCTAGGCTAGGAGCGTAATGCCGGCGTATGAAAGGCAGATGTCGGGAGGAACCGCGCCACGGCGCGCGCTTTCGCGCGCCCTGCTTTTCGCATTGTTGTGCTCTACGGCACTTGTTGCCGAAACCGGAAGTGCGGCAGCCTTCGAGATTTTCGGCATCAAGCTGTGGGGATCCAAAGACGAAGATGCCGATATCGTCGACCCGCTGCGCTATGCGGTGACGATCGAGGCGCCGGACGCCGACAAGGATCTCGCCGAGAAGCTCGAAAACGCCTCGGCGCTGAAGGCCGACGAGGAACACCCGGTATCCGGTTCTCTCGGCCTGCTGGCCAAGGCGCGCAGTGACCGTGAGCAACTTGTTGCCGCACTCTACACTGACGCCCGCTACGAGGGTGTGGTCACTATCACGATCCAAGGCAAACCGCTCGACGATCTGCCGCCCGATGCCGAATTTTCGGGTCCGCAGCCGATACCGGTGGTGATAAGCATAGCAGCCGGGCCGAAATTCACGCTTGGCAACATCAGACTGGAAGGCGATGCGGCGGGGCTGGCAAGTGCCGATTTCGGCCTGATCGCCGGCGGTGACGCCAGTTCGGGCGCCGTGCTCAAGGCCGAGGCGGCGATCGTGCGGGCACTCAAGCAAGAAGGCAGGCCGCTGGCCAAGGTGACGGGCCGCGAGATCGTCGCCGAGCACGCCGGTTCGACGCTCGACGTGACGCTTGCCGTCGCGGCCGGCCCGGTCGCCGGCTATGGCGACACCACTGTCGAGGGCACGGAAAAGGTCGACCGCGACTTCACCGAATATATGACGGGCCTTAAGCGCGGCCGCCAATATTCGCCCGATGAGATCGACGATGCGCGCGACCGGCTGCTCGGGCTCGAGGTCTTCAACAGCGTGACGGTGAAGGAAGCCGACGCCCTCGACGCCGAGGGCAACATCCCGATCGGTGTCCAGGTAAGCGAACGCAAGCCGCGCTATTTCGGCATTGGCGGCAGCTTCTCAAACACCGAAGGGCTGGGCCTCGAAGGCTATTGGGGGCATCGCAATCTGTTTGGCCGCGCCGAAAAGCTGCGCATCGACGGCAAGATCAGCGGCATCGGCAGCAACGACTTGACCCAGCTCAATTACAATGCCGGTGTCATGTTCGAAAAGCCGGGCGTGATCGGGCCGGCGTCGAAATTCATTGCCAGCGTCAATACCGTGCTGGAGCACCCCGACGCCTACGACCATTTCTCGGTCAAGGGCAGCACCGGCCTATCCTACGAACTCGACAAGAAGCAGACGGTTTCCGCGCAAGTCGCGCTGGATTATTCGAGGATCCACGACGCTTTCGGCAAGCACACCTATCTGATCGCCAGCATTCCACTGCAATATGTCTACGACAATCGCGACAGCAAGCTCAATCCGACCCGGGGCTTCAGGGTGCTGGCCTATGGCGAGCCGAGCTACGACATTTTGAGCGGGGCTGCGTTTGTCAAGCTGAAGGGCGAGGGGTCGGCCTACCAGTCACTCGATTCGGCCTCGAAATTCGTTTTCGCCGAACGTGTCGCCATCGGCTCTATTATCGGCGCCAGTCTTCAAGATGTTCCGGCAGATCGACGCTTCTACTCAGGCGGCGGCGGTTCGGTGCGCGGCTATGCCTATCAAGGCATCGGCCCGAAGGACAGCAATGGAGAGCCGATCGGCGGGCTTTCCTTCTTCGAGACCTCGGTCGAGATGCGCATCGCCGTCACCGACAAGATCGGCGTCGTGCCGTTCGTCGATGCCGGCACGGTGTCGACCAGGCAGGTCCCCGATTTTTCGGACATGAAGGTCGGCGCGGGTGTAGGCTTGCGCTATCTGACGGCGTTCGGGCCGCTGCGCGTCGACGCGGCGGTGCCGCTCAACCGCGGCCCCGACGATCCTCATTTCGGCATTTATGCCGGCATCGGCCAGGCATTCTGATGGCAATATTCAGGCGCATCCTCCGTATCCTTTTTTACACGCTGCTCATCGTCGTGGCAGCGGCGGTGGGGGCGCTCGTCGTGCTGACCAAAACCGAGCGCGGCCGCGAAAACCTTGCCGGCATCATCTCGACCATGGCCTCGACCGGTGATCGCAAGGTCACTGTCGTCGGCATCGACGGTATCTGGTCGGGCGCGCTGAGGGTCGATCATGTCGTTCTGGAGGATCGCGAAGGCGCCTGGATGGTGGCGCGCAACGTGGCCGTCGATTGGTCGCCGCTGGCACTCCTGTCGAAGAGCTTCAGCGCCGATCGCATTGGGGCCGAGCGTATCGAGTTGGCAAGGCTGCCGGTGGCCAATACACAGTCGAGCCAAAGCGGAGCGACGACGCTGCCGGTTTCCATCGACGTCAGGCAACTCGACCTTCCCGAAATCGCGCTCGGGCAGGCTCTGGCCGGCAGCGGTGTCGCCGAACTTGCAGCCAAGGGAGCGCTCAAGGCGAACGCCTCACCATTGGCGATCGAGACCAACCTCAACATCGTTCGCCACGACGGCAAGCAAGGCACGGTCGACGCCAAAGCCCATTTCGCGCCGGCCGACAACAAGCTCGACCTCGACCTTAAGGCATCCGAGCCGGCCGGCGGCATCATCGCCAACCTGCTCAACCTGCCGGGCGCGCCGCCGGTCAACATTGTCGTTTCCGGCACCGGACCGCTCGCCAACTGGAATGGCATCGGGACCTTCGTTGTCGACGGCCGGATCGTCACCCAGCTTACCGGTCGCCATCAGCTCACCGACAAGGGTCATTATGTCGAGGCCAATGGCGATGGCGAATTCGAGCGCTTCCTGCCCGAAACCCTGAAACCGCTGTTTGCCGGCAAGACCACCTTCGACCTCGCCGGCACGGCGACCGCGGCCGGCGGCGTCGATGTCGAGCGCGCCAATATCGACAGCGGCGCCTTGCACGCGACCGCCGCCGGCATTGTCGATCCGAACGGCGCCAGCGACCTTTCGGTGAAGCTCGCCGCAAAGGGGCCGCCGATCGTGCTCAGCCTCGGCAGCGAGGCGCAACCGATAACCGTGGCAATCAAGGATGCCACGGCCCGCGCTTTCGGCGATGGCAAGGCGCCGATGGTGGATATCGGCGCGTCGCTGATCTCGGTGGTGGCGGGCGGCACGCGGGTGGACGACCTGATCGGGCAAGTGCATTCCGATGGTTTCGACATCCAGAACCGTAGCGGGCCGGTCACCATCAAGCTGACGGCGGCCGGCCTGAACACCGACGTCGCGACTTTGGCGCCGCTGGTAACGGGCAGGGTCAGCGCCGGTTTCGACGGCTCCGTCAGCAAGGAACAGATTGTCGTCGACGACGGCACGCTACGCAGCGACGCGCTCAATGCGTCCGTAACAGCCACAGTGGCGCTTGCCGATCTGTCGATGACGCTCAAGATGAATGCCGACGCGGCTTCGACGGCGCTGCCGCCGCAAATCAGCTCGGTTCTCGGCGAGCGCGTGCAGTTTTCCGCAACCGCGACACGCGACCCGGACGGTGCGTTCGCCGCCAACGCATTGCAACTCACCTCGGGCACGCTTAGCGCCAGCGGCACCGCCAGTGCGCAAGGCACCGATATCCGGGCCGATATCAAGGGTACGCTGGGCGACGTGTCGGTGCTGTCGCCGCTGGTCGGCGCCAAGGTCGGCGGCGCCGTCGGTTTCGGGCTTACCGCAAGCGGCGCGCGCAGCGCACCGGATTTCTCGGTTTCGGCCAACAGCGACAGCCTGACGGCGTCCGGCCATGCGGTGAAGCAGATCAAGCTGAGCGCGAGCGGCAAGGCCGATATCGCCAGTCCCGCCGCCGATGTCTCGCTGACCGGCTCGGTCGACGACCAGCCGCTCGACCTCAAGGCATCGCTGGTCACAACCGACGGCAAGCGCTCCATCAATGGACTTGCCGTCTCGTTAGCCGACAACAAGGTCTCCGGCGACCTCGGGCTCGACGACAACCTGCTGCCGCTCGGCACGTTGACCCTCGATGCCGCCGATATTGCTCCGCTGGCCGCACTCGCAGGCCAGTCGGTCGCCGGCGACGTGCGCGGCACCATCCGCTTTGCGAACGACAACGGAGCGCCGACGGTCGCGATCGATGCGACGAGCGCCGTGATTTCGCGCGGCGAACTGGCGGCGAAGACAATCGCCGTCAACGCGCTGGTCGCCAATTATCTCAAAGCACCGGCAATCGCCGGCAAGATCAAGGCCGACACGATCACCTCCGGAACCACGGTGATCAGCGGCATCGATGTCGACCTGAAGCGCGATGGCGACTGGACCGGCTTTAGCGGCGGCGCCACGGTCGCCGGCATTCCGGCCAGCGCGTCCGGGCGGGTCAGGGTTGCGAACGGCACCACCAGCATCGAGCTTGCCTCGGGCGAGGCGGCCATCCGCGGCATCAAGGCAGCTGTCGCGCAGCCATCAGCGCTGACAATCGCCAATGGCAGGGTGAGCATAGAGAAATTGGCGCTCGGTGTCGGTGGTGGTTCGGTTGCCGTGTCGGGTACGGCTGGCCAGACGCTCGATCTCACTGCCACCTTGTCGGCGGTGCCGGCAGCGCTTGCCAATGATTTTTCACCGGGTCTCGATGCCGTGGGCGCGCTCAGCGGCACCGCGCAGGTCACCGGATCGTCGGCTGCCCCAGATATTCGCTTCACCGCCCGGCTCAGCGGCGCCGAAACCAGCCAGACCCGGCAGGCTGGGCTCGGGCCGCTGGATCTCGATGCGGCAGGCCGTTTCTCGTCGGCCAGCGGCCTGGCCATCGAGCAGGCGACGCTTGCCGGCGAGAAAATCTCCGGCAAGGCAGCCGGCACCCTCAATCCGAACGGTGCCAGCGATTTTTCGCTCGACCTGGCCTCTACCGGTCCGAGCCTGCCGTTGTCGCTTGGCAGCAAGGAGAGCCCGATCAAGCTCGAGCTGCAGGCGATATCGCTAACGGCGGCCGGGCAGGGCGCCCAGCCGAAGCTCGACATTTCCGCGACGCTGCCATCGGCCGCCACCAATCTAGCTATGATCGAGGGCATCACGCTTGCGCTGCACTCCGATCGCTTTGACGTGAAAGCCCGGAGCGGGCCGATCTCCGGCACCGTGATTGCCGAAAAAATCGGCCTCGACAATCCGACTATCGCGCCGCTGATCGCCGGCAAGGTCACCGCCAAACTCGCCGGCAGCCTTGCCGCCGATGCCTTCGTCATCGATAGCGGCACGGTGACCAGCGACGCGTTGAACAGCGGCTTCAACGGGCGGGTCTCGCTGGCCGACGGCGCCATCGACCTCAATGTCAAGGCGGACGCCGCCTCGGCGGCACTGCCGGGGGCGGTACGTGGCGTGCTCGCCGAGCGAACGCAATTCAGTGCCGCGCTGAAGCGGGACGCCAATGGCAATGTCACCGCCAATACCGTCAGGCTGTCGTCCGGTTCGCTGACGGCAGACGGCCAGGCGAGCCTTGCCGACAACAAGCTCAGCGCCGACGTCAAAGGCGCACTAGGCGACGTCTCGCTGCTGTCCAAGGATGCCAGAGGCGCTATTTCTTTCGCGCTGAATGCGCAAGGCGCCAGCACTGCGCCGGATCTGTCGCTGACTGTCAACAGCGACAAGCTTTCGGTGGCCGCGCGTGAGATCACCGGATTGAAGCTCACCGCCACCGGCAAGGCTGATGCGGCCAACCCGGCTGCGAATGTGCAACTCACCGGAAATGTCGCGGGCCAGTCGCTGCAGGGCAGCGCCGTGCTGGCGACATCGGACGGCAAGCGCGCCATCAACGGGCTTTTGCTGTCGCTCGGCAAGAACCGTATCTCCGGCGACCTGGCGCTCGACGATGCCTTCCTGCCGGCCGGCACCGTGGCGCTCGACCTGCCCGATATCGGTCCGCTTGCGGCCCTGGCGCTGGAAAAGGCCGATGGCGATGTGCGCGGCACGATCGCCTTCTCCAAGGCGGGTACCGTGCCGCAAGTCGCCGTCAAGGCGACGACGGCCTCGATCTCGCGCGGCGATGTCTCGGCCAAGGCCGTGAGCATCGATGCGCTGATCGCCAACTATCTGGCGGCACCGGTGATCTCGGGCAAAATCCGTGCCGACAGCGTAACTTCCGGCGGCACGGCTAGTCGGGGCGTCAACGTCGATCTCAAGCGCGACGGCGAATGGACCGGCTTTTCCGGTGGCGCCACCGTCAAGGATATTCCGCTGAGGGCGGCCGGCCGGGTCAAGGCGGTCAAGGGCACGACGACGGTCGAACTTGCCTCCGGCGAGGCGACCATCCGCGGCATCAAGGCGGCCATCGCCCAGGCCTCGACCATCAACATCGCCAATGGAGTGACCAGCCTCGACAGGCTGGTGCTCAACCTCGGCGGCGGCACGGCGACGGTCACGGGCAAGGCTGGGCAGGCGTTCGACCTCAACGCGACGCTGACCCGCGTCCCGATCTCGATAGCCAACAGTTTTTCGCCGGGCCTCGATGCCGCCGGTTCCATCTCGGGCACAGTGAAGGTGACGGGGGCGCCGGCCAATCCCGCCGTTGCCTTCAAGATCGACGCCGCAGGCGTTCAGACGTCGCAGACCCGCGGTGCAGGTTTCGGCGGCATGGGCGTCTCATCCTCAGGTACGTATTCGGGCAACAGGCTGACCTTCGACGCCAACATGAGCGATGCCGCCGGTCTCGGCCTCAAGGGCGGCGGCACGATGACGACATCAGGCGGGCCCACCCTTGATCTCAACTTTTCCGGCAAGGTGCCGTTCGCCTTCCTCACCAGGACACTCGCTGCGCAAGGCCTGTCCTTGAGCGGCACGGCCGACGTCGATGTGCAGGTGCGCGGCCCGGCGACGTCGCCGGTGATCTCAGGCACGGTCCGCACGTCGGGCGCCCGTCTGGTCGATGCGCGATCGGGGCTTGCGATCAACGACATCACTGCCGATGTCGCTATCGGCAATGGCGTGGCCAGGATCAACCGCCTGACCGGCACGCTGTCGACACGCGGCAGCCTTTCGGCCAGCGGCACCGTCGGCATCGATCCGGCAAAAGGTTTTCCGGCCGACCTGTCGGTCAAGCTCGTCGATGGCCGCTATACCGACGGCAAGGTGGTCACCGCCAATCTCGGCGGCGACCTGACCATCAAGGGACCGCTCACCTCCGCGCCGGTGATTTCCGGTACCGTCAACCTGGCCAAGACCGTCATCACCGTACCCGAAAGGCTACCCGGCTCGCTGGCCGAGCTCAACGTCAAGCACAAGAATGCGCCGCCAGCCGTGCGTGCACAGGACAAGGCGTTGCGCCCGGCCGCAGCAAGCAGCGGCGGTGGAGGCAGCGGCCTCAACCTCGACGTCACGGTCAATGCGCCGAGCCAGATCTTCATCCAGGGCAGGGGCGTCGACGCCGAGCTCGGCGGTTCGCTGCGGCTGACAGGTCCGGCGTCGTCACCCCAGGCGGTCGGCACCTTCACCTTGCGGCGCGGGCGGCTGACGATCCTTGCAAAGCGGCTGACCTTCACCGAAGGCACCGTCGGTTTTTCCGGCTCTCTGGTGCCCTACCTCAATCTCACGGCGCAGTCGAAGACGACCAGCGCCACCGTGACCATCGTGGTGTCGGGCGAGGCGACCAACCCGAAATTCACCTTCTCCTCGGTACCCGCGTTGCCGGAGGATGAGGTGCTGGCGCAGCTGATCTTCGGCCGTTCGATGTCGAACCTGTCGCCGCTGCAGATCGCGCAGCTTGCCGAGGCTGCCGGACAACTGGCCGGCGTCGGCGGCTCGACCTCCCTGCTGCAGAACCTGCGCAGCGCGATCGGCGTCGACGACCTCGACGTGATCACCGACGAACAGGGCGGCACCGCCGTCTCGGCGGGCAAGTATCTCAACGACCGCACCTACGTGACGATCCAGAAGGGCGACAGGCCGGGCTCGGGCAAGGCAACCGTCGATCTCGACGTCGGGCGCGGCGTCAAGCTGCGTGGCGAGGCAACCGACGCCGGCGAAGCCAAAGGCGGTGTTTTCTACGAACGGGAATATTGAAACCGGCCGTTCGCGCAGAACAGTTGGTTGCCTGAAGAACGAGCGGCGCAGCGGCGAATGTCCCAGTTTAATTGCCCGTTGAGATTTCAGACGAAATCCCTGGCGCAGTAGCAAATTTGCGCCAAGACTGTCGTTATCGCGCGAACCGCCCTGCTTTCAAAGTTGCACATTCCTTGGCATGTTCCCAATCCGTGCCGTCTTTGACATCATGGCGCGGATGCGGAATGTTAAAAGGCAGAAAGCCAACAATGGGAGTTAGTCATGACGATCTACAAGAGTAACGGCGACCGCGTTCCCGATCACATCCTGGCCATGGCCGAAGATGCCAAGGCAGGCAAGATGGATCGTCGCGAATTTCTGGCTCTCGCCAGCGTCTTCGGCGCCTCGACGGCGATGGCTTATGGCATGCTTGGCCTCGCAGACCCCACGCCGGCCAAGGCGGAAGAGGTGAAGGGCAAGAAAGGCGGCATACTGAAGGTCGCGCAATGGATCAAGGATCCGAAGGATCCGCGCAAGTCCGACTGGTCGGAAATCGCCAATGCCGAGCGCCAGGCGCTCGAGCCGCTGGTCAAATACACCACCGAATACACGTTCCGCCCCTATCTGCTGGAGAGCTGGGACGTGAATGACGACGCCACCGAATACACGCTGCATGTGCGCAAAGGCGTCACCTGGAACAACGGCGATCCGTTCACCGCAGACGACGTCATCTTCAACCTCAAGCGTTGGGCCGACAAGAAGGCCGAAGGCAATTCCATGCCGGGTCGCCTCGGTTCGCTGGTCAAGGACGACAAGCTGGATGAGAGCGCGGTGACCAAGGTCGATGACCACACGATCAAGCTGACGCTCAGCAAGCCGGATATCGCTCTCATTCCCAACGTGTGCGACTATCCCGGCCTCATCGTCCACAAGACGTTCGACGAAAAAGGCGGCGACTTCAAGTCTTGCCCGATCGGCACTGGGCCGTTCGAGCTGGTCTCCTACGATGTCGGCCAGAAGGTGGTCTACAAGCGTCGTGAAGATAACAAGTGGTGGGACGGCGAGGTCTTCCTCGACGGCATCGAGTTCATCGACTACGGCACCGATCCGGCGGCCATGGTCAGCGCCTTCGAGGCAGGCGAAGTGCACACCAACTTCGAAACCTCGGCCGACTATGTGTCCATTCTCGACGGCATGGACTTGGCGAAGTCGGAGGTCGTCACCGCGTCGACGATCGTCTGCCGCACCAACGTCACAAACAAGCCTTACGGCGACCAGAAGGTTCGCAACGCCCTGCAGCTCGCGGTCGACAACAATGTCGTCCTCCAGCTCGGCTACGGCAATGCTGGCACGGTTGCCGAAAACCACCATGTCGCCCCGATCCATCCGGAATACTATGAATTGCCGAAGATTGCTCGCGACCCGGCCAAGGCAAAGGCGCTGATGGCCGAAGCCGGCCAGGCCGATTTCGAGCACGAACTGATCACGGTCGACGAAGACTGGCACAAGAACACAGGCGATGCGATCGCCGCGCAGATGCGCGACGCCGGCATCAAGGTCAAGCGTACGGTGCTGCCGGGTTCGACCTTCTGGAACGACTGGACGAAGTATCCGCTGTCGATGACCAACTGGAACATGCGGCCGCTCGGCGTCCAGGTTCTGGCGATCGGCTATCGCACAGGTGAGGCCTGGAACGAGACGGCCTGGTCGAATCCGGAGTGGGATGCCAAGCTCAACGCTGCGCTGGCAGTTGCCGACGCCGCCAAGCGCAAGGAAATGATGAAGGATATCGAGCAGATCCTGCAGGATTCCGGCATTATCATCCAGCCTTATTGGCGCAAGCTCTACAGCCATTCGGTCAAGGCGGTGCAGAACTACAAGATGCACCCGACCTTCGAGCGCGACTACGGCAAGGTCTGGCTCGACCAGGCCTGACCGGACGATCCGGAAAGGGGCGTCTCGCCCCTTTCCCTCGCTCTTTGCATGGTCCTTGGACCGGAAGTCGGCGCAGCAAAAAGTTGCGGACTCTTCGGCCTGGGTCTGCAATAAAAAGGGTATTGCATCTGGGACTGGTCTGAAGGCTTGTTCTGCCGCTGGCGGCAGCGCACGGCTTGCAAACCGGTTCCACCCCCCAACCCGACCGGCAGGGGACCGCCATGCTTTCTTTCGTTATCAGGCGTCTCGGCACCATGGCAGTGACGATGCTGTGCCTGACGATGATCGTCTTCTTCCTGGTCAATCTCGGGCCTAATCTGAAGAAGCTCGCGATCAGCCAGACCGAAATGCACACATCCGCCGAGCAGCTTGAGGCTTGGCTGGTCAACCACGGCTATCGGCAGAATTTCTTTATCCGCTACGGCCAATGGCTGGGCATCATGCCCAAGCAGCCGGTGACCGACCCGGCGACCGGCAAGCCCGCACAGCGTTTCTCCTTCTGCAACGATCCGGTCGTGCCGACATTCTCCGGCATCCTGCAAGGCGATTTCGGTTGCTCGACCAAGTTCAAGACGACGGTCGCTTCGAAACTCTTTCCGGCGCTCAGCGCCACCGGCATCCTGATGCTCTGCGTGCTGGCCGTAATGGTGCCGATCTCGCTTTTGATCGGTATTCTCGCCGGCATGCGCGAGGGTTCACGCACCGACCGCACATTGTCGGTGGCTTCGATCGCCTCGACGGCGACGCCCGAATATGTTTCGGGCGTCATCTTCACCGTGATCTTTGCCTCCTGGCTCGGCGTGCTGAACGGTTCGGCGGCCTCGGCCAGCCAGGGCATCACCTTCTATAATTTCACCTTACCGGTGATGACGCTGGCGATATACGGCATCGGCTACATCGCTCGCATGACCCGCGCCTCGATGGTGGAGGTGATGACACAGCAATATATCCGAACCGCCCGGCTGAAGGGCCTCTCCTTCGGCAGCGTGGTGATAAAGCACGCTCTGCGCAACGCGCTGATCGCGCCATTCACGGTCATCATGCTGCAGTTCCCCTGGCTGCTCACCGGCGTCGTCATCGTCGAGGTGATGTTCCGCTACCAGGGGTTCGGCTACACCCTGGTCGAGGCCGCCGGCAACAACGACATCGATCTTCTGCTCGGCTGCTCGCTGGTCTCGGTGTTTATCGTCCTGATCACACAGCTCATCTCCGATGTCGGCTACGCGTTCCTCAATCCGCGCATCAGAGTTCAATAGGAGACCGGCGGATGCAGGTCGAATATCTCAGCGCCTTCAACGTCGTACTCGGCGTGCTTACCCGCTTCTGGCCGGTCTGGATCGCTCTCGCCCTGGTGATGGGGGCGAGCTTCGGCTACGAGAAGAAGCTAGGCCTTTACGGCCAGCTTTTCGACAGCGGCGTCGGCATCGTCGGCGTCGGCATCTGCCTGTTCTGGCTGTTTACGGCGATCTTCGCGTCGACCATCTCGCCCTTCGATCCGCTCGCCCAAGTGCCGATCATGAAGGACGCGCTGCCGGGCGCAATCGAGCCGGCGTCGAAACTTGTATACTATTTCGGCGGCGACAAGCTCGCCCGCGACGTGTTCTCCCGCATGGTCTATGGCAGCCAGATCGTGCTGATCATCGCGCCGGCGGCGACCGGTTTTGCGCTGATGGTCGGCATTACGCTCGGCCTGCCGGCCGGCTATTATGGCGGCAAGATCGATACGGTGCTGTCCTTCCTCGCCAACCTTGTGCTGGCCTTCCCGGTGATCCTCCTGTTTTACCTGCTGGTGACGCCGGGTATCATGGACACGCCGATCCCCTACGCGATGGCAGGGCTGTTCTTCCTGTTTCCGATCATCTTCTTCAGTGTGCTGTTCTGGACGCGCTACAAGAACCGCCCCGACCGCCTCTATATCCTGCTTGGCCTGACGTTGGTACTTGGCGGCTGGATCTATGCAGGCCTTGTCTTCGATGCCGATCCGTTCAAGATCATCCACATCGATCCCAACCAGCTCAACATCTTCGTGGCGGTGGTGTTCGCCTCCAGCCCCGGCGTGTTCCGCATCGTGCGCGGCCTGGTCATGGATATCAAAACGCGCGACTATGTTGCGGCGGCACAAACGCGCGGTGAATCGCCCTGGTACATCATGCTGTGGGAGATATTGCCCAATGCGCGCGGGCCGCTTATCGTCGACGCCTGCCTGCGCATCGGCTACACCACGATCCTGCTCGGTACGCTCGGCTATTTCGGGCTGGGACTGGCGCCGGAAAGCCCGGACTGGGGCACGGCGATCAAGGATGCAAGCCGGCTGCTGCGCTCCTTCATCCACCCGGCGCTGCCGCCGACGATCGCATTGATGTCGTTCGTGCTCGGCCTCAACCTCCTGGCGGATTCGTTGCGTGAACAGTCTATGAAAGATTGATGCCGGGAAGATCGATGCCGGGTTCGGCCCGACATGCCTGAAGAACAAGGATTGGAGCGACCCATGAACGAGGCAGTTCGAAATCCCGCCAAGCCGACCAATGGGCCGATCATCGAGATCGAGAACCTGTCGATCTCCTTCTTCACCCGCAAGGGCGAGATCCCGGCGGTCATGGATTTTTCCTGCACGGTCATGCCTGGCGAGGCGATGGGTATTGTCGGCGAATCCGGCTGCGGCAAGTCGACCGTGTCGCTGGGCATCATGCGCGACCTCTCCAACATCGGAAAGATCGTCGGCGGAAAGATCAAATTCCAGGGCAAGGACATGGGAGAACTGTCCGACGAGGAACTGCGAGCTATCCGCGGCAACAAGATCGCGATGATCTACCAGGAGCCGATGGCCAGTCTTAACCCGGCGATGAAGGTCGGCCAGCAGCTGATGGAAGTGCCACTGATCCACGACAAGGTGTCGAAGGACGAAGCTTACAAACGCGCCTTGGAAATGGTGCGCGCGATGAAGCTGCCGGATCCCGAGCGCATGATGCGTTCCTACCCGCACCAGCTTTCCGGCGGTCAGCAGCAGCGCATCGTCATTGCCATGGCGCTGCTGTCTAAGCCGGCGCTGCTTCTGCTCGACGAGCCGACGACAGCGCTCGACGTGACGGTTGAGGCCGGCATCGTCGACTTGGTCAAGGGGCTGGGCGAGAAGTTCGGCACCTCGATGATCTTCGTGTCGCACAACCTCGGCCTGATCCTGGAGACCTGCGACCGCATCACGGTGATGTATTCGGGCGAAGCGGTGGAGACCGGCAAGATCAAGGACGTCTTCGACCGGATGCGCCATCCCTACACGCAAGGCCTGTTCCGCTCGATCCCGTTGCCGGGCGCCGACAAGAATTCGCGGCCGCTGATATCCATCCCGGGGCAGTTGCCGCTACCGCACGAGCGGCCGAAGGGCTGCAATTTCGGCCCGCGCTGCCACCATTTCGTCGAGGGCGTCTGCAACGCCGCCGAAATTCCGATGATCGCGGTCGAAGGCCATGACGGGCATTTCTCGCGCTGTGTGCGCTTCAACGAGATCGACTGGGAGGCGCTGCCACCCGGCGCCAAGAAGGTCAACGAGCGGGTGGTACCCGGTGCGCCGGTGCTCCAGATCGAAGACCTCCGGAAGTACTACAAGGTCGGTGGCAGCGAAGTGTTCGGCTCGAGCGAGGGCCGTGTCGTCAAGGCCAACGAGACGATCTCGTTCATGGCGCGCGAATCCGAGACCGTCGCTATCGTCGGCGAATCCGGCTGCGGAAAATCGACCCTGGCCAAGGTGCTGCTCGGCCTCGAAACGGCAAGCTCCGGCCGCGTCAAGCTCGGCAACAAGGAGATTCAGTCGACCGGGATCGAGAAGCGCAGCGTCGACACGGTGTCATCGATCCAGATGGTGTTCCAAAATCCGTTCGACACGCTCAATCCCAGCCATTCGGTCGGTTCGCAGATCATCCGTACGCTGGAAAAGTTCAACGTCGGCGACACGGTGGCCGACCGCCGCAAGCGAATGCTGGAACTGCTGGACCTGGTGAAGCTGCCGAGGGCGTTCGAGACGCGCAAGCCGCGCCAGCTTTCAGGCGGCCAGAAACAGCGCATCGGCGTGGCGCGGGCCTTTGCCGGCGACGCCAAGGTGGTGGTGGCCGACGAGCCGGTCTCGGCACTGGATGTGTCGGTCCAGGCCGCGGTCACCGAGCTCTTGATGGACATCCAGCGCAAGAACAAGACGACGATGCTGTTCATCAGCCACGATCTGTCGGTGGTGCGCTACATCGCCGACCGCGTAGTCGTCATGTATCTCGGCTATATCGTTGAGCAAGGCACGACCGACCAGATATTCGCGCCGCCCTATCACCCCTACACCGAGGCATTGCTGTCGGCGATCCCGATCGCCGACACAAGCGTGGTCAAGAAGCACATCGTGCTGGAGGGCGACATCCCTTCGGCGATGAACCCGCCGTCCGGCTGTCCGTTCCAGACGCGCTGCGGCTACAAGAAACTGGTGCCGCACAACCTTTGCGAAACCAAGGTGCCGCCAGTCAAAAATCTCGGCGACGGCCATATGAGCCTGTGCTGGCTGTCCGACGACGTGCTGGCGAAAATGGAGCCGGTGATCAAATTCGACAAGGAGCACGCCGCAAATGAGGGCGTGCCGGATGATGCAAACCACGGTGTTGGCCCGGGCTTTGCCGGAGATCCGCCCAAGCGCCCGCATGGAAAGACTGGCAGCGTTGAAGCCGATGCCGAGGGCCAGGCAGTGGAGAATGCCGAAGCGGTCGCCAAAGCCCGCCGTCACGAGGTTCGCGACGAGGTTTCAGAGACCGGCACCTCAAGCTCTGCCGACAGCGTGGTGGCACCAATCATGCCGCCGACTGTCGGCGACGGCCGACAGGCCGAGGACGCCACGCGCAAGCCGCGCAAACCCAAGGGCGGCTGAGAGCCGTTAATAGGCTAGGGCGCGCATTGCCGTAGCTGCGCGGCGTAGTCCTGCGCCATCTGTTCGGTGGCATGCGCATAGCGCTGCACGTCGGCGTCGCCGCGACTGCCGCGCTTGTAGGCATTCCAGCCGAGATAGTAGGCGAGATACAGATTGTAGGTGTCGTTGCGGGCGACGCCGAGCGTGTCGGCGGTCTTGGAATGATACCAGCCGACGAAATCGACGGCATCGGCAAACCTGGTGCGGCGCGCCGCCCAGCTTCCGGTCTCGTTCTGGTATTGCGCCCAGGTGCCGTCGAGCGCCTGCGAGAAGCCGGTGGCGCTGGAGATATGTTTCCAGGGAATGAAGCCCAGCAGCTTGGTGCGCGGCGGCCTTGCGTTGCTCTTGAAGCCGGATTCCTTGCGCACCGTCGCCATCAGCACGGGAACCGGCACACCGTATTTCTGCTCGGTGCGTTGTGCCGCCGCCTGCCAATTGTCGAACCAGCCGTCATTCTGGTCGAAAACGGCGCAGACATCGTTGATATGGTTCGGTGGCGTCGCGCAGGCCGAAAGCGCCAGCGGCGCGGCAATCGCTATAATTTTACTAAAACTCGACCTACGCATTGGAAGAGCATTAGGCCGAAAACATAAAAGGAATCTTGCTGTCTTCCTTAACGGCTCATCGGCCGCTTTGCCTGACGCGGAACAAGTATAACCATTCCGACGTTTGTTGTCGCTTTTACCGATGTGAAATTCCCGGAATGCCGCCTTGGCTAAAATCACGCCCGCAGGTGGCGGATTCTTGACAGCTCGATCCTCGTGCCGGCGCTTTGATGCGCGGCATGAGCGAACCAAGACGCAAGCGCGGCGCCGAGCGAACCAGCAACAGGGGACCGACCGCCATCCCGCAACTGCCGCTCAGGCGGGTGACAAATCCTTATCCGCCGATGGCGATGCTCTCGGCCGACCAGATCGAGGCGATCCACCAGGCGTCGATGCATATCCTGGAGAATTTCGGCATCGAGGTGATGAGCCCGCGGGCGCTGTCGCTGTTCGAGAAGGCCGGGGCCAAGGTCGATCATGCCACGATGAACGTCCGCATCGATCGCGGCATGATCGAGGAAGCGCTGAAGGCGACACAGTCCAGCTATACGCTGACGCCGCGCAATCCCGCCCATGCCGTCCACCTCGGCGGCAATACCATCAACTTCACGCTCGTCGCCGGGCCGCCGAATGTGCACGACATGGAGCGCGGCCGCCGTGCCGGCAATTTGCGCGATTATTCCGATCTCGTCCGGCTGGCGCAGCATTTCAACTGCATCCACATGCTAGGCAACCAGGTCTGCGCGCCGGTAGAATTGCCGGCGAATTCCCGTCATCTCGACACCTATTTCGCCAATCTGACACTGACCGACAAAAGCTTTCACGTCTCGGCCATCGGCCGCGGCAGGGCGCTCGACGGCATCGAAATGATGGCAATCGCGCGCGGACTGACGCTTGACGAGATGCGCCACGATCCCGGCGTCACCACGATCATTTCGGTCAATTCGCCGCGCCGCTTCGACGAGATGATGGCCGAGGGGCTGATGACGATGGCCGAGTTCGGCCAGTCGGTGGCGGTGACGCCGTTCACGCTGATGGGAGCGATGAGCCCGGTGACGCTTGCCGGCGCGCTCGCCCAGCAGAATGCCGAGGCGCTGTTCGGCGTGGTGCTGACGCAGCTCGTCCGCCCCGGCGCGCCGGTGATGTATGGCGCCTTCACCTCCAATGTCGATATGAAATCGGGAGCGCCGGCGTTCGGCACGCCTGAAAACACCAAGGCGAATATCGCGTCCGGACAGTTGGCGCGGCGTTACAACCTGCCTTATCGCACGACGCCGGGCTCGGCTTCCAATGCTGCCGACGCGCAAGGCGCCTATGAGACGCTGATGGCGCTGTGGGGCGCGGTGCTCGGCCATGGCAACCTCGTCTACCATGCCGCCGGCTGGCAAGAGGGCGGACTGACAGCGTCGTTCGAAAAGTTCATCATCGACGTCGAGATGATCCAGCACATGATGGAGTTTTTGCGCCCGATCGAGGTCAACGAGGCCGAGCTTGCTGTCGAGGCTCTGGGTGCGGTTCCGACCGGCGGCCACTTCTTCGGCGAGCCGCACACGCTGGAGCGCTACGCCACAGCCTTCTACCAGCCGATGCTGTCCAACTGGCAAAATTTCGAGGCCTGGCAGGAGGCTGGCGGGCTCGATGCCACGGCGCGGGCGACGAGGCTTTGGAAGAAGGCGCTGGAGGACTATGTCGAGCCGGTGATGGAAATCTCCAGGCGCGAGGCGCTTGAGGCGTACGTGGCCAAGCGCAAGGAAGCGATCGGGCAAAGCGAGCCGTGATGATCGAAGGCTCGCGCTCGTGGGGCTCCTCCTCCCCGAATTCATCGTTCCCATCCAACTCGTTGACGTCAGAGAGAATCCCATGAAATCGCATGCAAAGGTCGTGGTTATCGGCGGTGGCGTTGTCGGGTGCTCCGTGCTGTTCCATCTGGCCCGGCACGGCTGGACAGACATCGTGCTTCTGGAGCGCGATGAATTGACCTCCGGCTCGACCTGGCACGCCGCCGGCGGCATGCACACCATCAATGGCGATCCCAATGTCGCCAAGCTGCAGAAATACACAATCTCGCTCTACAAGGAGATCCAGGAACTGTCCGGCCAGGCGACCGGGGTGCATCTGACTGGCGGCGTCTTGCTGGCGGCGACCGAGGCGCGCCTCGACTGGCTGCGCGGCGTCGTCGCCAAGGGCCGCTATCTCGGCATCGACCTCGAAGAAATATCGCCTGATGAGGCGGCCGAGCTGATGCCGTTGCTCGACCCCAAGCAGTTCGTCGGCGCCGTTCGCAACAAGGAGGACGGTCATCTCGACCCCTCCGGCGTCACCCACGCCTACGCCAAGGCCGCGAGGAAGCTTGGAGCCGAGGTCGAGCGTTTCACCAAGGTCGAGGACATCGTGCGGCGCGCCGACGGGTTGTGGCGTGTCATCACCAACAAGGGTGAGGTGGTGGCCGAGCATGTCGTCAACGCCGCCGGCCTGTGGGCGCGTGAGGTCGGCCGCATGGTCGGGCTGGAGCTGCCGGTGCTGGCGATGGAGCACATGTACCTGATCACCGAGGACATGCCGGAAGTCGCCGCCTGGAACCAGAAGACTGGTTCCGAAATCATCCATGCCGTGGATTTCGACGGCGAGCTGTATTTGCGCCAGGAGCGCGGCGGCATGCTGATGGGCACTTATGAAAAGGCCAACAAGCCTTGGTCCGAGTTCCAAACGCCATGGAATTTCGGCCACGAGCTGCTCGAACCCGACATCGACCGGATCGCGCCGTCGCTGGAGGTCGGCTTCCGGCATTTCCCGGCCTTCCAGAACACCGGCATCAAGCAGATCATCAACGGGCCCTTCACCTTCGCACCGGACGGCAATCCGCTGGTCGGGCCGGTGCGCGGCCTGCCGGGGTTCTGGGTGGCCTGTGGTGTCATGGCCGGGTTCTCGCAGGGCGGCGGCGTCGGGCTGGCGCTGTCGAACTGGATGATCGAAGGCGATCCCGGCGCCGATATCTGGGCGATGGATGTGTCGCGCTACGGTGACTGGGCGACGATGGCCTACACCAATGCCAAGGTGCGCGAAAACTATTCGCGGCGGTTTTCGATCCGCTTCCCGAACGAGGAACTACCGGCCGGCCGGCCGCTCAAGACGACACCGGTTTACGACCTGTTGTCGGCCAAAGGGGCGCAATGGGGGGTCGCCTATGGGTTGGAAGTGCCGCTGTGGTACGCGCCCGAAGGCGTCAAGGACGAATTCTCCTGGCGGCGCTCGAGCGATTTTGAGCATGTGGCGAAAGAAGTGGAGACGGTTCGGCAGGGCGTTGGTCTCTCGGAAATCTCGTCATTCGCCAAATACAGAGTGACAGGCAAGGGCGCTGCAGCCTGGCTCGACCGCCTGCTTGCCTGCAAGTTGCCAAGGCCCGGCCGCATGACGCTGGCGCCGATGCTGAAGGAAGACGGCAGGCTGATTGGCGATTTCACGCTGGCCAATCTCGGCGGTCCAAATTCGGAAAGTGACGATTGGTTCCTGGCCGGCTCCGGCGTCGCCGAGCAGTACCATATGCGCTGGTTCGAGGCGCATCTGCCGCAGGACGGCTCGGTCAGTATCGAAGCGTCGGGAGCAAAACTCACCGGCCTGTCGATCGCTGGCCTCAAGGCGCGCGCCGTGTTGGCAAAAGTTACGCGGGCGGACGTATCGAATGCCGCGTTTCCGTTCATGGCCATCAGCAAGATGGATATCGGCATGGCGCCATGCCTGGTCGGGCGCGTCAGCTACACCGGCGATCTCGGCTACGAAATCTGGGTCGCGCCGGAATATCAGCGCGCCGCCTATCAGGCGCTGATGGCCGCGGGGGAGGAATTCGGCATCGGCCTGTTCGGCTCGCGCGCGCTCAACGCATTGCGGCTTGAGAAGAATTACGGCTCATGGGCGCGCGAATACCGTCCGATCTATGGGCCGCTGGAAGCCGGGCTCGACCGCTTCGTCGCCTACGGCAAGCAAGCCGATTTCATCGGCAAGCAGGCGGCGTTGGCCGAGCGCAAGCAAGGCGGCAGACTGCGGCTGCGGGCCTTTGTCGTCGATACTGTCGATGCCGACGTCATCGGCGACGAGCCAATCTGGTATGGCGGTGCCGTGCGCGGTTGGGTCACGTCGGGCGGCTACGCGCATCATTCGAAAAAGTCCGTCGCCATCGGCTATGTGCCGAAAGAGATTGCCGACGAAGCCGACGGCTTCGAGATTGAGCTTCTGGGCAAACGCCACGCCGCGCGCATGCAGCCGATCCCGCTGTTCGACGCGAATTTCGAGCGGATGCGTGGGTGACGTTTCAGGCACCGCGGCGGTTGTCCAGTGCCAGGGCGCCGGGGCCGGCGAATACCAGATAGAAGAAGATGAAGCAGAAGGAGATCGCGGCATCGCCGCCATTGTTGACCGGGAAGAAGCTCTGCGGCATGTGCGCCATGAAATAGGCGATCGCCATCTCGCCGCTGAGAAGGAATGCCACCGGCCTGGTGAAAAGCCCCAATACCAGCAGGATGCCGCCTCCGAATTCCAGGATGGCCGCGGTCAGCGATAGCGCGCTCATGGTGCCGGCATGGTCGCCGACGGGGAGATTGAACAGTTTCTGGGTGCCGTGCTCAATGAACTGCAGCGCCGTCATGATGCGCAAGGCGGCAAGGGCGAACGGTTGATATCCGGCGAGGCCTTCGAAAAGCTTCATCTACGACTCCATTTTCACCTAGCCCGGCCATAGGTCATCGCCAAAGGCCGGACCATTCACATAGTCCGGCCTTCATTCAACTGTCGGTGAGTGAGTCGTGAGGCGTGCTGCAGCCTTGGGGCCGCACGATGGCGGCCCCGCAATTGGCGCGGCCTGTTACCGCGTCGGTGCCATTAGCGCGAAATGGGCGCCTTGCGGATCCGTGCACTGTACGATCCAGCTGCCGCCGGGGACCTCCATCGGACCCATCAGGATCTTGCCGC
The DNA here is from genome assembly GCF_040322715.1 of Mesorhizobium sp. M0106. Taxonomy (NCBI): domain Bacteria; kingdom Pseudomonadati; phylum Pseudomonadota; class Alphaproteobacteria; order Hyphomicrobiales; family Phyllobacteriaceae; genus Mesorhizobium; species Mesorhizobium sp. M0106. The sequence continues at coordinate 4,980 of NZ_JAMYUA010000053.1, read as the reverse complement.
CATTGTCGGTGACGCGCTTGGCTGCCGCGTCGATGCCGGGCACGTTGAAATAGAACTGCCAGACCGGCGCCGGGATCTGCTCGGGCTTGTTCATCATGCCGCCAACGGGCTCGCCGCCGAAGGCGAAAAGCTGGTAGACGCCCATCGGACCCATATCCATGGCGTCGCCCTTCTCCCAGCCGAACTGGCTGGAATAGAAATCGAACGCCGCCTTCCAGTCTGACGTGTAGAGCTCATGCCAGCCGATGTTGCCGGGGGTCGCCAACGGTAGCGGCGGCTGGTCGGGGCCGCTGGGCTGCAGGAAGTTGAACATCGCGCCTTGCGGGTCTGCAACGACGGCGAAGCGGCCGACGCCAGGAATGTCGTCGGGCTCGCGGTGAACCGCGCCACCAGCCTTCTTGAGGGAGGCCGTTGCGGCATCGATGTCCCTGGTGAGGATATAACCGACCCAGGCCGGCGGCATGCCCATCTTGCGCGCGTCATCGGGCAGCGTCATCATCCCGCCGACGCCGCGCTCGCCGACATTCATGACGATATAGCGCGGCATGCCCTGGGCCCCTTCGAAAGGCTGCCCCCTCCAGCCCACCACTGAGGTGTAAAACGCCTCGGCGGCATCGAGATCGGTGGTCATCAGCTCGTACCAGAAGAAGGGCATGGGGGACTGTGGCATTGTCGTGCTCCTTGCGGTTTGTACATCGATCATGCGCGATCCATTCTAGGACGATCTTCACGACGAAAATCCGACAGCCAACCAAAAAAGATGACGGCAAATTGGAAATGTTACCGGGTTGCGCGCCCTGCGGTTTTCGACTTTGCTCGCAGTCAACGAGGGGTTGTTGATCCATGCGCCGGATGTCGCTCACTTCCGAACTTGTCGCGCTGTGCCATCGGGAGGAGGCCGATCCCGGCCCCGATGGCAGCTGGACGCAGCTGACGGACGAAGACTTCAGGGCCCTTTGCCTTCGGTGATCAAAACCAACGCTAAGCTTACCAGGCTGACCACTCAGTCCAGCAACGGCAGTGCCGCTATGGCCAAGCTTCCCTGTCGGCGGCTTTGGTAACATGAGTACACTTGTCATGTTTATTCGTGGCTTTTCAGCAGTTTGCACAGAAAATTGACCAATTGATAAAAAAATAAAACGTGCTAGCCTTCTCCAAAACAAGAACATGGGGAACTGACGATGCCAGAAGGCCAGTTCAAGCAAGGCATTGCCGGCGGGCGGCTTTCGCCGGGACAATATGCCGATAATTTCGCCGACCTGCACCCGCCGCTCGATCATCACGAGGCGCTGGTCGAGTCCGACCGCTGCTATTTCTGCTATGACGCGCCGTGCATGAATGCGTGTCCGACCTCGATCGACATCCCGCTGTTCATCCGCCAGATTTCGACCGGCAATCCGATCGGTTCGGCCAAGACGATTTTCGATCAGAACATTTTGGGCGGTATGTGCGCCCGCGTCTGCCCGACCGAGACGTTGTGCGAAGAGGTCTGCGTGCGGGAGGTGGCCGAAGGCAAGCCGGTGCAGATTGGTCGCCTTCAGCGCTACGCCACCGATGTCGCCATGGCCGAAAACAAGCAGTTCTACAACCGCTCCGAACCGACCGGCAAGACGGTCGCCGTGGTCGGCGCCGGACCGGCCGGGCTTGCGGCCGCGCATCGGCTCGCCCGTCATGGCCACGACGTGACCATCCTGGAAGCCCGCCCGAAGCCCGGCGGCCTCAATGAGTACGGTATCGCCGCCTATAAAAGCGTCGACAATTTTGCCCAGGCCGAAGTCGACTATGTCACGTCGATCGGCGGCATCGACATCCAGAACGGCAAGGCGCTCGGCCGAGATTACCAGCTGTCGGACCTGACCAGGAATTACGATGCGGTGTTCCTCGGCATGGGGCTTGCCGGCGTCAATGCCTTGCGAGCGGATGGCGAGGAGGCGCAAGGCGTCACCAATGCCGTCGAGTTCATTGCCGAGCTTCGTCAGGCCAGTGATCTGGCCAGCCTGCCGGTCGGCCGGCGTGTTGTCGTCATCGGCGGCGGCATGACGGCGATCGACGCGGCGGTGCAATCGAAGCTGCTCGGAGCCGAAGAGGTGACGATCTGCTATCGGCGCGGCCCGGAGCACATGAATGCCTCCGAATTCGAGCAGGATCTGGCTGCCGCCAACGGCGTCATCATCCGGCACTGGTTGCAGCCGAAGCGGGTCATTGCCGATGCCGGCAAGGTGTCGGCGATCGAGCTCGAATACACCGCGATGGACAGCGACAGGCTCGTCGGCACCGGCGAGCGGCTGACGCTCGTCGCCGATCAGGTGTTCAAGGCGATCGGCCAGAGCTTTGTCCCGGCTGCGCTCAACGGCAGCGGTGCGGAGGTCGCGCTGGAAGCCGGCCGCATCAAGGTCGATGCGGAAGGGCGCACCTCGCTGGCCAATGTCTGGGCTGGCGGCGACTGCATTTTCGGCGGCGACGACCTGACTGTTTCAGCCGTCGCGCAAGGCCGCGATGCGGCGGAGAGCATTCATCGGGCACTGACCTCGAACGGGAGGGCATGAGCATGGCAGACATCCGCAACAATTTCGTCGGCATCAAGTCGCCGAACCCGTTCTGGCTGGCTTCGGCGCCGCCGACCGACAAGGCCTATAATGTCATTCGCGCCTTCAAGGCGGGCTGGGGCGGCGTGGTATGGAAGACGCTCGGCGAAGAGGGCCCGCCGGTGGTCAACGTCAACGGTCCGCGCTATGGCGCGATCTGGGGCGCCGACCGTCGTCTGCTCGGCCTCAACAACATCGAGCTGATCACCGACCGCGACCTGCAGGTCAATCTGCGCGAGATCAAGCAGGTCAAGATGGACTGGCCCGACCGGGCGATCGTCGTCTCGCTGATGGTGCCTTGCGAGGAGCATGCCTGGAAAGCCATCCTGCCGGTAGTCGAGGAGACCGGCGCTGACGGCATCGAACTCAATTTCGGCTGCCCGCATGGCATGTCGGAACGCGGCATGGGTGCGGCGGTCGGCCAGGTGCCGGAATACATCGAAATGGTGGTGCGCTGGTGCAAGGCCAACACCCGCATGCCTGTCATCACCAAGCTGACGCCCAACATCACCGACATACGCAAGCCGGCACGAGCTGCCCTTGCCGGCGGCACCGACGCGGTGTCGCTGATCAACACCATCAATTCGATCACCGGCGTCAATCTCGACAATTTCGCACCGGAGCCGACGATTGATGGCAAAGGTTCGCATGGCGGCTATTGCGGCCCGGCGGTGAAGCCGATCGCCATGAACATGGTGGCCGAGATCGCGCGCGACCCGGAAACAAAGGGCCTGCCGATCTCCGGTATCGGCGGCATCACCACCTGGCGCGACGCCGCCGAGTTCATGGCGCTTGGCGCCGGCAATGTGCAGGTGTGCACGGCGGCGATGACCTATGGCTTCAAGATCGTGCAGGAGATGATCGCCGGCCTGGAAAACTGGATGGACGAGAAGGGCCATGCCTCGCTCGACGACATCATTGGCCGCGCCACGCCCAACGTCACCGACTGGCAGTATCTCAACCTCAACTACGTCGCAAAGGCGCATATCGACCAGGAGGCCTGCATCAAATGCGGCCGCTGCCACATCGCCTGCGAGGACACCTCGCACCAGGCCATCACCAGCATGGTCGACGGCCTCAGGCATTTCGAGGTGATCGAGGCCGAATGCGTCGGCTGCAATCTCTGCGTCAATGTCTGCCCGGTCGAGAACTGCATCACCATGGAGCCACTGGCGGTTGGCGCGATCGACGAGCGCACTGGTAGGCCAGTGTCGGCGATCTATGCCAACTGGACGACGCATCCGAACAATCCGATGGCCAAGGTGGCGGCGGAATAGCATTGCGAAAAAAGCGGCGTTCATGGGCGCCGCTTTTTGATTTTCCTATTGCGGATAAAAGTTATCCACGATAATCTATATCCATGAACAGGAGAGCGAAATGAAGCTGGGCGAAGGCGTCGAAGCGGCCATCCACTGCGCCGCGATGCTCGCCGGCGTTGACGGCGCCGCGACCTTGCCAGGTGCTGCCATGGCCGAAGCGTTCGGGCTGTCGCCGAGCTATCTGCTTAAGCATCTCAACGCGCTGACTGCGTCCGGCATCCTGGAATCAGTGCCGGGGCCGTCCGGCGGCTACCGGCTGGCGCGGCCGGCGGAACGCATAACGCTGCTCGATATCGTGCTGGCCGTCGAGGGGCGTGAACCGGCGTTCCGCTGCGCCGAAATCCGCCAGCGCGGCCCAGCGAAGCTCGATGCCTCGGTCTATGTCAAACCCTGCGGCATCAACGTAGCCATGCTGAAGGCCGAGCGTGCCTATCGCGCCGCGCTCGCCGACGCCCGGCTGTCCGACATCGTTGCAGAATACACCGCCGATGCCGATCCCCGTTCGGTCGCCGCGAACTGCGCCTTCGTCGAGCGCCATCGGCGGCCGCAGAAATCAAGTTCAACCAAGCAAGCATGAAAGGCTACAGACGATGAAACAGAGGCTGCAATTTTTCGGCGCGGCGCCGGAGATCATGAAGGCGGTGTCGGCGCTCAACAAGGCAGTCGACGAATGCGGGCTCGAAAAAAGCCTGTTGCATCTGATCAAGCTCAGGGCGTCGCAGATCAACGGCTGCTCGTATTGCGTCGAGATGCATAGCCGCGAAGCGCGCCGCGACGGCGAAAGCGAGCAGCGGCTCTATCTCGTCTCCGCATGGAAGGAATCGCCGCTGTTTTCAGAGCGCGAACGCGCGGCCTTGGCCTGGACCGACGCGCTGACCAGGATTGCCGACAACGGTGTGTCGGACGAACTCTATGCAAGGACGCTCGAATATTTCTCGGAACAGGAGCTGGTCAAGCTCTCGGTTGCGCTCGGCATGATCAACACCTGGAACCGGCTTTGCGTTCCGTTTCATGCAATCCATCCGATGCCAGCAGTCTTGGCCGCTTGAGCATGGACCAGGCGCGCGGCCTTGGGC